>JAPPJY010000061.1:17124-38960 GCA_028874335.1 Gemmatimonadota bacterium | reverse complement strand
GTTTCCGCTTATTGAAAATCCAATTCGTTGCGATTCATGAATTAATCAGGTTAGAGGGACATTAAATCACATTGAAGAATATTGTATGTGATAAAGGTCGCCCTTGGCCTGGGTTGGCGGATGGGCGTATCGTCAGTCGGGCGTCGAGACCCGTAGGGCGTGCCAAGTCGGTATGACGCCTTTTTGCTGGCGGACATTTCGAAAGCATCCCTTGGTTCTTCTCAAAAATCTCCTTTGAGCCCGAGGTTTTTCTCCAGAAGTTCATCAATGTCAAACATTCTTCATTCTCTCCCTTGTCGTCCTTCGATGACTCTTTGACGTAAATATAAACCGTAGAGTCGGAAACTGATTTCTCCGTTTGGTACGGAATTTGGCTCATATATCTACCGGCACGTTGAGATTCAGCCGATGATCTCCTCCCGGTGCGCCTTATGAGATTCCTCGTAAAAGGTCAATACATCCACGTCCGGCACTTCATCCGGCGCAAAATGCCACTTGGAGACGATCTCTTCGCCATCGACGGCGATCACTTTGAGATCAAAGAAGACATCCTGGTCTCTGAATGTCTTCGAAATCAAATCCCTCACCTGTTTCAAATTCGCCGGGAAAGCGGGTCCTTTTCTGGGCGCAGTGAGTTCCACGCGTACGAATCGGGACATCTGTTGATTGAAGGTCTTCAGCCCGTGCACTGGTGCGAGCACGTCGAGATAACGGCGAATTACCCTGTGCTTGTATTCGTCGACAGAAATCTCGCCGATCAGCGCGCGAGCAAGTATGCGTACAAAACGCGCTAAACCGTCGACTTGATCTCCGCTGAAGGTCAGGGTTGTTCCCTTCCTGGAACTTGACAGAGTCAATTCGTCTCCAGATACAGAAAAGCTGTTGCTATGTAAAACCTCGTTGCGATAAGGCACCAGTTTGCAGAAAACTGCTCTGGCATAGGTTAAAAGGTGGGGATGGGTATCGAAGAGTCGAGGTAGTTGGAGAATTGATGCTTTCTTGAGCATTTTCTCCTTATCGGCAAAACGCCACGGAACCTGTGGGATTTTTCCCACCTTGCAATTCTCTTCGAGGATCCACTCGAAGATCATATCGAGCACCTTGAAGGAACCAACGAAAGTGAGCGGCATTATCGCATGGATGAGCGATTCATCGTTTGAAAGTGAATCTTCGAACGTCATCTTGATGTTCGCGGGTACAACTCCGCTTGTGATCCTGAGCACAGGGCTTTGGTCGTTCTCTCTAGCCCGATCAATTCGCTGTTCCAGAAAACTGAGAAACCAGATCTCGTATTCCATTTTGGCACGAAGCGCCTCGTTTTGCACAATTGCGGTTCTCTTGGCCTCGTGCTTTGATCTTGAATGTTCGACACGTTGTGCCCCCTCCGGCTCGTAGAAACGTTCACCACATTTCAGGCACACTTCAGCGTTGATCCGGGCGGTCTCCCGTACAACTCCGGCGTGCATGTCATTCCCCACTTCCCTTTCAGCAATCGCGCCGCCACACACCGGACATCCGTCAAAGGACGCCATCACAGGTTCCTCCTGTTGCGCCAATCAATCCAACGTGTCGGATTCGGACGATAGACGGTAATCAATATTGCGCTTCGATTCTTCTGATTATATGCCCATACACTGTGGATGGGCTCACCATCTGCATTTTTTCCATATACCAAACAACTTGGGTAGGGCTCGTCATCCGGGTAATATTCGATAATTTCGCCCTTGTTTAGCGCATGGAAAATCTCTTCAAGATTCAGTTGATCATTCCCGGCTTCTTCGACTGCATGATGGGTGATTCGATAGTTTCGCGCTTCTACGGAGCCGATAATATCGCGAATGTCCATCCACAGGTCTCGATTTGCAACCGACAACGTTGGTAAGTTGCGAGGTCGGGCAGATTCAATGGCAATAGAACGGTATCATTGCGTTGGGCCCATGTCAAGTGAAGGTTTGGCAAGAGCTGCGATCACGCCGGCTTCAACTGTGCGAGAGACTATGGCCAGTTGCGGAAGGTCCCATCGCGAACAAGAAACTACTGCACATCAGTATAGTATTTTTCGAGCCTTCTGTCAAGGTGGGGATTGGTAAGATGTGGAAGAACGAGGAATGTGGATGTGCTGTATGGGCAGGAAAAGAACCGGGCAGGATGCTACAGATTCTTGTCAAACCAGTCGAGAATGGCGTTGCATAAATGCTCGAATTTCGTGCGTTCCCACTCCGGCGTGAAATGGTCTGCCCCTTCATATTGAATCCATTCGACCTTTCGACCGAGCCTGAGCAGGCCGCTGTAGACTTCGGCGGCCTGCCCGGCCGAAGCTGTATCCTCACTGCCATTCACGAGCAATACGGACGCCTGAACTCTATCCAGGAAGAACAATGGAGAATTGCGGACGTACGCATCGGGATCGCCCCACGGCGGCTTCCCCAGTCTACCCTGTCCACTCTCGAACCAGAACCAGCTGCCACGGCCGTAGAAACTCGACAGATTCGCAATTGGGGCGTTGGCTACGGCAGCCCGGAACAGATCCGAGCGGGTGATCAGCGCCAGGACGGAGTAAGCGCCATAGCTGTGACCGTAGAGCCCGATTCGTTTCGGATCTATGATCCTCCGATCGATCAAGTGCTCAATCACAGGCGTTGTCCTGTCTACAATCTGATTCATCGGGTCTCCGTCTGAGAGCTCAGTATCGGGGTATACCACAGCATATCCACGGTGAGCCAGAAAGTGGGCATTGTCTTCGGATACCGACCACGTAAATCCGAATCGGTTAATGTCTTCCGAGTATGAGTAGTCACCGTAGACCACGGTGATTGCCGGAAGAGGATGCCTGCCATCGTAACCAGGAGGCAGCATCAGGGCCGCCTTGAAATCCTGTCCGCCATTCTCAAATTCAACAAGCTCCGGGGTACCGAATTCAACGGAATCGATGGAAGACAGCGGCTTGAATACGCGCTTAGTCTCGCCATCTCTGCTTACCTTGATGACTTCAGGAGGTTCTGTCGCAGACTCCCTGGCAATGAATATCTTATCGCCATCGCTGGTCGCCTCATTGAGCAGCGTGCACGGCTGGATTGCACCATCTATCTTGAGCTTTACTCGAAAAACTCCGTTTTCAAGATCCAGTTCAGCTATATGAAGCGTCTGGTCTCTTCCGGTTACTGCAAGGGGCACCCTTGCCGAACTCAACATGGGCGTCTCTTGCGGGAGAAGCCAGGTGGATACCGTGTAATCTTCAGGTACCGTTACCTTCCGTTGACATTCCCCGGATGCCCCAAAAATCCAGATGCCATTGGGTACAAGCAGATATACGGCCTCTGAATCCGGACGCCACCTCGGAGGCGGTTCATAGAAGGCATCGACTTTCCTGACGTAAACGCCGCTCTCGCCTGTTAAATCAACCGGACCGCTCCCTCCGTCTTTCCCAACCACAAACGGATGACCGGAGTTCTCCCCTCCCCAGGTCATATAGCACAGTCGCGTTCCATCCGGCGACCAGCTGAACGCGGTCGTGTACGACTGGCCGATCCCGCCCGCAACACAAACAGTCTTTCCGTCGGCGACGTCGACAACCATCAGATCGCACATGTTCTTCCCGGATACCTCGTCGTGTTCGCTTAGACGAAGGCAGGCAACGTGCGATCCATCGGGCGACGGCCGCCAACACCTGAGCAACCAATCTTCGGCCAGCAGTGCGACTTCCCCTGAACGCACGTCTACGGATACCAGGTTCGCGCGTTTCTCTGTTTCTTCGACCGGGACGACGCCCGACGCGTTAGACGTTCGTCGCTGAATGCCACTGTCATCGGGTTTGCCAATCATAACATCCGGCTTGCCGGGTTCCATCTTCATCAGAATCAGTCGTCCGTCGTCAGTCCATCTGGGAACCTCAAAAGCATAGTCGCCAACATATTTTGCGTTGTAGTGTACTCTCATGTCCGAAGTACGCCTGTCCCATATCGCCAGGCACGCGGGGTTGTCGTTTTCCTGAAGAAAGGCTGCAAGATAACGACCGTCAGAGGACCATTGCGACCCCCAGGACACGTTTGTTTCACCGAATGGATTGACGAAACTCGAGTCCTCGGTGTTGACCACCACGACCGAAGGCCGCATGACTTCCTGTGGAACATTGGTAGATTCTCCCGATCTCAATACCGTTGGGTTGCTGCCGACGCACACCATCGTAAGACCCAGAAAACGCCCATCGGGGCTCAGATCGAATGGTATACGTGCAGCGGGCACCTTCAACTGAAGCAGATGATCTGCGGTAAAGCGCAACATTGCGTTTCTCGTTTGTAGTGCGTTGAACGATCCCGCCGGAATGACCGCAGCAAATATAGCTTGTTTAACAACACGAGGAAACCCGCGATGTTAAATTCGGTCGTCGAGCATCTCTCCAACACGCGATCCACAACTCCGCGGCACTGATCTACGTGAATCCGGTCCTCCTGGTTCCAGGTACCGTCGGTCCACTGGAATGCGTTCTGCCGTGTTATTGCTCCACTTGAACATCGTGATTGCCGGGTCTATTGTTTTAATTTCGGTTTTTCCGCCTTTATCCTGTCCATCCTGTCCATCCATGTAAGTCTTGTTTCGTGTTCCCGCACCCGCCCGGGTCGCGATCCGATGTTTCGGGTTGACAGGGTGTCCTCCCCGCCGTAATTTGCCATCCGTCCCTCCATTTTTTAAAACTTCCGGATCCCCGCGTTGCGCCGGTCTGACTGTCGTACAGCGCCGGGATCAACTCATTTGGAGAAGCCATGATCCGACTCGCGACCTTTCAATCCGACGTGACGCCGCCGCTCGGGCATCCGCTCTGCGCAGGATGGTATCCGCCAGCCAAAGGCATCCTAGATCCGCTGACCGCTCTTGGGTTGGTGATCGTACCGGACGACCAATCGCCCATGGTCCTGTGTGCGCTGGACTGGGCCGAACTGAGCAACGGCGATTACGACCGCTGGCGCGAAGAAATCGCCGCGGCCGTGGGAACAGATGCCGATCGGGTGGCCGTGCATTGCACCCATGCGCACGACACCCCCTGGCCCGACCGCGATGCCCAGGACGTTCTCGACGCCCACGGTCATACCGATGTCATTATGGCCGGAGACTGGGCAGAAAACGTTCGCACGCAGGCGGCAGAGGCAGCAGGCGAAGCCATGAACAGACTGCAGCCCTGCACGCATATATCCATCGGCGAGGCCAGAGTCGACCGGATCGCTTCCAACAGGCGCGTGATGGGACCGGACGGAAAGGTGGCCCACGTGCGCTGGACCAAGACGCCCGACCCGGAGGTGCGGGCCGCGCCCGAGGGCGTCATCGACCCCATACTCAAGACGATCGGCTATTACAATCAGGATAAGCCGCTTGCCCTCGTTCACTACTATGCCACACATCCAACCAGCATGGATGGCACGGGGCTGGTGACGCCTGAATTCGTCGGCCTCGCACGCAACCGCCGCACGGAGGAGAGTGGAATTCCGCACATCTACTTCACAGGTTGCGCGGGCAACGTCACCGCGGGCAAGTACAACGACGGCGTGGCCGACAACCGCGAATTGTTCACCGGGCGCATCCACACGGCCATGCTGCAAGCGGAGCAGGCCAGTACGCGTCAGCCCCTTGAACGCGTTGCCTGGACCGTAGAGCCCGTGCGGCTGCCGCCTCGGGAGGACCTGGACGAGGAGGACCTGCTGGCGAAGATTGCGTCGGTACGAACAGGGACCAAGGTTCACAGCAAACACGCCCTCATGCTGACGTACGTGCGCCGCCGCGAGCGTCCAATTCCCTTTACCTGCATGCGTCTCAACGACGGGGTGGCGGTGGTCAATCTGCCGGGCGAGATCTTTATCGAATACCAGTTGCACGCGCAGGCGAGCCGCCCGGACGCCTTCGTCGCCGTTGCTGGATACGGAGATCTTGGGACGGGGTACATCACCATGGAAACTTCCTTTGACGAGGGGGGATACGAGCCCACAGACGCCTTTGTGTCCGGTAAGTCTGAGAAAATTGTACGCGCCGCCATTGACAGAGTTCTTCGGGAGACAGGATAATCCCATCATCTACATGAATTGCCTCTGAAATCCAGGTCCCCGTTGCGCGACCTGTCAAGGACGTGCCGAGTCAGATCAAAACATCCGAGGTCTCTGGCGGAAACGTAACTTAGGGCCGGTTTGTTGCTGGTCTGTCCGATAATGCCCCATATCGACGTAACAGTTCAGAAGACAGATTCTTCAGACGGGGTTTCAAAAGCGGATTTCGACGATTCATCCTCTTTATTATATGTGCTTTTTTGTTCGCCAATAGAAAACATTCTGAATGAATATTGTTGACAAATAGAGATCTTTGGGTAAATTTAGTTAATGTACGAAGTCCGCTACCAGAGGCAGGCCGCACGCCGGCTCTTTGGCATGCCGCGCAGCACCGCCTGGCGTATCTGTACCAGGATCGACGCGATTGCGGCAGAACCGTATGGCAGACATCCGAACGCCACACAGATTCAGGGTAGAGACAGGGACTTTCGGCTGAGGTTGGGTGGCTGGCGCGTGATTTACTCGATCAACGACGAGCAAAGGGTGCTGCTGGTCGCGAAAATCGACACGAGGGGACAGATATACCGATGAATGAACAGGACGTGCAGATCATTGTCAGGGACGGGGCGCCCGAATACGCGGTTATTCCGATCGAGGCGTACCGCCGTATGGCCGCCGCGCTCGAAGATGCGGAAGATTCCGCGGCCATCGACAGAGCCTGGACGGACGACGCCGCGGGCGAAACGGTTCCCGGCGAAGTTGTACGGGGTATACTGGATGGTGGATCGCCCTTGCGCGTGTGGCGCAAATACCGCGGGTTGACGCTGGCCTCGCTGGCCCGGTCGGTCGGTGTTTCAAGGGGGTATCTGTCACAGATCGAGAATGGGCACAAGTCCGGAACGCTCGAGGTCTTTCGCAGACTCTCAGGCGCGCTTGACGTGTCGATGGACCAGCTGGTCGAACCGGTGTCGGACACGGTCACAGACCGGGATGGGTCCGAGGCGACAGGCTCTTCTTCTGTCACGCTACCGACAGAAGGACAATGATGCCGGCAGACAGGAGTGTCTGCCCCACCTGCAAACCGGCTTCCTCACCGGGACGGTTTTGCCATAGAAACAAGACAGGAGCAGCGGTGTTGCGGCGAATCATCCATGGTGCGTTTGTGTTCGTGGTGGCGTTTCTCCTGATGGGCCCGTTTTCGCACGCCATGGTCGGGAAGTCGGGCTGGATTCACGCGATGGGGTTGGGCCTGGGATGGGGGCTGGCGCTCGGGCTGATTGTGGGTATGGGCAGCGACATCAGCACGGGCATCGGTATGGTGCTGGGCCTCGGCGCCGGGGCCGGAGTCTACTGGGGTCCGTTCGACGGGGTGATCATCGGGTTTGTCACGGCCATACCGGCGGCCATGGGCGTCGGCCTGGTGTCGGTACTGCTGGACTGGAGTCTCGGAGCCGGGCTTTTCTGGGGCCTGTCGCTCGGCATCAGCGCCGTATTGCTCGTATTGCTGGAGGGCGGATGGGAGGTCTTCGCCGCCGCCGCCGCCGGGTGCCTGTCCGGTCTCGCCATCAGGGTACTGCTGAGGACGTGGTCGGTACGGCCCACACAGGAAACGGAATGACTCAGGTTATACAGAGCGCGAAAAACACATTGTGGTGATATTGCCCGGCGCGCACGCGTTCGATACGCCGTCAACCGGACGATCGCACAGTTTTTCAAGACCGGGAACCACATCAACCAGGCAGGAGGACAGGATGCGCCCACTTGCTATCTGGTTCATTCACATCGTCATTATCTGCATATTGGCCGTAACTGTACAGGCGGAAGAAACCAAACCCGACACCACGGCAGCGGACACCGCGAAAGTCAAGGCCAAAGAGACAAAGACAGACACGACCGCGAAGAAGGAGAAGAAGAAAAAGAAGAAGACCTTCGAAGAGGTCACGAAGGACTTCGAAGTCGTCCCGGGGCTCTTTACGATTTACCGAAAGGACGACGAAGCCAAAGTATACATGGAGATCAGGCCGAGACAGTTGGACAGGCTCTTTCTTTGCGCCGTTACCCGCGAGGCGGCCGACGGTTATTTCTTCGACGCAACGGCCCTGATTCCAAGCTTTATGAATTACGGCTTCCCTTTCATTCTCAAACGTGTCGGAAAGAACGTCCAGTTCCTGCACAAGAACCTTTACTTCCGGGCGGATGAAGACGCCCCGATCGCCGGCGCGTTGGCGCGCAGCGTCACCAATTCCATCCTGAGCGTTGCGAAAATCGTGGACAGCCAGCCACACCCTGAAAGGAAGAGCATCCTTGTGGATGCGAGCGGCTTTTTCCTGCAGGACCTGGCAATGGTGGCTGCCGCGTTCAGAGATCGAAAGACGAAGTACCGTTTCGACGGCAAGAACAGCTACTTCGGAAAGGTGAAGTCCTTCCCGCTGAACACCGAGATCGAAGTTGTCCTGCACTTCAACACGTCCAACCCTGATTTTGAAGCGTACACCTTCCCCGATCCCCGCAGTTTTCAGCACGTCTATCACTTCAGCCTTTCAACCCTGCCCCGGACGGGTTATCAGCCCCGGCTGGGGGACGACAGGGTGGGCCACTTCCTCACCATGTACCAGGACTACAGCACGGTACAGAAGGAGACGCCCTACAGACGTTACGTGGAGCGGTGGCACCTGGAGAAGGAGAATCCACGGGCAAGGCTCTCGAAACCCAGGAAGCCGATCGTTTTCTGGCTGGAAAACACAGTACCTGTAGAATACAGGAAAGCGTTGAAAAAAGGCCTCCTGATGTGGAATGCGGCCTTCGAGCGCATCGGCTTCAAGGAAGCGATTGTCGTAAAACAGCAACCTGACGACGCGGAATGGGATGCCGCCGACGCGCGTTACAACATGGTCCGCTGGTTTGTGAATCCTCGAAGGGTATATGCCCAGGGGCCCTCCCGCGCCAATCCGCTCACCGGCGAACTGTTCCACGCGAGCATCCGCTTCAGCGCCGATTTTCCGCGTTCGATATTCCGCGAATACGAGGAATTCGTGGATCCGCTGTCTGAAGCCGGCGGACCGTTTCCGGAGCACGATCGAACGCGGGACTATTCGCGGGGATTCTGCGACTACGCGGAAGGCGCCGCCCACCAGGCTGCGTTTACCGGAAACCTGCTGGCGGCCCGCGGAGAAATCGACATTGCGGGGGAGGACGGACAGGAATTCATCAACGACTATCTGACGATGATCGCGGCGCACGAAATGGGGCACACCCTGGGCCTGCGCCACAATTTCCGGGCCAGCACGCTGCATCCCACGGACCGCCTGCAGGACAAAGAAACGGTGAAGGACGTGTCGAGCTCGGTGATGGACTACCTGCCTCCCAATATCGCGCCGGAGGGACAACCGCAAGGCCACTTCTTTCCCACCACACTGGGCCCCTACGACAAATGGGCGATCGAATACGCCTACAAACCCATCGACGCGGAGAGCCCGGACGAGGAACGGGAAGAACTGCACAAGATCGCCGCCAAAGTCGCCGACCCCAGAGTCGCCTACGGTACGGATGAAGACGCATTCGGTGCGCCCCGGGGCATCGATCCGTGGGTCAATCGATGGGACCTCGGCGCCGATCCTCTGGCATTCCACCGCAATCGCATCGGCCTCGCGAAGGAACTCTGGCGAAAAATGGAAGGTGAGTTCGAGGTTCCCGGCAGGCGTTACCAGAAGCTTCGTAGGGTGTTCGGCCAGGGCCTCACGGAGTACTTTCTTGCGGCGCGAAACATCACGAAGTATATCGGCGGCATCCATCACCGGCGCGACCACGTGGGCGACCCCGGAAACCGCCTGCCGTTCGAACCGGTCGAGGCAGCCAGGCAACGGGAGGCGTTCAACTTCCTCAAAACGCACGTTTTCGGACCGGATGCCTTCGAATTTTCCCCCGCGGTGATGCGGAAACTCGCGCCTGAACGCCTCTGGGGTTTCACCGGAGCGGTCTGGCGCATGCAACGCCTGGACTACCCGATCCACAGCCGGATTCTGAGCATACAGCGGGGTCCCTTGAGCGCGCTGTACCATCCGCTGCTGCTGGGCAGGCTGCAGGACCTGGAACTCTGGGCAGGCGAGGACGTGTTCGGCATGTCCGAACTCTTCGACGGCCTGCGGCAATCCATCTGGGCGGAGCTGGAAACCGCCGCAAACATCAACAGCTTCCGTAGAAACCTCCAGCGCCTGCACCTGGACCATGTCGTCGCCCTGGTCGTGAAACCGCCCCGCGACGCACCGGCCGACGCCACCTCCCTGGCGCGCGCCGACCTGGCAGTCCTGGCAACCGCCATCCGGAACGTACTTTCCGGTACGGGCCTGGACCGCCAGACCCGCGCCCACCTGGAGGAGAGCGTCACGCGCATCGATGCCGCTCTCGATGCGGGCGTGCAACGTCACCTGGGCGGATAGGCATTCACAAGGCGGTAATTGCACGACGACTCTACGCGTGCCGATCAACGGAGCGACTATGCCAGCATCGTCCGATATCCGCATCCGCAACGTCGAACTCGACTTTGAGGCATATCCCTACCGCACCCCGCTCAAGTTCGGCGGCGTGGTCACAACGCACTGCAAACTGATGAACGTGACCGTCGACGTTGAAAACGGCGCCGGCGGCATCGCATCCGGATTCGGGTCCATGCCCCTGGGGAATGCCTGGTCCTTTCCCTCCCGGTCCGTCGGTTTCGACGACTCGATGCAGGCGATGGTCCGGCTCGGCGAACGCATGGTCGCGTACACCCGCACCTATGGGGATTGCGGGCATCCTATCGACATCATGGCCGACCTGGAATCCCGTTTTCTCGATCTCGCCGTGGAAACCGGCGCGGAGCTGAACCTGGCGGAACCGATTCCCAAACTCTGTACGCTGGTCACGGCAAGTCCGATCGATGCCGCGCTGCACGATGCCTACGGCAAGGTCAATGGGATCAACGCGTACAACGGCCTCTCAGCAGAATGGATGAATCACGATCTGGCCGGATATCTGAACGACGACTTCAGAGGCGAACACCTGGACCGGTACACGCTGCGCGAACCCAAACCCTGCATGCCGCTTTACCATCTCGTGGGTGCCCTGGATCCACTTTCCAACGCGGAAATCGATCAGCGGCTCGACGACGGCCTGCCCGAGACGCTGCCGGAATGGATCCGGGCCGACGGCCTGACCCACCTCAAAATCAAACTCAACGGAGACGACCTGGCATGGGACGTGGACCGCGTTTGCGGCATTCACGCCGTTACCGCACAGACACAGGCCGCACGAGGCGTTTCGGACTGGGCCTACTCACTCGACTTCAACGAACAATGCCGTGACGTGGCCTACCTCCTGGACTTCCTCGCGCAGATCCGGGAAAAGAGCGGCGGCGCCTTCGAACGCGTGGCCTACATCGAACAGCCCACGGCCCGCGACCTCCGCGCCAACCCGGAGAACAAAATGCACGAAGCCGCCGGAATCCGGCCCGTGGTGATCGACGAGTCCCTGGAGGACTTCGAAAGCCTGCTGCTCGCACGCGATCTGGGCTATTCCGGCGTCGCGCTCAAGACCTGCAAGGGTCAGTCACAGGCCCTCCTCATGGGAGCCGCGGCGGAGAAATACGGCATGTTCCTCTGCGTGCAGGACCTCACCTGCCCGGGGGCCTCGTTTCTGCACTCCGCCGGCCTCGCCGCGCGGGTGCCCGCGGTGACGGCCATCGAGGGCAACGCACGACAATACTGCCCGGGTGCCAATGGCGACTGGGCGGATCGATATCCCTCGGTTTTCGACATAACCGACGGCACGGTGGATACATCCGGGCTGACGGGAATCGGGCTCGGACATTGACGCGCCTGTTACCCTGCCATCCGGTGAGAAGGATACGCTCATGAAGGCCAGACAGCTTGTATTTCCGGATAGGATGAAAGTCGAAACGGTCGACGTCGATATGCGGGACACCCCCGGGCCCGGCGAAGTCCTGGTCGAGAACCGGTACGGCCTGATCAGCCCCGGCACGGAACTGGCGATGTTCACACAGACACACGTGGGTTTCACGCGGGAGGACTTCGGCTACGCCAGTTTTCCCTTCCACCCCGGTTATGCCTCGGTGGGCCGCGTCCTCCTTACCGGCCGGGACGTGGATGGCGTACACGAAGGCGATCTGGTCTACGTGAGGGGGAAGCATGCCTCACATGCCCTCGTGCCTGCCGGCGGATCTCTGTTGAGACTTCCTGAGAACCTGTCGCTCCAGCATGCGCCGTTTGCGGTCATCGCGAAGATCGCGCTCACCGCGGTCCGCCTTTCAGACGTCCGGCTGGGGCACACGGTCGCCGTTTTCGGGCAGGGCCTGGTGGGCAATCTCGCCGCGCAGTTGATGAATCTGTCAGGCGCCCGCCTGGTGATCGGAATAGACGCGGTTCCGGATCGGCTCTCCATTTCAGAATCCTGCGGCATCGGCGCCTGCGTCAATCCGGAAGCGGAGGACCTGGCGGATCGCGTTAACACAATCACGAACGGCGAGGGCTGTCAGATCGTCGTCGAGGCAACGGGCAACCCGGAAGTCGCCCCGCCGGCGATCAGGATCGCGGCACAGATGGGACAGGTTGTCCTTCTGGGCAGCCCGCGCGGCAGCGCCGAAATCGACCTGTATTTCGACCTTCACCGCACCGGCGTGTCCGTTATTGGCGCGCACGGCTCCAGGCAGCCCGACGCGTCGCAATTCGGAGATCCGGACCCCGACGAACTCATGCTGGACTATATCGCCCGCGAGCGCCTGAAGGTCGACCCCCTGCTTTCCCATGTCCTTCCAGCCTCGCAGGCCGACACGGCATACCGCGGACTCCTCAATGAAAAAGGCGCCTTCCTAGGCGTCCTCCTTGACCTTACCCGCTGGGAGTAGCGCGCGCATGCGAATCGTGCACGCCGATCTGGAAATACAGCGTCAACCCTTTGCCAGGCCCTTCGCGTTCAAGGGCGCCGCCTTCCACGAAAAGTGGAACCTGATCGTTCGCCTTATAGAAGAAGACGGTACCGAAGCTGTGGGCGTGGGCGGCACTGCCGTGCTCTGGTCCGACGCCGACGTGTTTTCAAACCATACCGAAGTCGGCGGCAACATCCTCATGGCCGCGCTTCTGGAGTTCGCGCTTCAGCAGGCGGTGGGCCGGGAATTCCCGGATCCGCCCTCCTTATTGGAGGATCTCTTGCCGTCTGTACACGACTACGGCAAAGCAGTTACCCGAAACTGCGGACTTCGACTCACGTTTTCGCTGATCGCGATGGTCGCCCTCGACAATGCCGCGTGGATGCTATATGCGAAGCGCAACGGAATCAGTACGTTCGATCAACTCATACCCGTTACTTATCGACCCTTTCTTTCGGACCGCCAGTCCCATATCGGCCTTGCCCCGGCCGTCGGCTACGGGATGCCCGTCGATGAACTGCAGGCCATCCTGGACACGGGCGTCTACATCCTGAAGATCAAGATCGGCCAACCCGGCGCCGAGGACGACATGGTCCGCAAGGACATCGAGTGGCTCGACCGCATCCATCGCGTTGCCGGGCGATACAATACGCCGATGTCGGATTCCGGAAGCGTCCTCTACTATCTCGATGCGAATGCCAGATACGTGAAAAAGGAAACTATGCGCCGCCTGCTGGACCACGCCGTCAACACCGGTATACACGAGCACATCGTCCTCATCGAAGAACCTTTCCGGGATCCCTGTGAATTCGAAGTGGGCGACCTGCCGGCCAGGTTCGCGGCCGACGAGAGCGTCCAGACGGTGGAGGACGTGGACACACGGGTCAGCCAGGGGTACGGGGCCATCGCCATCAAGCCTGCCGGCAAGACCCTCTCGCTCGCGTTCCGGATGGTGCGTGCGGCGGCGGAAGCCGGCGTGCCGAGTTTCGTGGCGGATAACGGGTGCATTCCCCTCCTCGTCGAGTGGAACAAGAATGTTGCGGCCCGCTTGCCGGGATTCCCGGGAATCCGGGGTGGGCTGATCGAATCCAACGGTCCCGAGAACTACGGCAACTGGGCCGACCTGCTTGCCGCGTACCCAATGCCCGACTCGCCCTGGCTCACGCCCGGATCGGGCGCATTCGTCCTGGACGAAGACTACTACCGGCACAGCGGCGGCATATTCCTGGATCCCTTACCCTACTCGGCGATGTTTCGTACCAAAGCCTGATTCACGATTCCGTCTCAGACCCGAACGGCGCCTGGAAACGCGACGCACCGGAATATTGAAACAGTTGACATTTCCCTTTGGGGGGCACCCATTACGATGAGAATCGCTGCATTGCCAGGCTGAATCGCGGTTTCGCGCCACTTGTGACATTTGATTTCAGCCATGAGTTTTCCGCGCATTTCGCGTTTATGTCTTTCGCCGTTTCGTAGTTTCGTTCATTCGTAGTTTCGTTCATTCGTAGTTTCGTTCATTCGTAGTTTCGTTCATTCGTAGTTTCTAAGCAGCTTCTTCCGGAGAACGCCATGCAATCGCCACATGGTATCGGCCACCACGCGTTTCGTCCATCCGTGATGGGAAAAAACGGGCTCGTCGCGTCCGGCCACCCTCTGGCATCCCAGGCAGGCATCACCACGCTGATGGCCGGCGGAAACGCCATCGACGCCGCGGTGGCGACGGCCGCGGCGCTGGGCGTGGTCGAGCCCGCCGCATCGGGCGTGGGTGGCGACGGCTTTCTGCTCATCTACCGGTCCGATACCGGCGCCGTTTCCGCCGTCAACGCCACCGGCGCGGCGCCTCGGGCGGCCACTCGGGAATTCTACCTGGATCGCGGCGGAATTCCCATGAGAGGTATTCTGAGCGTCTCCGTTCCCGGATTGGTGGACGGCTGGCTGATCGCCCACGAGCGCCACGGCCTCCTCGGACTCGACCGGGTCCTGGAGCCGGCCATCTCCCTTTGCGAAGAGGGGTTTCCCGTCAGCCACAAGCTGTCCGGCAGCCTCACCGGCTGGAGCGGGAACTTCGCATCCGACCCGTTCACCCGCAATGTGTTTACGAAGAACGGCCTGCCCTTCGGACCCGGCGGCGTCCTTCGCCAGAGCGACCTGGGCGCCACGCTGCGCCGGGTCGCCGCGGAGGGCCGGGCTGCCCTGTACGAGGGCGACGTCGCGGAGGCCATCGTTGCATTCAGCCGTTCCAGGGGCGGCCTGCTGACCATGGATGACCTGGCTAACCACCACGCCCACTGGGCAGACCCCATTCACACCACGTACAGGGGCCACACGGTGTATGAAATGCCGCCCAACTCCAGCGGCCACATCCTGCTCCAGGAACTCAATATCGTCGAGCGCTTCGATCTGCAATCCCTTGGCTGCAATACGGCCGAGTGCATCCATCTGATGGTGGAGGCCAAGAAGCTCGCGTTTTCCGACAGGGAAGCCTTTGTTGCCGATCCGGACTGGCTGGACATCCCGCTCAGGGGCCTGCTTTCCAAATCCTACGCGGAACAGCAGGCGCGGCGTATCGACCCCGATCACGCGGCAACCGACGTGCCTCCCGGGCGGCCCGGGTCCCACGAAGACACCACGTGCTTCTGCACGGCGGACCGGTGGGGAAACGCCGTCTGCGTGCTGCAATCCATCCAGTCCGGGTTCGGCGCCGGCCTGATCGCCGGAAATACCGGCATCCTCCTCAATAACCGGATGACCTACTGGCATCTGGATGAGGACCACCCCAACTGCCTCATGCCAGGGAAACGGGTGCGCCATACCATGAACCCGGTCATCGTCACCCGGGACAACCGGGCCGTGCTCGTTTGCGGTACGCCAGGGGCTGACACCCAGGTACAGACCAATCTTCAGCTCATCACCCATATACTGGATTTCGGAATGACCCCCCAGGAAGCCGTGGAGGCGCCTCGTTGGCGCAGCCTGCAGAACCCGATGGAGTCCACCGTCCCGCACACCTGCGAAGACGTCCTTCAGCTCGAGGGCAGGTTTTCTGAAAACATCCGGGAAGGCCTCGCCCGGCGCGGCCACGACCTCCGGATCCTGGGCGACTGGGACGGTCCCGGCAGTGCGCAGGCGATCACCATTCACCCGGAAACCAACACGCTTGTCGGCGGGTCGGACCCGCGCCGGGACGGCTATGCCGCGGCCTGGTGAGAACCGGGAGGGACAAGAGGAACACCCCATGGCACGCCACGAAGATTACCTGAGTGACGGCTACGTCATCCATCCGCAACCCGTGATTCCCGCAGAACTCGTGCAACGCTGCATGGATGGCATGGATGACGTGCTGGCCGGGCGTTACGAGACCGGCATTCCGCCGCAGCCCTCCTATTGGAACCCCGGCGACGACCCGAACAAGCTGGGCAAGGTCGAAATGCCCCAGCTTGCCAATCGCGCCATTATGGAGCTTGTCAGCCACCCCGCCATCGGGAGGCTTGCGGCCCAGGTCACCGGCGCAAGGAGGGTCCAGGTCTGGTGGGTACAACTCCTTTCCAAGCCGCCCTTGAGAATGGAATCCGGGACCGGCGTCAGCGTCGGATGGCACCAGGACCGGCAGTATTGGAAGACCTGGAAGGAGGGCAGCGAGCTGTTCACCGCGTGGGTCGCTGTTTCCGACGTGAGCGCGGACACCGGCCCCATGGCCTTCGTGAAGGGTTCGCACAGATGGGGACTGCTCAACCAGGGCGATTTTTACTTTGACGACATCGAGACTCAGCGCGAGCAGATCACCCTGCCCCCCGGCGAAACGTGGCGTGAGGAGGAAGCCATCCTTCGGCCCGGGGGCGTCTCGTTCCACCATTGCCTCACCTTCCACGGAAGCCGACCCAACCGTTCCGGCGCGCCCCGGCGGAGTTTCGCTATCCACATGCGCACGGAAAATTCGTGCCCCGTCGCCCCGTCGGAAGGCACCCTCGCCCAGTTCATTCACAGGCAGGACCACTGCCCCGTCGTGTACGACGCCGATAGACCCGATTTGCCTCCGCTCGGCTGACGCGCCGTTGCGCCATCCCCCGATGCAAATGAAAAAAACGCAACGGCAATACATCCTGCCGTTGCGTTTTTTTGGTTCCGTGAGAACCGACGCGGCGGTCCCGCCCGCGTCAGACTCATCCCCGTTCTAATAATGGAAGCTGTATTTTGCGTACCAGAACGCGCCGCCGAATCCGAACGGGCTGAACTGGCTGTATTTGTTGCCCGTCCTGTCCCTGGCCTTCTGGTGTTCGTCGGGATATGTATTGAAGATGTTCTGCGCACCGATCGCAACCTTCGACCTGTAGTCGTCGAACGAGACGCTGGTCTCGGCGTCGATCAGGACCTTGCCGCTGTAGACCTGATCGTCTTCGGAGTCGTACCACTCGCCGAAATAGCTGATGCGGCCCAGCACGTCCCATCGGCTCGTGAGCGTCTGGGTGATGGTCAGGTTCCCGCGCTGTTTGGGAAGATTCTCCTCCAGTTCCCTCAGCCGCAGATCGTCCAGGATTTCCGGATTGTGTTCCGTAACCTTCGTACCCGTGTAGTTGTACGCGATGTTCATCACGCCGAGACCCACCGGCGCCGAAAACACCACGTCGATCCCCTGGGTCTTGGAGTTGAAGTCGTTGGTGAAGAAGCGGAATTCCTGCAGGCCTGCCGCGCTGGTGAGGCCCTCCCTGATGAGTTGCTCCCTCTCAGAATCATTAAGCGCAAAGTCCTGCGAAACCGTCAGGCGGTCGTTCACCCTGATGTCGAAATAGTCGACCGTCATGCTTGCCCTTCCCATATCCAGGACGACACCCAGCGAGAGGTTCTTGGACTTCTCGGGCACCAGAGGCTTTGCCCCTTTCAACGCGGCCGCCCGGCTGGTGGAGGGGACCGTTCCGTTGTTCACCAGGTCGTTCTTCTCGAAGTTGAACTCGGTGGTGATGTTGAAGGCGCTCTGCTGGCCCGGTGTGGGCGCCCTGAAGCCGGTGCTGTAACTGCCGCGCACCCTGGCGTCCTCGGTTAAGCCTATGTTGAAAGCAGCCTTGTAGTTGCTGGAATTGTACGTCTCGGATGACAACGGCGGCGTATTCGACAACGTTTTCAATTCGTCGAAACGCTCCTGGCGCAGCGCAAGGGAAAATGACGCCCGGTCCGAGGGCTGAATGTCCCCTTCCGCGTATACCGCGATGTTCGGTCTCGACCACCTGCCGGCGGCAACTTTGCTGAAGCCGGAAAAGCCGTTCGTCGCCGGCTGAAAGCCCTGGCTGGCCAGCGGCTGGCCGATAATATAGGACTCGATCTGGCCCTCGACGATCTCAAACGTTTCTTTCCGGTACTCCAGGCCCGCCGCAAGGAAGACCTGCGGGTTCACTGGATAGGTCACACCCAAATCCACGGCGACGTCCGACTGGACGTAGGAACCCGGATCGAAATACGTGGGCGTTGCGGGACCCATGGATGCGTTCACGGTATTGAAGATGAAGTAGTCCGCCTCGTGACGCCCGTAAGACATGCTCAGGTCCCACGATCCGAGCGCCTGCCCCCCGATGCCGGTGCCCTTGATGCCCATCAGGATGGATTCATCCGTTGTAAACGCGCCGAACCGTGGCGTGAATCCCCCGGGAAACATCTTCAGAAAGGAGAAGCAGTTGGGATCGTCGCGAACCTGGAGCCATGCGTTCTGTTCGGGTCTGTTGTCAATGATGGGGACCGGCGCACATTCGCTGCCCTGATCCACGCCGTCCAGGTCGCCGACCAGCAGGGATGGCGTCTCGGCCTCGCCGTCCCCGTCCAGGTCGATCAGCGGCCCCTTGAACACGCCGCTGCGGGTATGCGGATTCCGGAAATAGAACCCGCCCTCCGTTTCCTTGTCTGCGTAGTTCGCGTGGCCGTAGAAATCGACGCTTTCGCCCAAGGTGGCGCCGTAGTTGGCGAAGATCTTCAGGTCATCCCGAACGAATGGCTGACCCCAGATCTGGGCGGGATTCGCCACCTCTGTGTTGCCCGCCGAAATCAGCCCCGCGGCGTCATTGCGCTGCACGGAACGGATCGTTTCACCGGTATTGCCATATTCCAGGCTGAGGTTGGCCCAGGTGTTTTCATTGCCCAGACCGATGTTGAACGCGGCCGTGAACATCTCGCCGTCGCCCAGGAACTTCCCTTCTCCATCCTGAAAGCTCCCCACTTTCACGTCCGCGGCCATTCCCTCGTGGCTGTCTTTCAGGCGGAAGTCCAGCACGCCCGCGATCGCATCGGATCCGTATTGCGCCGAGGCGCCGTCGCGCAGGACCTCCACGCGTTTCAGGGCGATGGCGGGGATGGCGGTGAGGTCGGGGCCCTGCGCGCCGTCCGCGACGCCGTTGCCCAGCCAGTGGATCACGGCCGCCCGGTGCCGGCGCTTGCCGTTGACGAGCACCAGCGCGTGGTCGGGCGCCAGGCCTCGCAGGTTCGGCGGACGGACCACCGTTCCGGCGTCGCTGATGGGCTGCGTGTTGACGTTGTAGGAGGGAATCACGTTTCTCAACAGGTCGGTCATGTCCGTGCCGCCCTGCTTGACGAAATCCTCGCTGGTGACCACGTCGATGGGCACGACCGATTTCGTCGCCGAGCGCGGTCTGCGAGACCCGATCACGACCAGCTCTTCCAGTTCGACGATCTCATCGAGGATGATTTCCGAGGAATCGGAATCGGCCGTCCCCTCGGTTTCCTGCGACTCCGAGACACCGGTCGTCAAATGAAGGATGGATATTGCAAACACGACGGGCCACATAACGAACTTCGTCATTTTGAAACTGAAACTGGATTTCATAGCGCAATTCCTTATGTTTCGGGTTTCGCGAATCGGGCTGATGATGGGTTTGATTTGCCGTGAATGCTGCCGCCGGCAGCGGCATCGTTTGCGGTGAATTGGCTAATGACGACCCAAATGGACTCAAACCTGGAGTTGTCCGTCACGACCCGGACCGTGTGACTACCGGATCCCGGTCGTTATCGCGACAGAAGTGCGTACAAACGACTCCTCCCTCATCACCATAGGCAGTTTCTCCTATTGCGGTGTGACAGGATGTCATCGAGTGTCTCTTGACCGCAAAGAGATTCCAGGGGAGGTGGTACCTGGCGCGTTTCGGAAATGAGAGCCCTCGGGGAAAACCGCGCCGGGTAGGCCGAAATACTGCAATTCTGTTACTAATATAGTAAAATCGCCGCAAATGGCAATGACGGAGCGAAAAAATTTCCGGTATTTTGCGCAATTCAAGGCCGAATTGCGGCTGGCGATGACCGGCCCGCGGTCCCACGGGCGCGAGTGATCCGCCGGATATTCGAATCAAGCCGTCGCCTGTCCGATAGTCCGGCTTGTTTCCGGTTGTCACCGGGTCGGTTGTACCAACAGTCGTCGCTTCTTGACTTGCAAAGCCGAAAGAAATATACTACTGCTCATCACGACCGCGGAGTCGTGCTTCCGGTGCGGCCGGGAGGCGATTCCATTCGCACACCTGAACGCGACGCCGCCCAATCGTCGTCCTTTCGTTTTGCGCTCCATGAGGGATTGCAATGTCAACCGTTAAAGTCGTCATGATGGCGGGTCCATGGACCGAATGGCGGGAACAGCTCGAATCCGTTTCGCCGCGCGTGAAGGCGGTCGCCGCCCATTCCGACGAGGATCTGCTGCGGGAAATCCGGGAAGCGGAAGTCGTGTACGGGCGGCTGCCGAGAGCGCCCTTTCTCGAGGCCGGAAAACTCCGATGGGTACAGAGTATCGGCGTGGGATTCGAAACCATGCTCTATCCGGAAATGATAGAGAGCGACGTGGTCATCACCAATACCGCGGGCGCATTCGACGCCGCGATGGCGGAACAGGCCATCGCATTTATGCTTGTGCACGCACGTGGGCTCATGCGCTACGAACGCGACAGGAAGGACCGCATCTGGGACCGGCACACGGACACGGTCTCCCAGATCCACGGGAAAACGGCATGCGTACTCGGCCTGGGTTCCATCGGACGCAGCATCGCGGCCCGGCTCAACGCCCTGGGACTCGCGGTGACCGCAGTAGACGCCCAGGTCACGACGCCGCCCATGGGCGTGGAACGCCTTTTCAGGGCGGATGATCTGTTGGATGCCATCGCCGATGCGGACTACGTCGTTGTGGCGCTCCCGCAGACCGAGAATACCACCGGCCTTATCGACGAGACCTGTTTCTGCCGGATGAAGGAATCCGCCTTTCTGGTGAATATCGCGCGCGGACCCATCGTCAACGAAGCCGACCTGGTCCGCGCCCTCCGGGAGAAACGAATCGCCGGAGCGGGCCTGGACGTTTTCGAAGAGGAACCGCTGCCGGATTCCAGCCCGCTATGGGACATGCCCAACGCCGTGTTCGCTCCCCATTCCGCCGGGTACTCTCCCGAGGGTCGCGGAAATATCCTTCGCATCTTCAAGGAGAACCTTCGGCGCTACCTGGCTGAAGAACCCCTCATGAACGTGGTGGACAAGCACAAGGGATATCTCATACAAACATCTTGAAAGCAGTTGTCATGCCCCGCATGGGGCACCCATAATGATGAAAATCGTTGCACTGCCAGGCTGACGCGCAACATTGTGGTTCCGGGCCTCTTGTGGCAATTGATTTCAGCTACCGAAATACGAGAATACGAGAATACGAAAAGGCGAAGAGGTGACGAGGCCAAGAGTGTATGATGTATTCCCGTTCTTTCGTAGTTTCGTCTATTCGTAGTCTCGTAGTCTCGCAGTCTCGTAGTTTTGCCGTTTCGTCTTTCGCAGTTTCGCAGTCTCGTCTATTCGTAGTTTCGCCTTTCGTAGTCTCGTCTATTCGTAGTTTCGCCTTTCGTAGTCTCGTCTATTCGTAGTTTCGC
>JAPPJY010000061.1:0-17024 GCA_028874335.1 Gemmatimonadota bacterium | reverse complement strand
CTTTCGTAGTCTCGTAGTCTCGCAGTTTTTCGTGTTATTTTCTAAGCAGATTCCGGAAAGCCTTTCCATTCGGCAATGTGCGACCGCCCAGGCTCTTGCACGACCAGGGTTTCGGCCACTCCAATTGAGGAAGCCTGATGTCATCCCCTGCCGCCTTCTCCGTGGGCGAAGCGGTCGCCCGGGCTTTCGAAGATCAGCCGATCGTCGATATCCATACCCACCTCTATCCGACTCAAATGGGTCCGCTCTGTCTGATGGGGCCGGACGAACTGCTTACGTACCACTACCTCAAGGTCGAAACCTGCCGCCAACTTTCATCCGGGACCTCCGTCGCACAGTTCAATGCGTTGTCGAAACCCCGCCAGGCCGACGTCGTCTGGCGCACCCTCTTCGCGGGGACCGGCAGCCCGCTCTCCGAAGCCCAACTCGGCGTAGTGACCGTCATGTCGGCGCTCGGCCTGAACCCCCGGTCGGACAGCCTGGCCGAATTCCGCGCATTGTTTTCGGAGACAAAACCGGAAGACTACGTCGATCTTGTCTTCCGCAAGTCCGGCGTCTCCCGCGTCTATATGACCAACGACCCGCTGGACGACCTGGAGGGTCCGGCCTGGATCGCAGGATTCGAGCGGGACCCCCGTTTTGAAGCCGCCCTCCGGCTGGACAGCGCCCTGGCCGGGTGGCCCGCGGCGGCGGCGAAATTAAGGGCGTTGGGTTACGAAGTGGAAGACGATCTCTCGCCCCGGACAATTGAGGAACTTCGGCGTTACCTCGCCGACTGGATCGAGAGAATGGATGCCCGTTACCTGGCCATCTCCCTCCCGCCTGACTTCGCCTATCCTTCCGAGTCCGCTGTTTCGAAACTGCTGGACGTCGCAGTCTTCCCCACGGCCCGCGAACGTGGAATTCCGGCAGCCATGATGGTCGGCGTCAGGCGCGGGGTCAACCCCCAATTGCTGGACGGGGGCGACGGCATGGGGAAATGGGACGTTTCCTTTCTCGAGAACATCGCCCGGGAATGGCCGGACGTGAATTTCCTCGTCACGCTGCTTTCCCGCGAGAACCAGCACGAACTCTGCGTGGCCGCCAGGAAATTCCCCAACGTCACGCCCTTCGGCTGCTGGTGGTTCCTGAACAACCCCAGCATCATTCGAGAAATCACGGCCGAACGCCTTGAATTGCTCGGGTCCGGATTCGTGCCCCAGCACTCCGACGCCCGGGTGCTGGACCAGCTGCTCTACAAATGGACCCATTCCATCAGAGCCATCGCCCCGGAATTCGTCCGCAAGTACGAAGCGCTCAGGAACACGGGCTGGCCGCTGACCGAACAGGATATCCGAAACGACATCGCCCGGATGTTCGGCGGCGGCTTACTCTTTGAACAGGAACCGGAAGGAGAATCGGATTGATGAAAATGAAAGCGGTGACCGCCGCCAGCCTTCTGGCAAACGTCGTCCTGCTCGCCGTCCTGCTGTCGAACGGCGACGTTAAGGAGGACCGATGGCAAACTGTGGAGGGTGACAGCGCGGATCTCTTCGACGGGGAAACGCTGGAGGAGTGGTGGCCGCTCTCGGAACAGTGGACCGTTCAGGACGGAGCGATAACGTGCGCCACCTCGAATCGGATACACTACCTGATATCCGAGAGGATCGTCGACCGGCCGTTTCGACTCCGCTACCAGATTCTGCTCCTCGAGCGGTCAAGGAGCGACGGCAAGATCGTGGGCTTCGTCGACGCCGCGGGCGACAACATGCTGGTGGCGATGGATGACGACAATCCGCACACGATTCAGATCGACAGCGGCCGCAAGGTCTTCGACAAATCCGGCATCTACGGACCCTGGAAGGTCGAATCCGATGCGGATTTTCAGATTGAAGCCGGCCGATGGTACGACGTGGTCTGCACCGTGGACGGGTCGGACTTCACGGTCAGCGCCGGAAACGTGCAGCTGAGTCATCCCTTCATGCCTGAGTTTCCCGTATCCATCTGGCTTGAGGTGCAGCGCACGGGCGCGAAATACCGCAACATCCGGATTGAGAAATTGTAGGCCTTGGGAAACAGATCGCACGACGGAGCGCCTCCCCGGGGCACCCTTCGGATGTGGTTCGCCTTGTCGGTCCATGTCGAACCGGGAGATCAGCGCAGCCACGACCATTGCGCCGGTACTGTAGCCTCCTGGCCGAATTTTTCCCTCAGCATCGCTTTTTCGGCAGGCGGCGCCGAGAGCAGCCCCACCAGCCGGTCGCACGTCAGTTCCACCTCTTCGTCTGTCATCTCCATCGCGTCCACCGTGAAATATCCCTCGTCGGTATGGTGCGCCCGTAGACGCACGGAAGGATCTCCATCCATCATCGCGAGGTTGATCACGGCGGCGCTCAATCCCGTCTTCTCAGCATCCACGGTTACCCGCGCACGGCTGAAAGGGTTGCCGTTGGGATCCGGGTCCACGCTGAGACCGACGCCGTCTATCCCTTCAAGGCGCGCCATCACCCGGTCCATCTTCCGGTTCTGCTCAGCCTCCCAGCCCGCCACGTCCAGACGCATCCGATACTCCAGCGCCGCCATCGCGCCGACGATTCCCTCTTTGCCTACCTTCATCGGCCTCCCGATCCCCCTGTTCTGCAGGTTCAGCGCCCGCACGAGATCCTCCCGGCCGCAGACCACGCCCGCCGTGGTTCCCGATAGATATTTATGGCCGCTGCAGACGACCAGGTCTGCGCCCGTATCCAGGATCTTTCTGATGACGAACGACTGCGCCGCCCCGTCGACGATCACGGGCACGCCTTGATCGTGCGCGATCTCGACCACCCGCGTCAGCGGCAGGGCGCCGTACCGGACGGTATGGTGAGAGACCACGAAGACCACCGCCGCCGTCCGGTCTCCGATGGCGTGTCTCAGATGCTCCTCGGTGGAGCGGTGCACTGTGCCGATCTCCACGGCTACGGCGCCGGCCAGCCGGATCATCTGCGTTACCGGTGCGCCGAAGTTCACCGCGTGGCCCTTCTGTATCACGACCTCGTTGGCCATCCCGGCTGTGTCCGGCAACTGCCAGACGCGGCCGAGGTCGTTACCGGTCATGGACGCGGCCACGCCCAACGTGATGCCTGCCGCGGTACAGGCGGTCACGCACCCCCATTGCGCGCCCGTGGCGCGTGCGATCACTTCTCCCGCGCGCGCCTGGAGCTCATCCAGATCGTAGAAGCAGCCCATCGCGTGCGTCACCTCTTCGATCACCTCGGGCAATACGACAGCCCCCGCCAGATGCGTCATTTTCCCGCAGGCGTTGATGACGCGGGTCAACCGGTACTTCTCATACAGATCCATTTTCGTTCCTCCGTACAGAAAGAAAGCGAGCGACGATCCCGATCGCCCGCCATTCCTCATGACTTATACCGTTTCGACCCGACGGGCTGGGCTTCCCGTCAAACTACTGCAGCCTGGTCAACGGCCTCGTCCACCGACTCTCCCAGAACCGCCAGCCCGTCGGCCACGGCGTCTTCGGTTATGGTGAGCGGCGGCGAGATCTTTACCGTCTGCCCCCAGGACCCCACCGGCGCGAAGAACAGCAGACCCTTGTGAAAGCAGCGTTCCACCACGTCGAATGCCAGGTCCGGATCGGGCTCCTTCACACCCGGCCTGACCATCTGCAACCCCGCAACCAGTCCCTTCCCCGTACAATTGCCGATCACGCGCGGATGACGCGCCTGAATCGCTCGCAGTCCGTCCATCATCACCGGCTCCATCCTGGCGGCATTTCCGGCCAGGTCGTCCCCAACGATTTTCTTCAGGCTGGCCAGCGCCGCCGCCGCGCAGACCGGATTTCCTGTATGGGTACTGGTCATGGACCCGGGCGGATATTGATCCATCACTTCAGTCCGGCCGATCACGCCCGATAGCGGCAAAGAACTGCTCACGCCCTTGCCGAACGTGATCATATCGGGCGTGACGCCGTAGTGCTCGAAACCCCACATGGTTCCGGTTCGTCCGAACCCCGCCTGGACCTCGTCGAAGATCAGCAGAGCCCCATGCGCCCGGCACCATTCGGCCAGCGCCTGCGCGTATTCAACCGGCAGGAAGTCCGGTCCCACGCCCTGGTAGGTCTCCACGATCACTCCGGCGACGTCGTCGGCATCAATTCCCCTTTCGTTCAGGGTTATGCAGAAGTGGTCGAAATCGGTATTCCCGGTCCAGTATCCGTCCGGAAAAGCGGCCTGAACGATGGCGGGATCCTCATTGACGATCCAATCCTTCTGTCCGGGCATGCCACCGGCCTGCTGCGCCCCCAGCGTCCGTCCGTGGAACCCGCGCTCAAAGCCAACGATCCCGATCTTTCGGCTCCCGCCCTGTGCGATCCCCCACGTACGCGCCAATTTGATCGCATTTTCAGTGGCTTCCGAACCCGTTGTCAGCAGAAACACCTTGTCCAGCCCCTCCGGCGCCAGCCGAACCAGAAACTCGGCGAGCTCAGCCCTCGCGGCGTTGGGGAACACGTAACTGTGCAGAAGTCCGTTGTTGACCTGATCCAGAATCGCCTTCCTCACCTCCGGCATTCCGTGGCCCGCGTTGGTCACCAGCACCCCGGAACTCCAGTCCAGCCACATGTTTCCGTACCTGTCGTAAACGCGGACGTCCTCCGCCCGGTCCCATACGACAGGTGGCTGCCCCCGCATGGAAGTCGGCTCGAAAGTTCGCAACGCCTCGAGCACGGGAACCGACTCCGGATGCGGCAATCCGGAAACGATTCGCCTGTATTTCGTGTCAACGCGGGGAACGTCCCGGGGTGTGATATCGAACTCCCTTCCCATCGCATCCTCCTGAAAAGCTTCCTGAATTGAACAGCGGGCCGCAAGCTGCCGTCCGAACCCGTCGGCACGGCGTCTCACGACCCGATTCGCTCCGCTACTATATTGGCTTTTCGTAAATCCGCTGAAAGACCGCCTCCGGCCCCTCGTCTATCCTGCAGGGATCGATAATGGTGATGCCGTCTTCGCCGAACCGGGCCGTCACCGGCGTCCCCTTGCCTTCCTGCAGATACTTGAAGTTCAGATCCCGCACCCGCCTCGCCGCGTCCACGATCGCAACCGTAATCCGCCCGTCCGCCGCGGTTGGGTAGATCCCGTCCACGTCCTCGCGCGTCTCCCCCAGGAACTTGATGCGGCAGGCGGCGACCAGCCCAACCGTGATGCTGTCCACGCCGTAGCCGATATACGCCTCCGAGCCATCCGGGCGCCTGACGTCACGCGTCATATGGTTGTTCACCGTACGGCTGCCGCCCCCGTTGTACCAGAAACGCAGTCCCCGGTACTGCTGATCGGACTCCACCTTGCCGTCGGTACCCACGATTTCATGGCCCTGGTTCACCGGTCCCTCGAAATCGTCGGGCGTGATCCAGTTGTTGTGGAAATAGATGCTCATACCGTTATCGAACTCCACGCGCACCTGAACCGCGTCGTAGGCGTCGATGCCTTCGCGAACCAGCCGTTTCTTCTGCCCGACAGCGGAAAGCGCGACCGGTTTGCTCCTGAAATAGTTGTAAATCAGGTCCGTCCAGTGTGGGCCCACATAGCTGAACGGGTCGCTCTGCTCGGCCCATTTGAACGTACTCGTGGACACCTCCAGCGGCTCTTCGAGTACTGCTTGCCCGTAGAGCGGATCTCCGATGCGGCTGGAGAGATCGTGCTGGACGCGCAGATGGTCGGGATCGTATCGCTTGTGCATATCCACGCAGACCACCAGCCCTTTCGCGTCGGCAAGTTCGATGATCTCGTCTGCCTCCTCGATCGACAGGCACATCGGCTTTTCCATGACCACGTGCGTTCCGTTCCGCAGTGCGGCCAGCGTCACCTCGGTATGCAGATGGTCTGGAGTGACCACGGCCATGACGTCCAGATCGGGAACGTCGCGCAGCACGTCCTCCCACGGCTTTTCTCCCCAATAGGCGCCCGGCTCGCGCCCCGTTGATGCCCTGAAGTTCTCCCGCGCCCGTTCCGCGGACGACCGGGACCGCGTGGCCATCGCCACCAGATCGAACTGTACATCGGCAAGGTCCCGCGCCCACGGATCCAGACCGACCCGCCCGAGGTTTCCACTGATTCCCATCCGCTGCAGATCGGCGAATGCTCTGGCGTGTACGTCGCCGCCGAACATCCCCGCGCCGATCAGCGCGATCTTCATCGTGCGCTGCATTCGCTACCTCGCTTTTCCGTTTTGCCGGTCCTCTTCCGGTGGCCGGCATTACCAGTTTATCGCTTCATCGTTTCAAGCCGTCTCCACAGGCACGCGTCCGGAAACGGGCGCCCAGCAGTCCGTTGATAAAGTCGCTCTGCAGGCGAGGCCGAGCCATTGTGGCCGAAGACAAGGCGCGCAACCGAGTCCCATCCTGCGATTCGGCGAGGGCGCGCAACGCAGTATTTCGACCGCAAGGGCCGGCCGCAGCCCGGATGGGCTTTTTCAACGGGCTGTTAGCGCCGGGTCATCTGGTAAAGACGGTACCCCTCACGTAGTCCGCATCGTCTGAAACCAGAAACGCCAGCACCCTGCCCACACCCTCGGGCTTTCCCAGCCCCGCTCTCATTGTTTCCAGACACCGCCCCTCCCGGTCCGCCTGCTTCCTGAGTACTTCCATCTTCAGCGGGGTATCGAGGCTTCCGGGGCACAGCGCATTCACCCGGATTCCTCTTGAGGCCAGCTGCGGGGCGAGCACGAGGGAAAGCCCGTGTACGCCGCCTTTGCTCGATCCGTATGCCGCCGAGGAACTGCCGCCCCGCACGCCGGCGCCGGATGACACCAGCACGATCACCCCCCTGTCGGACCGCTCCAGAACCGGCGTCACGTGTTTGCAAAGCAGAAAACTGCCCTTCAGATTCACGTCCAATACGCGATCCCATGTATCCGCTTCGAACAGGTCGACCGGGACCAGCGCTCCTTCGAGAATGCCCGCGGAGTGAATCAGACCATCGATGCGTCCGAACGCACGGGCCGCGCTATCCACCATCGTCCGGACCTCGCCCTCCGCGCGAACGTCAACTTCGAATCCCCGGGCTTCGCCCCCCGAACCTTCGATTTCACGAATCGTTGCCGCAACGCCGTCCCTGTCGCAATCCGCCACCGCCACGCGCGCGCCTGCTTGTGCACAGCAGACCGCCGCAGCGCGACCGATGCCCGAGGCGCCTCCGGTTATCAGAACCACCTTCCTCTTCAGAGACATCCCAGCCTCGAGGGTCGCGATAGGACTACCGGGCAAGGCATCATTGCCGCCGCGTTCTATTCAGCTATGGCGTAAAGCGTATTCCGGGTCCCGATGTACAACACGCCGTCTTTCGCAACGGGTGTTGTGTACACCGCGCTGCCCATGTTGATTTCGTTGATTTTCTCGAGCTTCTTCGATGCCTTGAAGATCATCACGTCACCGTCTTCGTCGCCAATGTAGACCTTTCCGTCCGCCACAAAGGGCGATCCCCAGATGGCGGCGTAGGCATCGTAGGTCCAGTGGGGCTTTCCCGTCTTCAGATCAAGGCAATAGATGAATCCGCTCAGGTCCGCCGCGTAAAGCAACCCGTCGTGGATGGCGACCGTTGACATCGTCCGGTTGAAATCCTTGCCTCCCAGATGCCATACGGCGTGGGTGCCGGTGACGTCGCCCTTTCCGGTGGCGTCAATCGCCCAGAGATGCCCCACCCCTTCGCCGTGCTCGGGATCCTGCCCCACGCCGATAAAGACCTTGTCGTCGTATATCACCGGCGTGGCGATGATCGCGTTGCGCGTGCCCCGTCCGCCAAGCTCCCACACGGAGTCCTTCGGATTGCAATCGAACTTCCAGATCAATTCGCCCGTCTTCGGCGCCACTGCGTAGACCCAACCGTCCCCTCCCGGAAGGATGACCTGAGGCGATCCGTTGATCTTTCCGTAGGCCGGGTTGGACCACTGCCCGTGCAGGATATTCGTGCCGGGATAGGCCTTCTCCCAGACGAGCTCACCGGTCTTCAGGCTGAGTGCGAGAAAGCTGGGCGCAAACGGCGAAGGGATGGCCACGTGGCCTTCATCCACCCCGTTGCTGGTGATCACGAACAGCATCCCGTCCGCGCCGACGGGTGAACAGGTGGCCAGGTTGTGCGGGAATACATCCAGCTCCTCCATCATATCGTATTCCCAGACGATATCCACGCCATTGGCGCCTGTAACGTCTTCGCTGCGGTACGGCCCGTCATTTTCCGCGTCCAGAAAACCCTCGGTATCGGCGCAGACCACCCGGCCCTGGTTGGAAACGTAGAACAGACGATCGCCCTGGATAAACGGCGTCGAGCAAACGCCCTGCAGCGGCCAGTCGTTCACACGTCCCGCGGGCAGCTTGGGGTGGGCCGACTGCCACAGGAATGCCCCGTCGGATTCCCGGAATGCCATCACCACGCCGCGATCACCCTTGATATGGGGATTTCGTTCGGCGTGGTTGTTGGTCCCCATAAACACCTTGCCGCCCAGCAGAACGGGCCCGGCGTAGGACTGCGAGCCGAGGGCAGCCTTCCACTTGACATTCTCTCCCGTCTCCGTATTCCAGTCCGTTGGCAGATTCTTCTCGTCGGACACCAGGTTTCGGGCGGGTGTAAATCCCCACATCGCGGTCTCCTCGGCGCGCGCGCCCGAAGCCGGCCAGAACAGCAAAGATGCGACGAAGTATATCCATCCAGATTTCATTTTTGTCTTCTTCTCCGGGTATCGTTGTTCTTGTTGACGCCAATCTGGCGATTAACCTCTATCCGAAAACAATAGCAACGCGGCGACGCGATAAAGCCCTCCGAAACGGGGCGTTATCGACGTATAGAAGGACGTTTTTTCCATTCACGTCCGGTGACCTGGTGTATCACGGTAATCCGCAGTCTAATCGCCCTTATTTACAAGCACATATTCGAATTAACCTCCCCGAAGACTTACGAATCAAGGTTAACCGGACGTCCGGATGGTTGCCTTCAGCCTTCGCATCCGGCCGGATGCCCGTTCAGTACACGCTTACGTTGTCATAGTAAATGTTCGCCGGCGAGTATCCGTAAAGCCCGGGGCTGCCTTCCCGTATGGGAAGCGGGTCCTCCGCCTCGATCGTCCAGGCCTCGGGCTCCAGGTCGCTCCGCTTCCAGACTTTTCCCCTGACAATCGCCCGACCGCCATCGATGTCCACTCGCATCTTCATGGTATACCAGACGTCCGGTTCCCATTCGAACGCCACGCGATGAACCATCCTCAAATCAGACGACCAGGACCGGACTTCCAGCCGCTGGTAAGCGCCCTGCAAATCCAGGATGTACCGGTGAGCGATCAGACCCATGTCCGGCAGCCAGCGCCTGCGCCTGCCGCCCATCAGATCGGCCTGGACGGTATATCCCGACATTTCAGGCGGTCCGATGTACAGATTGGACCGGTCCAGTCCGCGCGCCGCCGGCGGCTTCACCAGGACCTTGTTTCCGTCCTGTTCCTCGACCTTGAACCCCCGGCCGCCCCATACCCATTGGCGCGGATTCTTGCCGGCGGGGACCCCCTCGAAGTCTTCGGTCCAGGGCGGCTCGGGCGCCACCCGTACCCATGCACGCGCGGTCAGCCCCCCGGTCGCGGCAACCACCCATCCGGCCTGTCCCCGTTTCGCCGGTGAAAACCGGCCGTTCTCAATCCGTCCGTCCAGCGATTCGAGGGACCACGTCACGTCAGCCTCTCCAATCAACCGGCCCAGTTCGTCGTACGCCCGTGCGCTGAGTGGCAGGACCTCGTCAGGCGTCATTGTATTCTCCGCGGGGACGACAAGAATCGACGCCGTTTTGCCGCCCGACGGCGCCCGGGGGCGCCTTGCAGACGGCGTTGACCCGGTCGTGAACGACGCATCCCCGTCGCCCAGACAAAACAGGCCCGCTTCGGTTGCGAAGTAGACCCGACCGTATGCGACGGCGACCGAACCATAGATTTCAGCGGGCCTTCCGGCGGGCATCGTGATCTTCCTGTCATCCAGTACCCGCGCACCCTTATCCTCCACCCTGAGAATCCGGAATCCGCCGTTGACTTCGGTGACGTATAATTTACCGTCGGCCCACGTGGGAGAACCCTTGCCCACCGTGCCGATATTCTGCTCCCAGTATTTCCGCCCGGACTCCGCGTCCAGGCAGTGCAGGTTCGCCGAATTGTCAACGACGTACAGACGCCCCGCGTGAAGGGCCGGAGAAGCATACCCCGCCGCGATCCCGTCCTGGCGCCAGATCTCTCTTCCCGTTCCCGCGTCGAGGCAAACTACCCGACCCATCGTGGTATTGTCCACGTTTTCTTCGCTGTGGGTCGCGTACACGCGATTGTCAGCCGCAACCGGAGAGGTGTTGATACCCCGCCTGCTCAGGGGGAACCCCCAGACGACGTCACCCGTCGCAGCCTTGAATGCGAATATTCCTCCGTTGCCGTTGCCCGCTATCAGCACCCGCTGGCCGTCGACGGTCGCTGCCACCGGGGTGGAATATACGGTAAGATCGGCCTGCCCGCCCCCGCCCGGGCGCGCCATCCAGACGGTCTCTCCGGTCCGCTTGTCGAAGGCCATGTACCGGTGGGAGGGAGGACGGTCCGCCCAGCCCCGGTTACCCATGCTGATGACGACCAGGTCTCCGTCGACTACGGGCGTATGCAGCCTGCCTCCATAGCCGGAAAACCTGTTGAACTCCTCGGTCAACGACCGGGTCCAGAGGATTCTGCCATCGCCGTCGAAACAGAGCAGGAGACCGTTCACCAGGTGCGCGTACACGTTGCCGGTTTCCCCGTCGGCGCCCAGATTCGCCCAGCCCAGGCGGTTGAACGTGATGGTGGAGTGCCACACGTTGAACTTGCGCTCCCATACCAGCCGTCCGTTCTCCGCATCGAAACAGGCGACGTGTTCCTGCCTGGTTACCCCCTCCCCTGTTCTTCCGATCACATAGACCCGCCCGTTCAGGATCACCGGCGTGGACCGGCCGATGAACTCCGACCGCCAGATCAGGTTTTCCCCGTCCGGAGACCAACTGGAAATCAGGCCGGTTTCCGTAGACGCGCCGGTCTGCAAGGGCCCTCGCCAGTGGGTCCAGTCCGACGCGGCGCCGGACGTCGACCAGGCGAATGGAAGGAGACCTGTCAGACATGCCGTGCGAAGGTGCGCTTTCAGCCGACTCTTCATTGTAGAAAATCCTCTTTCAGGTGGTTCGATTCGCGGGTCGAAACTTCAGGCTCCGGCGGCGCCTCGACAGCTGATCATGCCACGCCGGCGCGGCCCGGAGACGTTTACCGAAACGTGCCTTCCGCAATATCCGATTCCCCGACGAATTGCTTGAGATGCGCTATCGCCCTCGCCAGATCGCTCCTCACCCACGGATCTCTCTCCGTCCGCATTGCGAGCTCAAGAACGGCAATGGCCTCCGGCTGTTCGATATGCATGATTGCGACGGCGGCCTGCTGGCGTAACCGGCGGCTGCCGTCTCTGAGGAACGGCACCAGATCGGGAAGCGCTTCGCCCGCGCCCAGCATCCCCAGCGCCCAGACAGCCTTGGCCCGCACTTCCGGAACCGTGTCTCGCAGCGCCTGCCGCAGATGGGGAACCGCCCCGGGTACGCGGTGCGCGCCCAGGTATGCCGCCGCATCCTCGCGTTCCCGGGGCGTTCCGGCCCGGAGCCGCGTAAAGTGTTCGTTGTCGCCGCCGCACGCCGGCAGACCGAGCAACAATATGAGGATTACGCCACGCATTCTTTCAGGGCCGTGTATTGCGCTTTAACCGTTCGGTCTATATCCTCATCGGTATGCGCCAGCGAGACAAATGTGGCTTCGAACTGGGAGGGCGCCAGATACACGCCCTGATCCAGCATCAGACGGAAGTAACGCGCGAAGGCGTCCTGGTCGCACGCCACGGCGGCTGCGTATCGTGTCACGGCGCGGTCCGTAAAGAACAGCGTCATCATCGACCCGACCCGGTTCAGACGAAAGGGCAGCCCGAGCGACTTCAGGTTTTCACGGAAACCGGCTTCCAGTGCGGCGGATTTACCCTCGAGCGCCTCGTAGGCGCCCGGTTCTCGGAGTTGCCCGAGCGTCTCGTAACCGGCCGTCATTGCAAGAGGATTACCTGAAAGCGTACCGGCCTGCGATACACCTATGCCCAGCGGCGAAATATGGGACATGATCTCGCGCCGGCCGCCGAACGCGCCCACCGGCAGGCCTCCGCCGATGATTTTCCCAAGCGTGGTCAGATCCGGCGTAATCCCGTACAAACCCTGGGCGCCGCCCGGATGAATGCGGAAACCCGTTATCACCTCGTCGAATATGAGTACGATGCCCGACTCGACGGTGAGTTCGCGCAGCCCTTGCAGGAACCCCTCCGCCGGCGGAATCACACCCATGTTTCCGGCCACCGGCTCTACGATGACCGCCGCGATCTCGTCCGGGTTCTCCGCCACGATCCGCCCGACCGCCTCAATGTCATTGTACGGCGCGGTGACGGTACCCGACGCCGTTCCGGCGGTCACGCCGGGGCTGCTGGGTACTCCCGTGGTCAACGCCGACGACCCCGCCTGAATCAGGAAGCTGTCCGCGTGCCCGTGCCAGCAGCCTTCGAACTTGATCACCTTCTCCCGTTCCGTATACCCTCTGGCAAGGCGCACAGCGGACATCGTGGCCTCCGTGCCAGAGTTCACCATGCGCACCATATCCACGCCGGGTACGAGTTCGGCGACGAGCTCTGCCATTGCGATCTCGATTTCCGTGGGCGCGCCGAAACTCGTTCCCTGCTCGCAGACCCGCTTGAGCGCCTCGACCACGACCGGCGGCGCATGACCGAGAATCAACGGGCCCCACGAGCAGACATAGTCGATATATTGCCGCCTGTCCGCATCGAAAACCTTCGATCCGCGTCCTCGCGCCACGAAAAGCGGCTGGCCGCCCACCGGGCCGAACGCCCGCGCCGGGCTGTTCACCCCCCCGGGAATCACCCGCTGCGCCGCTTCGAATAACGCTGCCGAACGGTTTTCCACGTGACCTCCATTTTAGTGGCGACCCTGGGTTCTTCCGATGTTGCACACCAGCCCATAATCTTCAGATTTTGGCAGGCAATGTCAAGTGGCGATTTTTGGGCTTGCGACGCGGCCAGCGCGACGTATATTTGGACGTCATTTTCGCGGCAGCAGCTCAGCATCCGGCTTCGGACCGGACGGTAGGGGTTCGAGTCCTCTCTGCCGCACCATCCGGAGCCCCGGTCATCCGACCGGGGTTTTGCCTCCCCGATCCGGCATGCCACCCGCCAACGAAGCGATCCGCATTAGAGGCGCCCGCCAGCATAACCTGCGGGACCTCAATCTCGACATTCCCAAGAACCGGTTCGTGGTCATCACGGGACCGTCCGGCTCAGGGAAATCCTCGCTTGCATTCGACACCATCTACGCCGAAGGACAGCGCAGGTACGTCGAGGCGATGTCCGCCCACGCGCGACGGTTCCTGGAGGTGATGGAACGACCGGACGTGGACAGCATCGACGGACTCTCTCCCGCAGTCGCGATTCAGCAGCGCCGGGCCACGGGAAGCGCCAGGTCAACGGTCGGGACCCTTACGGAAATCCACGACCATCTCAGAATCCTGTTCGCGCGTGCCGGTCTGCCGCATTGCCCGAACTGCGGCGAACTCCTTGCATCGCAGACCGTGGGCGAGATTGTCGACGCGGTACTGGCCCTGCCCGACGGCGCGCGTCTTCGAATTCTGGCGCCACGGATTCGAGAACGAAAGGGTGGTTTCGATCAGGAACTGGATCGTCTTCGGCGCGACGGATACGTACGCGTGCGAATCGACGGAGACGAACGCGCCCTGGACGAAGAAATCCGCCTTGACCCAACGAAACCGCACACGATCGAAGCGATTGTAGACCGCCTGGTCGTCCGCCAGAAGATTGAACGCCGGCTGGCCGACTCACTGGAAACCGCCCTTTCGCTTTCCGGTGGTACGGTCGTCCTGGATATCCTCGAAGGCCGCGAGTTGCACTTTTCCACCCGGCTGATCTGCAGAAACTGCGACATCGGCTTTGTTGAACCGTCCCCTCGTCTGTTCTCGTTCAACGGTCCGCACGGCGCCTGTCCGGCCTGTAACGGAATGGGGGTGAGGACCGAAATCGACCCCGATACCGTCGTCCCGGACCCGCGCCGATCCATCGCCGAAGGCGCCATTGCGCCCTGGGGCGTCCCCAAAGGCCGTGCGACCCTCGATCTGCTCAAACGGCTTGCGGAAAGATACCGTCTCGATCTCGCTGCACCGTTCTCGTCCCTGCCGCCCGAAGCGAAGGAAGCCATTCTGTCGGGCGATTTCACCCTGGGCTACGAAGGCGTAATCCCTTCCCTGAAAAAAAGGCTTGCGGATGCCGGGTCGGACGACGCCGGATCGAGGCGGGACCCGTACGCCCGTACCGTCGACTGTTCCGACTGCGGCGGCGGCAGATTGCGAACGGAGGCCCTCGCGGTCAGGATCGAGGGGCTGAACATCGCGCAGGTCTGTGCCATGAGCGTCGACGAAGCCATTGATTTCATGGATCGCCTGGAGGGCAGGCTTCAACCCAGGGACGTCGTTGACCCCATTCTTCTCGAAATCCGCAGCCGGCTTGTTTTCCTGAGGGAAGTGGGTGTGGGATATCTCACCCTGGAAAGAAACGTCGCCTCGCTCTCTGGCGGAGAAACACAGCGGATCCGCATGGCCACGCAAATCGGCGCGCGCCTGTCCGGAGTACTCTACGTTCTGGATGAACCCAGTGTCGGTTTGCACCCCCGGGACAATCGCAAGCTGATCCGTACGCTCGAAACGCTCCGCGACCACGGCAATACCGTTCTGGTGGTGGAGCACGACCGGGAAACCATGCTTGCCGCGGACTATCTGATCGACCTCGGTCCGGGAGCCGGCGAGCAGGGCGGCGAATTGATGGCCGAAGGCGCCGCCCGGGATATCATGGCCGCCGGAGAATGCCTCACGGGCGCGTATCTGTCCGGACGGAAGACCATCCCCCCGCCTCCGGACAGACGGAAACCCACCGGCCGGATCGTATTGAAGGGCGCGAGAGGTCATAATCTCACGTCCATTGACGTTTCCCTCCCGCTGGGCATTCTTGTGTGCGTCACCGGGGTTTCCGGGTCGGGCAAGAGCACGCTGATCAACGGGACACTCTACGCGGCACTGGCAAACAGGCTGCACAACGCCTCCGCCGAACCTCTCCCGCACGACCGCATCGAGGGCATGTCGCAAATCGACAAGATCATTCGTATCGATCAGGCGCCCATCGGCCGCACGCCCAGGTCGAACCCGGCCACCTACACCGACCTCTTCTCGGACATCCGTGATCTCTACGCGCAGCTGCCGGAATCCAGGGTTCGCGGCTATACACCGGGTCGATTCAGCTTCAACCTCAAGGGCGGCCGCTGCGAGCCCTGCCAGGGCGACGGCCTCAGGCGGATCGAAATGCACTTCCTTCCCGACGTCTACGTGACCTGCGAGGCCTGCGGCGGCAGCCGGTACAACAGGGAAACCCTGGAAATCCGTTACAAGGGCTGTACGATAGCCGACGTTCTGAATATGACCGCGGAGAGGGCGCTCACCTTTTTCAGGGACATACCGGGCGCAAGCCGGAAACTGAAGACGCTTTCGGAGGTCGGCCTGGGATACATCCGTTTGGGCCAATCGGCAACCGCACTCTCCGGAGGCGAGGCGCAGCGCATAAAGCTGGCCGCTGAACTTTCCCGTGTGGCGACCGGAAAAACCATGTATATTCTGGACGAGCCGACAACCGGGCTGCACTTCGAGGACATCCGGTCGCTCATTTCCGTTCTCGACAGGCTGGTGGACAGGGGCAACTCCGTCGTTGTCATCGAACACAACCTGGATGTGGTGAAACGGGCGGACTGGATTGTCGACCTCGGCCCCGACGGCGGCGATTCCGGCGGCCGGATCGTTGCCGAGGGTCCCCCGGAACGCATTGCCGCGGCGCCGTCCTCCCACACGGGCCGCTTTCTTAAAGAGGTGATCGAATCATGATCCGCATCGACTTCGGCACCCTGTACGAATTTGAACGGGAAGACAACAATCGCCGGCGGGAAAACCGGAAGAAGATCCAGGACTTTCTCAGCCTGTGCGAGACCCACCAGGCCACCATTGTCGAGCAGCGGGACTGGAACACACGCGACCTCATCCACTTCCTGGGCATCTCGCCCAACCTGGTCTTCACCATCACGATTTCGGAAAAATACCTGGGCGTCCAAACCAGCCAGATTCGCGAGAAATTTCAGACGTTCCGGGCCGAATACGTCTCCGTACCCGACCGGCAGGCGATATCTCTCGAGCAGCCTCCGGCGGAAAAGCTGGGCCTTCATGACGTTGTGAACTGCGCGTCCTGCGGGAAGAACACGCCCTATGACGGATACTTTCAGCACTGTGTGCGTTGCGGCGAAAAGCTGGATACGATGGTGAAGTCATGCAAAACCTGCACGAACGGCGTCCTCTATCATCCCTCGTACGCCTGCTGCCCCATCTGCGGCAGTGAACTGCAGCCGGATTACGACAGCCCCCCTCTGAACGAGCTGGATCCCCATGGCCTGATCTGGGGTATCTCGAACAAAGAAGAAACCGCAGAAGAAGGCGAAGACCTCTTCGGCGGCGGCGGTCCGCTAGGGTAAGGAAAACGGGCTAACGAGGCTCAAGTAGAAGTTGCAAGCGTCGAAATCTCCAGCGCGAGACTACACGATAACGGACCGCATTTCCACGTCGCAATGCCCAAAGCCTAACCTTGATTCGTAAGTCTTTGGGGACGTTAATTCGAATATGTGATTGTAAATAAAGGCGATTAGACTGCTGATTACCAGGATACATCAGGTCACTGGACGTGAAGGGAATAAACGTCCTTCTTTACGTCGATAGCGCCCCGTTTCGGACGGTTTTATCGCGTCGCCGCGTTGCTGTTTTTTTCAGATTGAGGCTAACCTGATTAATTCATGAATCGCAACGAATTGGATTTTCAATAAGCGGAAACA
>JAPPJY010000086.1 GCA_028874335.1 Gemmatimonadota bacterium | reverse complement strand
GGGTGGATTTGCCCAACGCCGACCGGCGCTTTTGCAGCCGCGCGAAGACCGCTGGAAATTTTAAGACAGCTTCTTAGGTCGACGACCGGCGTCAAACGCGCACCAGTTTGCGGAAACTGCGCATTTCTCTGGGCGGATCCTGCTGCGAGCCGAACGCGCTCCAGGACACCTCACCGACGTAGATGTCCCCTCGCGAGTCCACACCCACACCGTGCGGCGCCGTGAACTGGCCGGGACCCTCGCCGGCACGGGGGTCGCCTACGCGGGCGAGGCGTTTGCCGGTAAGGTCGTGAATACTCACGCACGAGCCCACGTTGGGATAGGTCTCGTTGACCTCGAGCTGCGTGGGCAGTTGTCCGATGTAGACGAGGTCGCCGTCGATATGCAGACCGCAGGGACGGTGGAGATTGTTCCACTGCGTGAGATAATTGCCATCGCGGTCAAATACCTGCACGCGGTGGTTCTCGCGGTCGGCGATGTAGACTGAGCCGCGGCTGTCCGTACAGACGCTGTGCACCAGGTTGAACTGACCCGGATCCGTCCCGTAGTCTCCCCAGGAGGAAAGGTGTGCGCCTGTAGAGGAGTACCTGTGCACCCGCGCGTTGCCGTAACCGTCCGAGATATAGAGATCTCCGTTGGTCGGATCGAAGGCGACCTTGGTGGGCTGGTTGAACGGGCGCCCGCTCTGGGCCGGGGCGCCCTCGCCGGGGGTGCCGATGACCATCAGCACCTCCCCTTCCAGCGTGCACTTTCGGACACAGTGCCCCTGGTCGTCCACGCAGTACAGCATGCCGTCGGGCCCCAGCGTCAGGCCGTGGGGTCGCACGAACAGGCCCTCTCCCCATGATTCGAGGTATTGCCCGTCCCGGTCGAACACGATGACTGGATGCTCACCCCTGTTGAACACGTAAACCCGGTCCTCGGAGTCCACAGCAACGTCCACCACCTCCTTGAACCGCCATCCGTCGGGCAGACGCGCCCAATCGGTTCGTTCTTCATACCGGTACTCGCCGCTGCCGACTAGCGCCATAGTGCAACCCTTTCGCCATGGTTGATGGGTGTTCCACCCCGCGGACTTCTGCCGGACGGCATCGCGGGATTCGTGTTGTTGCCACGAATTGAGCCACCGTTCGATCGGTGTGCAGTATACGCCTCCGTGCTCCGGGGTGTCAACCGGAACCGGCGCAGCCCGCGCGGGCCCCGTCGACGATTCAGGAGCGTGCGCGAATCCGTTACGGCACACAATTTCCTTGATTGCGAAAATGCGCGGAGCTATCTTCTGCCACACGAGGATTCGACAGACTCCGTATATTACAATCCGACGAACTGACGGAAACCGCCTTCATGGACATCACGCCAGTACAGGTCGCCTACCGAGGTTTTCAGTGCGATCTTTCCAACGAGCGCATTCTGAATTGCATCCAGCGGGCGCTGAATGCGGGAAGGGTGAAGCGCCCCCCGTTCACGCGTTGGCCCGGAGGAGAACCGATCTCCGTCCAGATTGGCGAGTCCCACATGGCGAACTGGAGGCGCCAGTACGAAACAGGCGCGAACGTGGACATCCCCGCGGAACTGAAAGAAGAACTGAACGACATCCTCGGCGTATCGCGTACGTAAACGAATGGGGGAACTCGCTCAGAACGGCCTGCTTCGACAGGCTCAACGCAAGCACGAAAAATAGCTGTCAGCTCTCAGCCGTCAGCGGTCAGCTAAAGACGAAAGGCAAACGGCAAATACCAAAATCAAAATCCGCCTTTCCCAAAATTCCCTGCCTACGTTGGGACAGAAAAGCCTCACACGGAGACACAAAGACACCAAGGACACAAAGGGAAAGGCAAAAGGCGGGGAGTTGAAATAAGGTAGACGCAAGAAGGCCACACTTCGCTCGCCCGCCCGATCCGGAAAAAGGAGACCGCAATGGACGACGAAGAGAGATATTTCTTCGACCTCAACGGCTATCTCGTGGTTGAAAACGCACTCTCCTCCGAGGAAGTTGCCGCGTGCAACGAAGCGATAGACCGGAACGCCGACCGCATCCGCGAGCGGCCGGAAGAACAATCCCTGTCGGGGAAATCCAGCACGCTCAAGGGCCAGCAGGGCCGCGGCGATCTGGGCGGCATGCTCACGTGGCCGAAGCCGTGGTGCCAGCCCTTCCGGGACCTCCTGACCCATCCGAGCATCGTACCGTATCTCAACGAACTGCTGCGCGAGGGTTTCCGCCTTGACCACGTGTACGGCATCATCATGCGGAAGGGCACGGAAGGACACGTGCTGCACGGCGGCGGAACCACGGACGACCTGACCCACTTCTACCAGTTCCACAATGGAAGAATGCGTTGCGGACTTACCGTTGTCGCCTGGATGTTCACGGACTGCGGACCGGGAGACGGCGGTTTTTCGTGCATACCCGGGAGCCACAAGTCGAACTATCCCACGCCACGGGGCGTAGCCCTGCTGGACAGAGACATCGGCGTGGTGCGGCAGGTGGAGGCGAAGGCCGGCTCGGCCGTTATCTTCACCGAAGCCCTCACGCACGGCACGATGCCCTGGACGGCCGAACACCAGCGGCGTTCCATTCTGTACAAGTACTCGCCCGGACCGCTTACTTATTCGAGAGTCCACGTGCCGGAGGGTGTGGCGGAAGTACTGGACGAGTTCACGCCCGGGCAGCGTGCCGTGCTCGAACCGCCGTACCGCCCGGCGCGCCCGACCGTATCCACCGCCTGAGCGCAGGCAACCCTTCCATTCCCACCCAAGGGCGCCGGTCCGCGATTCGAGTGAACCCGTGACGGGTACATGTAAACGGCCCCGGTCGAGTTTTAGACCGGGGCCGTGAATCATTCCGATCCTCGTCTCTGGCGTCTACAGATAGTTTACCCCGTACCACAGCGCGGGAATCGGGAACACCTCCGCCAGAATCTCGCCCGCACGACCTCCCGACTTCAGCAGGGCCTCTTCGGCGCATTCCAGCGTGCCGAATATCAGTTGCACCGCCGCCCCCTGGTCGGGCGCCACCACCTGGTCGCCGCCATAGGAGAAGATCATCTCGTCCCCCTGCTGCCTGAAGACCAGGCTCTGCGCCTCCGTCTCACCGATTATTTCGGCGAAATAGGGCCGCATCCGCCCCATGAATTGCTCAAAGTTAATCAGCGTGACCGTACCCGATGCATTGGCCGGCGCCCCGGTGAGTCCCCTGGCCTGAAGGCAGTCCTGGAACCACCGGTCGCAGCCCATGACGTGGACGCCGAGCGACTGGATGTCCAGTTCCCGGACGATCTTTCCAAGCGCGCCGGTCAGGCACCGCCGGTTTCCCGACGCCTCCTGCACGCTTATGCTGCCTCCCCGTTCGCCGGGATGCTGCACCATCACGTATCCGCGCATGATCCCTGACTCACACACTTTGTACACCAGCGTGCGCCGGTTCATGACGAATCCGTCGAATGCGTGGGCGTAATCTGACGGTGGCCGCATCCACCGCACATGCTCCTCCCTGTATACCGATGCCATCGCCGGCACGTCGTCCGGTGAGGCCTCGACCAGTTCCACGCCGGCGTCGTCGAAATCGCCGGCCCTTTCCGCGGACACGGAAAACTCCCAGTCGCGGCCCACGTACCGGCAGCCGAACCGGTGGTACATCTTGCGATAGCCGGATACCAGCATGAAGTCCACGCCGTCCTCCCTGCAGACACGCATCGTGTCCTCGAACAGGGCGGTTGCGTACCCCTTGCCGCGGTGTTCTTCGTACGTGGCCACGCCGCCCAGGGACGACGTGCGCACCGTGCATCCGAATAAGGACGCGTTCCGCCGAAGCGCGCCGATGTGAGACACGACCCGGCCGTCCACCACCACCACCCGCATTTCACCGGCGTGCGCCGGGGTGTAGAAGTGCGGGTATTCCTCGACCAGTCCGGGCCGGAACACGGTGTGGACCAGTTCGGCGAGGCTCTCGAATTCGTCGGGATGCAGGCTGCGCATGCCATCGCGCCACGAGGGTTCGGGTTCTCTGGGCATTCTGGGCTCCCTTCACCGGGGGACCGGCGGTCTCCAACGGTCAGTTTATCTGTCAACAGTGGTTAAAAAAAAAAGAATTCACCGGCTTGAGCGACAGCCAGGGTGACATCCCACCGTCTCCCGCGCCGGTGTTTATCAGTCCGTTGATAAAGTCGCTCCGCAGGCGAGGTATGGTGTCACGTCCCGGAAATATGTCACCATTCATCCGCCGATTCATCCCGTCTGGCGGCGTTGCCTTCGCTCGGTGACCGTGAGCAGGTCGCCTTGCTCAGGCGCCTTGCCAGCCGGGCGACTCGGCGGCCGAATTTCGGCAATCTATTTCCGGGACAGAACACTTGCCATTGTGGCCGAAGACAAGGCGCGCAACCGAGTCCCATCCTGCGATTCGGCGAGGGCGCGCAACGCAGTATTTCGACCGCAAGGGCCGGCCGCAGCCCGGATGGACTTTTTCAACGGGCTGCTATGCTTCCTCGTGATCCATAAACCCCGGCACGCTGAAATATCGTTCCGCCGAATCGCAGATCACCGTGGCAACGCGCCGGCCTTCGCCCAACTCCTCTGCGACCTTGAGCGCGGCCCAGACGTTCGCGCCGGCCGAGATGCCGCTGAGGATGCCTTCTTCGGACGCGAGGCGTCTGGCGGTCTCGAACGCGTCGGCCTCTGTGGCGCAGATCACGCGGTCGTAAATTTCCCTGTTCAATACCTCGGGGACGAATCCCGCGCCGATGCCCTGGATGTCGTGAAGACCCGGCGCGCCGCCGGACAACACGCTGGAGCGCTGTGGTTCCACCGCCACCACCAGCAGTCCCGGCAACTCCGCCTTCATCACTTCGCCGACGCCCGTGATGGTGCCGCCGGTGCCCACGCCGGCCACGAACGCGTCCAGCCGCCCTTCCACCGCATCCAGGATCTCCCTCGCTGTTGTGCGCCGGTGTACCTCGGGATTGGCGGGATTGGCGAACTGCTGCGGCATGAACGTGTCTTCGGGGGCCTCCCGCGCGATGCGCATCGCCTCATCCACGGCGCCTTGCATGTCCGCCGCTCCCGGCGTCAGGACGACCTCGGCCCCGAAGCTCTGCAGGAGGTCACGCCGCTCACGGCTCATGGAATCCGGCATGGTCAGGACCAGGCGATACCCCTTTGCCGCTGCCACCAGCGCCAGACCGATGCCCGTATTCCCGCTGGTGGGTTCCACGATGGTCATGCCCGGCTTCAGGCTGCCGTCCCGCTCGGCCGCATTGATCATGGCGTATGCGATCCGGTCCTTCACCGAGGCCACGGGGTTGGAGGCCTCGATTTTAACGGCGACCTCCGCCATGCCCGGTTCCACGATCCGGTTCAGCCGGACCATCGGCGTGTCGCCGATCAGCTCCAGGATATCGTCCGCCACCGCGTTGGCCAACGGCATGTTGGTCCTTTCAATCGCTTCGATCAGGCCCGGTCACCGCCCTCGATCGTGCAGGCTTAATTGGCACATATCAATCGATTACACATCGCGGCTTGCCACGGCCTCGATCGCCATCTTCCCCAGCCGCTGAATGTCTTCGGCGATCGTCTCGTCCTCCAGGTCCGCGGGGCCGCACCACCGGTATCCCTCCGCCTCGGAGGCCGCCACCTTGAGGCTGCCGCCCGTCACCCGCGCGAAATAGATCAGGTCGATATGCTGGTGATCGTCCGAAATCTGTTCTAGGAGAATGCACTCGGGTCGGCTCAGCACGTCCACCGTGCCCATACGGTAGCGGGGCGAAATCAGGTCCACCTCCAGACCGCACTCTTCACGGACTTCGCGCACGGCCGCGTCGCACGGCAGTTCGTCTTCATCGATATGCCCGCCCGGCGGAAGCCACAGCCTGAGCCGTTTGTGAAACAGCAACAACGTCCGGCCGTCCTGAACGACGAACGTGGTTGCGGTGAAATCCCGGGTCGTCATCCTTCCCAATATACCGTGACGGATGGGGATGGACAAACTCAAAAACGATCAGGATTGAGCAGGATAGGATCCGGATTAAGCAGGATTAAGGCGGATTCGGTGACAGGGAGACCGATTGAAATCCGGTACACGACGTGAGTCTTCGTGGGCAACAGTCATATTGACGAAGCAACGTCTGCTGGCGCTGAACGATGACCGCACCGTCTGGCATTCGCCCCGACAAGCGAAGCTGCTCTGCGGGATCACTCCCCCCTTGAGGGGGAGTCGCAGAAGCCGAGCCGGTCCCCTGAGGATCTGCACTAAGCCTGCCTGCGTTGAACCGATCAATGGGACGGGCGACGGCTGATGCGGTGGGGGGAGTTTAACCTGTTTTGTGCGATGCTTTGCCGAGTCTGCTTGTCCTGCTTTTTCGGTTTTCCGCCTTTATCCTGCCTATCCTGTTCATCCATGTTAATTCGGGTTTTGTCCTTGGGAGGGGGACAGGGGGGTAGCGTCAATCCTGGACTACCAGATCGTCTGCGGATAGAACGTCCGGATTCTTGAATCGGATGTGACGATGGGGCAGGCGTTGAGGCTGGCGGTTGCGACGATGGTGCGATCGGCAGGATCGCGATGGTCCCAATCGAGTACGAGGTTCCTGATCCATGTCCGGACGCATACGGGAAGGATTTCGACGCGATCGACCTGCTCCAGTCTGCGAGTGAATTCTCGAACGGTCAATGGGATAACCAATTGTTCTTTCGTTACTTTAATGCCGATTTCCCATATGGAGATGGCGCTCAGAACAATCCTGTCGGCATCGGAGATGGCCTGCGCCGCTGCCGTAGACAGCCGATCGCGATCCAGCGTCCAGAAGACAAGCGCCGAAGTGTCCAGCAGCACCATTAGACGTCCGTCCATTCATCGGATGTTGGCAGATTGACGTCTTCGTGATAGATCACGCCGCCCCGAATGGCGCCGAAAACCTCTTCCACGGTTTTCCTTCGAGATATTGGCTGGATGCGCAGGACGGGCCGACCTCGGTCCGTGACGATCAACTCTTCGCCGGAGTCCTCGAGTTCGCGAAAGATACGGAGCATGTTGGCTTTCAACTTGCTCTTTGAGATGGATTGCAAGCGTTCCTCCAATGTCGATTATATGACTATAGTCATAACTATAGTCATTATACGCAAAAATAAAAATCCTGTCAACATTTCAACCAACATGGATGGACAGGACTCTTGTGCAATCGAACTGTGATTTTGCGGGATTCACGCAAATGCAGGGAAGAATGGGCAGGAGGCGCTTGAGGTCCGTAGGACCGATAGTTATCAGCCCTAATCCTGCCAATCCTGTGCATCCATGTTTCGTACGTCCTTGCACAGGCCGATAGCCAGAACTTTGCGCGGACCCAAACGCCACCGCATCAGTGTCATCTGCATTTACTCGCGCAGCCGGATCGTGATTTCGTCGACAGAAGCCGTGTCCAGGAACAACGCCAATTCCTTCTTGAGGTTTTCCCTGGATTCGGCTGCGGTCTTTCCCTGGCTCGCGATGTCCAACTCTGGGCAGAGCGCGACGTACCCATCGCCCACGCGCTCGATAACTGCCGTCAACTGCCTGCTCATCACCAACTCACGCAATCCCGACTCGAAAAATCAACATGGATTCAACTGCATGAAGGAGAAGCATCCCGGCTTGCCAACGATTCGAGCGATTTCTGTATTATATATGATTTTTTGCGCGGTGGGTTCCCGGTTTTCTCCTGTCGATCCTGTGTATTTCTTTCCTGGTGGCCTTTCACTACCAACCATAGACTACATGGATGGACAGGATGAACAGGATGAAACCAGAAGAAACTACGAATCTACGAAACTACGAAAACAGCGAAAGTCACAAAAACGCATTTATCCTGCCTATCCTGTGCATCCATGTTACATGCTTCTTTGTAGTGATGGAAATGTGTGCGAACAGCCACAGCGCGTCAAGATTGCGACTGGCCAGTCGGCGATGTAAGTGTTACATTGACTACGCGCGAAGAGACGTTAATATGGGTCTATAGTCACAAGGAACAGAAAATGCATATGAAGAGCCCGCCGCATCCTGGACTTTCGGTGCGTTACGATTGCCTGGAACCGCTTGGCTTGAGTGTCGCTGAAGCCGCACCAAAACTCGGTGTCGCCCGAAAACACCTGTCTGATATCGTCAGTGGTCAGGCTGGCATCTCACCCGAGATGGCGATTCGCCTCGACAAGGTGTTCGGCGGAGGCGCGCAAACGTGGTACCGGATGCAAGCCGCCTACGACCTCGCACAGGCCATGCAGAAGGCAGATGAGATACGCGTCGAGCGTCTCGCAGCGCACAAATGATGTCTGACTGTTGAGACGAATTATCGTCGTACATCTGGAAATCACACCCTTCCCGACCACCCCGCCATTCTGCCTTCCTCTAATTTGAGTCAGGTCCGCACGTGCTTGTACTGGCTCGTCAGATTTGTGGTTCTCTTCCTTTATCCTGCCTATCCTGTGTATCCATGTTTCATGCTTCGCTTTTCCGATCTTCGCCGTTTTTCTGTTTTTCCCAGGCTTTCGTAAACGTCTCCGGTTCGACACCGAGCGCATCGGCCACGCGGTTGATGTAGTTGAAAAAGCCGATGATCTGGACCGCGTCGTGGATGGCGCGGTCGTCGAAGCCATGCTCGCGCAGCCCGTCGACGTCCGCGGCGGTTGAATTACGCGGATCCAGGCTGAGCTTCTCCGCAAAGGCGCACAGCGCGCGGTCGGCGGCCGGCAGATCGGCCCTGCGCCAGTCCGCGGCCAATTGATGCACCAGCCGGTCCGCTTCCTCGCCATTCTCGACGTCGAACTCTCCGGCGACCTCGGCACGGAGGTCGTGGGCGTGCGAGCGGATTCAGTACACGCAATGGTTCGCGGCCGAGACCACCACGGCGAGCATCTCCCGCCGCGCACGGCTGAGGGGGGAGGGGCCGTGCATCAACGTGCCGTAGAAATCCAGCGAAGCCTTCATCGCCGGCGGATTCGGGCTCATGACAGAGACGATGCCCCAGACCCGTCCGGCCCGCTTCATCGCCGCGTCATACAGCCTCTTCAACAGGCCAGTGGCCCTATCGGGTGGGATAACATCGATATACGGCATCGTAAGACCCCCTTCCCATCGCCAAGGTCAACACCATCAAACATGGATGGACAGGATAAACAGGATAAAATCCCAAGAAACTTCGCAAAAAGCGAAAGTCACGAAAACCGCAAGAATCAGCAATAGCCACAAAAAACACAAAACGGGGCAAGTCGAAACACGTGAACATGGATCAACTGGAAAGACTCGAAATCGACAGGCAAGGCAGCTTACAAGGATGGACGGGATGAACAGGATAAATCCGCGGGAAATTGCGAACCCAACGAAAATCGCGAAAGCCACAGGAAGCATAAAAACCCGGCAATTCAATACAGCTAAACACAGACGGACAGTCTTATACACTGTCCTGTCTTACATGCTCTTGTATGTGTCTTAGTCGAATAGTGTACGTGGTAGCCCTGATTGTCTAATGATTGCCATGAGTGTTCCTTTCCGCAATTCCTTGTGGTCTGGAACCGGGACGGTGATCGTAGTCTCAGGCGTGACCTTCTGCATAACGACATGGCTGCTTTTACGCCGTACCTCGGAAAACCCGTGACCCGCGAGTATTGCACAGGTTTCACGACCCGACAATACCCTAAGTCTAACCAACGGCAACCTCCACTTGGGTTACGTACACTTCTTCATGCAAGCGCTGCTTGATCTCGGTATCCGAGGCCGTCTCCAGGAACAGCTCCAACGCCACCTTCAAATTATCCCGTGCTTCCGAAACGCTTGCGCCCTGACTCGCGATGTCCAGCTCAGGGCAGAGGGCGACGTAACCGTCGTCTTCGCGTTCTATAATTGCTGTTAACTGTCTTGTCATTGCAAGTTCCCGCCCTTCGAAATTGAGTGTACCGTGTCTCTTGCGGTTCTGTGGTTTCCCGCCTTTATCCTGCCTATCCTGTTTTTCGATGTTCCCCTGTATCAATCCTCGATGGTCTCTCGCTACCACCCACCCACCTGAGTCCTGTCCACGATATCCCGCGTCAGGATCTCGAACGCTGCGCCGATGCCCTCGTGGCGGGCTTCTTCGCGCTGGCCGGCGGCACTGTAGATGCCATATCCCTTCAGGCGCTTCTCCTCCCACAGCAGCTTCTTGTTCTTCACGTCGTAACAACCGACGTCCAGAAAGACCGAGATCTGGAACTGGTCCTCCTGGCCGCGGTAGGTGAACGGGTCGTCCCGTACCTCCACGATGGTGCCGCGAAGCACGATGTCCGCGCGGTCTTCGTCCGTGACCCGCAGCGCCGCGTCCTGTAGGAACGCCTGGATCAGGCTGTCGGTGAGCGCCTGCTGGATTTCCGGCTCGAGGCTCTCGTTTTCCATCAGCGGTATGGCCACCGAGCGGAAACCCGACCCCCCGGTCGCGGAGGTCGAATAGTACGCGCATCCGGCCAGCCAGAACATGATCAGCGCCGCGCAGGGGAGGAGGGAACGCTTCAATCCGATTCCTCCTTCGTTTCCGACGCCAGCTCGTCCTTCGGCGCTTCCGCTTCCTCGGCTCCAGCGGCGTCGCCGGCGCTCTGCTCCGCGGACGCATCCTGCTCCGGCGCCTCGGCTTCCGTGCTCCCGGAGCCATCTTCGCCGCTCTCCTCCGCGGATGCTTCGGGTTCGGCCGTTGGCGCCTCGGCCTCATCGGCAGCCGCTTCCGTCTCGTCGGGTCCCTTGTTCGCTTCGTCGATGTAGTTCATTCTCAACTCGTACAGCGCGTGCTCCAGGAACTTTTTTTCGTTGTCGCTGAGGTTGCCCTTCGTCTTCGCCTGCAGCATGCCCAGGATGTCGATGGTGTTCTTCGCCTGGGCGAGGTCCCTTTCCACCTTGTTGGTCGCGGGGTTCATCACCTTGCCCAGATGCTGCCATGCCGCCCCCTGAAACATCAGCACGACCTGCGTAAACAAAAACTCGTTCATTTGCTCCTGGGAAATGGGTTCGGTTTCGGCCATGTAGATATCCTCCTTGAAATGATTGACTTATGCACTTCGTGCAAAGGCCTATTCAGAACTGAATCCCTCGTCGGTAGACGTGAGACGTAGAAAGGAAAAAGGAAGAAGGAAAAAGGAAGAAGGAAGAGAGATGTCACGCCTTATGCCATTTTCGCTCTGGCCTGAGGTCTAAGTCAAGAACAGATAGTGCGTAGCATCCTTTTTCTTCACTTTACACGTTTCCCCGGTTTGCTTCTGGCCGCCTTGTCCTCACAGGGGATGTCTGCGGGGCTGGGAGGAGAAGTGGTCTTTGATCTTGCCTCTCGTTTTTAGCTAACAGATTTTCTTTGTGCCTTCGTGTCTCCGTGTGAGTCCGGTTTTCGTGCTTCCCTCTCCCGTCGATCTATTCCCGTCTACCCGTCTATTGCTTTTTTCAGCCGTGACATCGCCGTCTCGGCGTTGGCCCAGCCGCGGACGATGTCCGTCTGCGAATCGCCGCGTTTCACGACCACGCTCGGGAACTCCCGCACGCCCATCGATCGGCGCAGGTTGAAGCCCGCCTGCAATTCCGCCTCGATTTCAGGCGATCTGATGTCCCGTTCGAACCGTTCCACGTCCAGAGGCGGTGAAAGCGATCCGGCCACCGCGGTCAGCGTCTCGATATCCGATGGGTTCCGCGCCTCACGGTAATATGCGCGCTGGATGGCGTCGAACATTTCGGCCACGGCGTCTTCACGCTGCGTCCTCGCCGCCAGCACGGCGCGGCAGGCGGGGTAGGTGGAACGGCGCGGTTTGCATTTGCGCCAGAAGTCCCAGTTGAACTCCGCCCCTGTTGTTGTCGTCACGTCCCGCCAGTTCTGCTGCACGTACGCGCGCGTTTCTTCGGGCATCGGATCGTCCGAGTCCTTCGCCAGCCCGCCCATCACGTATACCACCGGAACGGACCCGGGAAGGGCCGAAACGATCGCCTGCAGCACCGGCCTGAAGCCCCAGCACCATGAACACATCGGGTCTGCCACGTAATAGAGTTGCGGATCCATTTTTCGTCCCTTGGAAATTTTATCCCGGTGAAAGGACCGACAGATGTACGTGCATGACCTCAGACCGTCCGGAACGCGAAGCCGGGTTCCACCGTCCTGAGTGCCGGTACAAAATTAAAGACGCGTGTCGAAAAAGGCAAGCATATCGACCCTGTCCACGCCTGTGCAATACCGCTGCAATTCGCCGTTTCCGCGGCCCGGCGAAATCCGCTTGCGCAGGCGTATCGATTGTGCGTACCTTCACCCCCCTGATTCTATCGACTCCGTCTTTTGCGGAAAATCGTCAACGGATCCGCGAAATCGGGAAACACACAAAAAGGAGGTGGCCAATGAACGTGGAAGTCACCATTAACGGCGAGCGCCACAGCCACGACGTGGAGCCCAGGCTGCTGCTTGTGCATTATCTGCGTGACGTCGTCGGCCTGACGGGCACCCACGTGGGCTGCGAAACCAGCCTCTGCGGCGCCTGTACCGTGATGTTCGACGGGCAGGCGGTCAAATCCTGTACCCTGCTTGCGGTGCAGGCGAACGGCGCCGAAGTCACCACCATAGAAGGTCTGGCCGAGAACGGCGAACTGCATCCCGTTCAGGAAGGCTTCTGGGAGTGCCACGGCCTGCAGTGCGGTTTCTGCACGCCCGGGATGATCATCGCCGCCCACCAGTTGCTGGAACGCAACTCACGGCCCACCGAAGCGCAGATCCGGCGCGGCATCGAGGGCAACCTCTGCCGATGCACCGGGTACCAGCACATTGTCGACGCCGTCCAGTACGCGGCCAAAAAGATGAGGTCCTGAAAGGAGGTCTCCCATGCCTGTCGGTAAAACAGTAGGCGCCAGAATCAAGCGCAGGGAAGATCCCCGGCTGATCCAGGGCCTTGCGCAGTACGTAGACGACATCCAACTGCCGGGAACGCTGCACGTGGCCGTCCTCAGAAGCCCGTACGGACACGCGCACATCCGCGGCATCGACACTGCCGCCGCGGCGGACCACCCGGGCGTGGTGGCCGTCGTGACCGGCGACGATCTCAGAGGCAATATCGGCACCATACCGTGCGCCACCACCGATCCCGAGGGCTTTCCGGGTATCCAGGTTCCCGAGCATCCGGTGCTTGCCCACGGTAAAGTGCGGTTCGTAGGGGAGCCCGTTGCAGCGGTCGTGGCGGACAGCGCCTACACCGCCAGCGACGCGGCCGAACTCATCGAGGTGGACTACGATCCGCTCGACGCCGTCAACTCGGCGGCGGCCGCGCTGAAGGACGGCGCGCCCATTCTGCACGAAGAATTCGGCAGCAACCAGGCCTTTACGTGGGCCATTGCCGGCGGCGACATCGACGACGCCTTCGCCCAGGCCGACCGCGTGGTGAAACAGCGCTTCGATCACCAGCGGCTCGTTCCGAACCCGCTGGAGACCCGGGGCGTTGTCGCGCAGTTTCAACCCGGAGACGGAAAACTCACCATCTGGTCGTCCACCCAGATCCCGCATCTGCTCAGAACCCAGCTCTCGGTCATTCTCAGCCGGCCCGAACAGCTCGTGCAGGTCATCGCGCCCGAGGTGGGCGGCGGTTTCGGCTGCAAGCTGAACGTGTACGCCGAGGAAGCCCTGGTCGGGCATCTCGCGATCCAGCTCAAGAGGCCTGTCAAGTGGATCGAGAGCAGGCGTGAGAATTTCCTGCACACCATCCACGGCCGCGACCAGGTGGGCGACGTGGAGATTCCCGTCAAGAACGACGGGACCATCCTGGGCCTCAAATACACCGTTGAGGCCGACGTGGGGGCGTACTACCAGTTGCTTACCCCGGCCATCCCCACGCTCACGGGGCTGATGCTCTGCGGTTGTTACAAGTTCCAGAACGTATCGATGGAGCTCGTTGCCGCCTTCACCAACAAGATGGCCACCGATGCGTACCGCGGCGCGGGAAGGCCGGAAGCCACCTACCTCATCGAGCGTATGCTGGACTGCGTGGCTTACGATCTGGATATGGACCCCCTCGAGGTTCGTCGCAGGAACTTCATCGGCAAGGACGAGTTTCCCTTCGAGACCGGTACGGCCGTCGCCTACGACAGCGGCGACTACGAGATCGCGCTGAACAAGGCGCTGAGGAAAATCGACTATGAGGGTTTCCGCGAGGAACAGGCGGCGGCGCGCGAACAGGGCCGGTACCTCGGCATCGGCTTCTCCACGTACGTGGAGATCTGCGGGATGGGACCCTCGGCGGCCATGCCTGCCGGCGGCTGGGAGAGCGGCACCGTTCGTGTGGACCCCACCGGCAAAGTCACCGTTCTCACCGGCGTCTCGCCCCACGGCCAGGGCCAGGAGACCACGTTCGCGCAGCTCATCGCCGACGGTCTCGGGGTGGACATCGACGACGTGCGGATCATCCACGGCGATACGGAAGCCGTGCAATACGGCATCGGCACGTTCGGCTCCCGCGCGACCGCGGTGGGCGGTACAGCCATGGTGATGGCCATGGAAAAGGTCAAGGAAAAGGCCATCAACATCGCCGCGCACCTGCTGGAGAGCAATCCCCAGGACATCGTGGTCGAAGACGGCAAATACGGCGTCAAGGGATCGCCCGATCAGGGCGTGACCCTGGCGGACATTTCCATGGCGGCCCACGGGGGCGTGAATCTGCCTCCGGATACCGAGCCGGGCATGGCTGCCACGCACTTTTTCGAACCGTCCAACTTCACCTACCCGTTCGGCACCCATATCGCTATCGTGGAGGTGGACGCGGACACCGGCGAAGTGGACATCCTCCGGTATATCGCCGTGGACGACTGCGGCCAGATCATCAACCCGATGATCGTCGAGGGTCAGATCCACGGGGGTATCGCCCAGGGTCTGGGCCAGGCGCTTTACGAAGAAGCCATCTACGACGAGAGCGGACAGATGATCACCGGCTCGTTCATGGACTATGCCCTGCCCAAGGCGCATAACTTCCCGCGCTTCGAACTCGACAACACGGTCACGCCTTCACCGGTGAACCCCATGGGCGTCAAGGGCGTGGGCGAGGCGGGTACCATCGGCTCCACGCCGTCCATCGTCAACGCGGTGGTGGACGCGCTCAAGCCGTTCGGCGTGCGACACGTCGACATGCCGCTACGTCCCGAAAAACTCTGGAAGCTCATGCAGGCGTAGACTGCCTGCGCGGACCGTCAGGGGGCGCGGTAACCGGTTGATGAACGGGTGAACGCGCTCGAGCGGAAGTTCCAATCTTCGAAACGTGGAGAGATGACAATGATTCCCAGCCCATTCGACTATCACGCGCCGAAGACCCTGAGAAAGGCGCTCAGCCTGCTTCAGGAACACGGCGGCGACGCAAAGATCCTGGCAGGCGGCCACAGCCTCATCCCGCTGATGAAACTGCGGTTCGCCTCGCCGGCAACCCTCATCGACCTGGGGGGCATCACGGGTCTGCGGAAGGTCGTCGCCGGAAACGAAACCATCTCGATCGGCGCCCTGGCGACCCACTACGCGGTGGAGAGCCACCGGCTGCTGAAGTCCAGGTGCGGCCTGCTACCGGAAACGGCATCGGCCATCGGAGACGCCCAGGTGCGCAATCGCGGCACGGTCGGCGGGAGCCTGGTCCACGCGGATCCTGCCGCGGACTGGCCCGCGACCATGCTGGCGCTCAACGCCCAGCTGGATATCTCCGGCCCCGGGGGCGAGCGGAGCGTCGCCGTCGGCGATTTCTTCGAAGATCTGCTCACCGTCGCCATCGGCGAGGACGAAATCCTCACGCAGGTCCGGATCGCCACGCCGCCGGACAACTCGGGCGGCGCGTACGTCAAGATGCACCAGTCCGCCTCGGGATTCGCCATCTGCGGCGTTGCGGCGCAGGTCACGCTGGACAACGGCAACTGCGCGTCGGTCGGCATCGGCGTCACGGGCGTATCGCCGGTGGCCTACAGGGCCTCGGCCGCTGAAGCCGCGCTGCAGGGAGGCCCGCTGAACGCCGAGACGATTGCCGCGGCAGCCGGGAAGGCGGCTGACGGCGTCGACGACTTTCAGGAAGACCACCACGCCTCCGGCGACTATCGCGCCCATCTGGCCGGGGTCTTCACGCGGCAGGCGCTTGCGAGGGCTGCCGAGCGCGCAGCCTGACCGCCGCCTCAAATCGATTCGAACGCTAAACGCGTGCGCCCGGTTGATGCCGCCGGGCGCACGTACTCGCGTACCAACCCCCGGAAACGGCTGAGGAGAAGCGTGTGAAGATCAAGGGTACGCACACCATCAACGCGCCACGACAACGCGTCTACGAAATGCTCACCGACCCCGAGGCCCTCGCCAGGTGCATACCCGGCGCCCGGAAGCTGGCGCTTGTGGGCGAGAACACGTACGAACTGGATATCAACGCCGGGGTGGGGCCCATCAGAGGCAGTTACAGCGGCACCGTCCGTTTGGAAGACCTGAACCCGCCCGAATGCTATCGGATGATCGTCGACGCGAAGGGCAAAACCGGATTCGTCAGGGGAGAGGGGCGTATCGACCTCGCCGCCGAAGGGGACGGTACACAGGTGACTTACAGCGGCGACGTGCAGCTGGGGGGGCCGGTTGCAGCGGTGGGCCAGCGGCTGCACCTGAGTGTCTCGAAGATGATGACACGTCAGCTCTTCGGCGCCATCGAGGCCGAGGCCAGAGCCGCTCCGGGCGAAACCGTAAAGCACGGCGTCCTGAGGGACTATTTCCGAGGCAAGAAGCCGGGGGCCGGGCAGTAGCGATCCCTGTCAGGCACGGCTGGGACGATCCGTACACACCCGAATTCCGCAACCCGAACCGGATCCACGTATGCCCCATATCGACTGGAACGACGTCCCCGTCAACGAGCTCGCGCCCGGCGTGCGCATCCGCGCGCCCTACGGCAAGAATCTCATGATCTCGCTACTGGAAATGGATGAGGGCGCGGTCGTGCCGCTGCACCATCATCCGCACGAGCAGGGCGGGATCATGATCGAGGGACGGGTCGAACTCACCATCGGCGACGTCACCCGGACGGTTGAGAAGGACGCCGCCTATCTCATCCCGCCAAACGTGCCGCATCGCGCGGTCGCGGTGGACGGCCCCGCCGTCGTGCTGGACATCTTCAGCCCTGTCAGGGAGGACTACGTGGAACTGGGCAACCGCTACATTCCGCCCGAGGACCGAACGGGTTAGAAAATCACGAAAACGGGCCTCGCACAAAGACACAAAGACACGAAGCCACAAAGGAAAAGGCGGGAAGACGCAAGACGGGAGAGGGTAGAGGATCACACCACACCTCACCACCTGGTGAGACGTAAGCCGGGAGAGGTTAGAGACTTCCTGCCCTGTGAGGCTTCCTCTCGTGCCGAAGGCAATGAGGAATTAGACGTCGGGCAAGGATCTCTTCTACCGTCTCCCGGCTCCCCTCTAACCGATTCTTCGCGCCTGAAGGATGTTACGGGCAAAGCCTCTCAGGAAGACTCTCAGATCGTCCAGATACGTATAGAATAGCGGCACGACGAAGAGCGTCAATATCGTTGACGATAACAGGCCGCCGATCATCGTGATGCCGAGCGGGGCATAGGGCGTCCCGAGCATGGTCGCCGAGCCCGCGGCCATCGGGAACAACCCGAAGATGGTCGTAAATGTGGTCATCAGGATGGGCCGGAACCGGTTGTATCCGGCTTCCTCGATCGCCTCCATTCGGCTCATGCCGCCCACCCTCAACCGGTTTATCATGTCCACCAGCACGATCGCGTTGTTCACCACCACGCCGATCAACAGAATGATGCCCATCTGGGCCATTTTACCCATCACGGTATTCGTCAGGAACAGACCCCAATAAACACCAAGGAACGCGAAGGGAATTGACAGCAACACCGCGAACGGCAGAACGAACGACTCGAACAGCACGCCCATCAGCAGAAACACGCAGGTGATCGCCATCGTGACTGCGAACGACATCGTATCGTCGGTCTCCTGGAACCTGGAATAGGTCTCGCCCTTGTTCCAGGAGTATCCCCTCGGCATGGCGAATCCTTCCATCGCCCGGTCGATCTGAGCCCACAGTCCTTTCAGGTCCTCCTGGGTTGTGTACGCCCGCACCCGCATCCGCATCTTCCCGTCCTCCCTCCGAATCGTGCCGCTGCCTTCCGCTATTTTGAAGGTGGCAAATGCCGAAAGGGGAACCTGGGCGCCGGATTGCGAGCGAAACGGAAAACTCTTGAGTTGGGCCAGTGTCTGGCGGTCGTCTTCGTCCATGAAGAGCCTGACCGAGAATCTCCGGTCTTCCTCGTAGTACGGCGCCAGGTTGACGCCGCGAAGCTGATAGGAGATGCTGCGCCCTACGGCCTGGGCGGAAATCCCGTACGAATGCGCCTGCTCCTTGTTGATGCGCACCTGCACCTCTTTTTCCGCAAACTCCAGATCGCTGTCCACGCTGACGACGTCCGGAATCGCCTCCATCCGTTGCCGCACGGCCTCCGACAGCCGCCCCAGCAGATCGATATCCTCACCGTAGAGATAGACCGAGACCCCCGGTTCACTGCGCCACCGCGTCTGGACCATCACCCGCACGCCGACGAATTGCGGAATGTGTTTCTTGACGTCCTCAATCACCTCCGCTCGCGTCATCCATCCCTTGACGGGAACACCGACCTTCTTTCGAACGCTCTTGTAAAACTGGTACCACCAGTCCCGGTTCGGTTCTTCCTGCAAATACACCCGGATAAACCCGCGTTGTCGCCAGTAACCCAGCCGCACCGTTTCGATCCGGTAGGTCTCCCGTTTGCTGTCCAGGAAGGCCTCGATCTGGGTTGCCACGCGTTCCATCTCAGCACGTTTGAAAAAGGGCGGGGCATTGAATCGAATGAAAAATTCGTTGTTCACCCGTGCGCGACCGGTGGTCTTCTTGACGTTCGAAGCCGGATAGAAAACCGAAACAAACAGGATGATGAAGATCAGGGAAGCATCCCGCCGGTGTTTCAGAATCCACAGCAGGCCTCCGTGGTATTTCCGCCGCATCCACCGGACCGACCGCGGATCCTTCCTGACGGCGTGCCTGCCGAGAAGCTTCGCCGCAAGGGGGATGAAGATCAGCGCCACGAAGAGAGACCCCAGCAGCGATACCACCACCGGAATTCCCACCCTGGTGAGTTCAAAGGTCAGCCCCACGTTTCCGGTCATAAACATCAACGGCATAAAGACCACGACCGTGGTCAGCGTCGCCATCGATATGGCCATTCCCACCTCGCTGGCCCCGGTAACGGACGCCTCGTGCGCATCCATTCCCTTTGCGCGCATGCGATAGATGTTTTCCACAATGACGATGGCGTTGTCCACCACCATTCCCATCCCCACCATCAGGCCCATCATGGTCAGCAGATTCAACGACCAGTCCAGAAAATAGAGCACCGAAATCGTCATCATGATGCACAATGGAATCGACATGGTGATGAGGGCCGTCATCCGGACCGCGCGGAGGAAATACAGCAGGATCAGCGAGGCGAACAGGGCGCCCCAGATCGCTGTGGTTCGAATATTGTCTATCGAATCCCGCACCGCCCGTCCCTGGTCCCACATGACGTTGAATTGCGCTCCGGTTTCCTCGGCGATCCGTTCCAGTTCCTCCTTCACCCGGACGGATACGTCCACGACGTTGGCGCTCGATTCCTTGTACACGTCCAGCCCGACCGCTTCCTTACCGTTGATTCGCCAGGATCCCAGGCGCGGCGGCATTCCGAACAACACCCCCCCGACGTCGGACACGCTGACAGGTCCCATCCCGTTCGACCGCCTGATCGGTATCCGGCGGATTTCGTCCATGTCCTTGTACCGCGCCAAGGAGCGGATGAAGTATTTCTTGCCGCCCTCGTGTACATAACCGCCCGCCAGCGCGAAGTTCTCTCCCTGCAGCGCCTGTACCACGTCGGCGGGCCGGACGCCCAGCGAACGCATGCGCTCCTGGAGCACAACGACCATGATCTCCTTCCTGAATCTCCCCCAGAAGGAAATCTTCGCCACCCCGTCGATCCGCTCCAGACGCCGTTGAACCCTGTCTTCAATGAAGGACTGGATATCCTCAAGTCCCTCTGGCGGGGCCACGCCCATCCATATAATCTCCTGGTCGGTCTCCTCGTTATACTTCCACACCCCCGTCCTGTCGCGTTTCTCGGGAGGAAGTTCCAGTTTCAGCCGGTCCAGCCGGTCCATGACCTGGTTGTAAGCCAGGGACATATCGGTCTCCGGACGAAACCTCAGACCCGCGTCCGCCCAGTCCTTGCCGGCCCAGGTGCGCATTGACCGGAGGTTTTTCACCGTTCCGAGATACGTCTCGAACAGCCGGCAGATTTCCTGGTCGTTCTCCTTCGGCGACGTATCCCGGCTGTCCACCCACACCCACAGCCGCTTCCACTCCCACCCTGAAGGAAAGGCCTGCAGGCGTATCTTCGAGTAGGATACGCAACCGATGACCAGCAGCGCCACCAGGCACATGGCCACCGTCACCGGCCTGGTTATGGAAAACCGTGGGAGAAGCGCTTGTCGATCCTTCACGTGAAGCTCCTGCATGAGTCAGAATAGAAAGACAGGTTCATCAAAAGCGGTACCGGTAAAAGATACACATCCGGCGTATCGGAAAGCAAATATTCAATTCGAATCGGGTGCGGACCCATCCGACGGAGGTATCAGCGATCAGCCGTCAGCTGTCAGCAAAGAACGAGAAGCAAAGTGCGAAAACCAAGATCAAAAACCCCTTCCATCCAGCCCCTCAGACCTCTCTCCCCGACCCTCTCTCCTACCAGGAGAGAGGGAGAAAAGGCGGGTTTCGCTCTATCAATGAATTTCACAACCGGCGACCGGGGGTTTGGGGGTTTTTCCGTGTGGATCCGTCCATCGCATTCGCACGGGCACAACTGACAGGTTAGCAGGCCGCCCGATTGCCATTTGCGCCTCCTGAGTGATTCACGGAAAATCCGGCCCCCTGCCGAAGGGCGCGCTTCTTTTTGGTCCTTTTTCTTACGCGCGAGCCTGTGTAAAAAGTCAAAACTGAGCGAGATGACATACCATATATTGATTTGGAACAAATAAAAACCCCATATATGGTATCCGATAGAGTGATAAACGGAGTTTTTGCACACACTGGCGCATAAGAAAAAGGACGTAAATAAAATAAAAATAACGCTTTGTTTCAAAAAACAGAGACCTGTATCAAGTACGAACCATCATTTGCCTTTCTTTTCTAAATCATGCCTGCGGCGCGTTCCGTAAAGCCGGGGAGACGGAAGACGGGAGCCGGGAGATGACGTCCTTGCCCGATAAGTTCCTCCTGTTTGCCTCCGGCATGAGATGAAAACTCACACGGCAGGCGATCTCTTCCCTCGTACGTCTACCCACGTTCGGATGCAGAACGATTTCCGCCGGATTTTTGCCTTTCTCCTTGACTTGAATCGTCCAACATCCTACATTCTCACCCAAAGCGATGACGGAGGAAAGTAGGCCGTCTCCAACCGGAAAGGGAGGGGGCGCCCCGGACTGAAAGCGCCCTCGCGGCATGAACGGCCGAAGTTCCCTCTCGAGCTGCAACGCTGAATGCGATTGCCGGATTCGGCCCCTGGCCTGATGGACGTTTGCGGCAATCGTTACTAGGCGAAGCCGGTGACTCCCGCCGACAATGGAGAGGGGCGGTTGCGGCCGCCTGAAGAGCGGCGCCTGCAAGGCGCAATTAGGGTGGTACCGCGGAAGACGTCACGTCCTTTCGTCCCTATGGGGATGAAAGGATTTTTTTTGTGTTGCGTTCCGAACGCATCGACGCCGGATGTCTCGAAAATCTCAAGCCTCGATTCCAGGGAGCAAACCCGTGAATCAGACGATCGACCTGTCGTCCCTTCACGCGCTCGAAATCAGGACGCTGCGCGCCTTCGAGCCGCGTGAGGAACATGAAATGACGGACGCCGACCTTCCACAGGCCGCGGGCATCGGTCCCGGCCAGGTCCGGCGCGCGCTGGAATGGCTGCGTTCCAAGGGACTCATCGAAATCGTCTCGGAAGCCACGGTCTCCACCGTCAGCCTGACCGAGTCGGGCGTCGAACAGGCCCGCGCCGGCGCGACGCCGGAAACTGCGCTGCTGGTCCGGGCCGGGGAAGCGCCCGCGCCAACGCTCAGGGAACTGCAGGAAGACACCCGCTTTGACAGGGGCGAGTGGGGCAGCGCGTTCGGCGGGCTGAAGGCGGAGGGTACGATCCGTCAGGAGGGCGCAACCATCCGCATCGCCAATCCCGAAAGGGCCGCGTTCTACGTGGAGAGGCTGATACCGGGGCTGTTCAGGCGCCTTCAACAGGCCGGCGACGGGGCCGGGTTGGATCTCGGCGGCTTCACGGAAGAGATCCAGTCATATATCCGGGAACGGACCAGCAAGCGCGGGAAGGGAAGGGCGGCCGTCCGCGTGGACGAACGCCTGGAGCGCACGTACAGCCTCACGTCGCAGGGCGTCCCGACGTTGGCGAGCATTCTGGAGACCAACCTTACAGGCGAAGAGGTCTCGCGCCTGACACCCGAAATGATCCGGTCCGGGGGCTGGAAGAACGTATCGTTCCGCCGTTACGACATTAGCATCAAGCCCCCGCGTATCGTCATCGGACGTCTTCACCCCTACCGCGCCTACCTTGACGGCGTGAGGCGCAAACTGCTCTCTCTGGGATTCGAAGAAATGAAGGGCCCGCTGGTGGAAACCGAATTCTGGAACATGGATGCCCTGTTCATGCCGCAGTTCCACGCGGCCCGCAATATCCATGACGCCTACTACGTCAAGGAACCCGTCCGATCGAAAGCGGCCGAAGAACCCTACTTCTCGAAAGTGGCCGAAGCCCACGCCAACGGCGGCGACACGGGCTCCCGCGGCTGGCGGTACGAATTCAGCCCCGCGCGTGCGCGCCGTCTCATCCTGCGCAGCCAGGGTACCGCGCTGTCGGCACGCACGCTTGCTTCGGGGCCGGACGTCCCGGGGAAATACTTCGCCGTTGCGCGCTGTTTCCGGTACGACGACGTCGACGCCACCCACGCCGCCGACTTCTTCCAGGTGGAGGGGATCGTACTGGGCGAGCGCATCAATTTCCGGAGTCTGCTCGGCCTGCTCAAGCTCTTCGCGCTGGAGATCGCGCAGTCGGAACAATGCCGCTTTGTGCCGGACTATTTCCCGTTCACGGAGCCGTCGGTCGAACTTCAGGCGAGGCACCCCTCGCTGGGCTGGATCGAATTCGGCGGCGCCGGCCTCTTCCGGCCCGAGCTCACGCGCCCCCTGGGCGTCGACGTTCCCGTCATCGCGTGGGGACTGGGCATCGACCGCATGGCGATGGTGGCACTGGGGATCGACGACATTCGCGACCTCTTCAGCACCGATCTGGACCTGATCCGGAACGAGAGAGAGAACATGCCGAGGGCGAGGTAACGGATAAAGGAGCATGCATGCCCACCATTAGTGTTATCAGACAGGACCTGGAACGACTCGCGGGCCGGAAGTACGACCTTTCCGAACTCGAACGCGCACTGGAGGCTGTCAAAGCCGAGGTCAAGGTCGAGGACGACTCCCGGTTGAGGATTCAACTGAAGGATACCAACCGACCGGACCTCTGGTCGTCCGAGGGGGTCGCCAGGCTGCTCAGGGGGCACCGGAACGGCAGGCACGAATCCTATCCCTTTTTCGAGGAATCCGCGACGGATCTGGAACTGCGCGTCAATTCCTCCCTGAAGGGAATCCGGCCCTACATCGCCGCCTTTGCGTGCAAAGGGATCGAGGTGGACGGTGCGGCCCTCGAGCAGCTCATCGAGGCACAGGAAAAACTGGCGGAAGGATACGGGCGCGGTCGAAGCGCCGTGGCCATCGGCATTTACGATGCTTCCAACGTCCTGTTTCCCGTCAACTTCGCCGCCGCCGACCCGGATACGGCCCGCTTTGTCCCGCTGGGCATGGAAACCGAACTGACGCTTCGGGAAATCCTGAGCGAACACCCCACCGGGCAGACCTACGCGCATCTGCTCGAAGGCTTCGGCAGATTTCCCCTAATCACCGACAGCAGGGGCGACGTCCTCTCCATGCCTCCCGTGATCAACAGCCGGAACCCCGGCGCCGTGGAGGTGGGCGACTCGTTTCTTTTCTGCGAGGCTACCGGCACCGAGCTCGACGCCGTGCTCCTTTCGGTTTCCATTATGGCCACCAACATGGCGGACCGCGGCGGGAGCATCCTGCCTGTCAACGTCGTCTATCCGTACGATACGCCGCGCGGGCGGGAGATCCTGTGCCCCCTGGATATGACGGAACCGGTGGAAGTGAATCTGAATGACCTGCGGCACGTCATCGGCGGCGGAATCGACAATGCAAGCATCGAAGCCGCCCTGGCCGCCATGGGATACCGGGACGTCGGGCTCGACCCCACCGGCGTCCGGGCGCGGCCGGCGCCGTACCGGGACGATATCCTCCATCCCGTGGACCTCATCGAGGACGTGATCGTGGCCGCGGGCTTCGACAGCTTCGAGCCCGAGTTGCCCCGCGATTTCACGGTGGGCAAGTCCGCGCCCGAGGAAGACCTCGCGGACCGCATCCGCGGCCTGATGGTCGGATGCGGGTTTCAGGAACTCTTCCTGCCCATTCTCTCGTCGCGTGTTGACCTGACGGAACGAATGCGCGACACGGACGCCGCGATCGTCGAGATTTCCAACCCCATGTCGGAGAACTACAGCGCGGTCCGGAACGCCCTGCTGCCCGGGCTGCTCCGCGTGGAAGGGGCGAGCCGAAAGGCCCTTTATCCCCACCACGTCTTCGAGGTGGGCGAGGTTTCCGTCATCGCTCCGGACGATCTGTACGGCACCCGCACCGAAATCCGGCTCGCCGCGCTGGAGGCGCACGCCGAGGCCAATCTCTCGGGGATTCAGAGCCACCTCGAAGCCATCGCCTACTACCTCGGATTCGACTACGACCTCACGCCGTCGGAGCATCCCACCTTTCTCCCGGGGCGGGCCGGAGAGATCCGGGTGGACGGCGAGAGCTACGGCATCATCGGGGAGATCCATCCCGCGGTCCTGGAGAACTGGAGCGTGTCGGTGCCCGTAAGCGCGTTCGAAGTCAACGTTGATATCGCCCGCCTGCAACCCTGATCGCTGAAGAAGCCGTCAGTTCGCCCTGCCAACGAAAAACACTCAGGCTTCTTCCCCCACGATTTCGTAGACCCTGGCTGGATGACGGTGGTGTCGGACCCTTCGAAAAAGCGCCTTGGCCTTCTGTATCATCCCGGCTCTGCCGTAATACAAGATGAGGTTGCCGGCCTCGTTCGGTCTGCCCGTGAGATCCCACACCTTTTCCTGCATGACAACGGCCTGTTTCCAATCGTTTCGGTGAAATGCCAGATATGTACCCATCTGTCTGAGCGCGACGTATGCCCAGACGGTCTTCGTGTCCAATCCGTACAGCCTTTCATATACGGGCAACGCGCATTCCCACCGGTTCTGCCTTGCAAGCGACAGTGCGAGGTAGTTCAGGCATTTCTGGTCTCCCGGAGCCAGTTCCGCCGCGCGGCGGGAAACGGCCTCCATCGCTTTGAAGTCCCGCTTCCATAGGTAGACCTGCGCTTTCGCCGTTAGCGCGACGACGTCATCCGGGAACTGCACGAGCCGGATATCGCACAACTCGAAGCAGCGTTCAATCGTCCTCTCTTGATCTTTCGGGTCATCCCGCCGCGCGGCCGCAAGCGCCAGCGCGACGTCTATAGAATCGGGTAGCGCCCTTGAGGCTCGTTGAAGGGTTGCCACCTCCTCTTCGGACGCACCTTCGATCGGGTCACTCGTCCGTCCCAGTTCCATAGTCGCAACGGGATCGTCGGGACAAACCTCCAGGGCTTCCCTGAATCGGGCCCGCGCCGCATCCATTCTCAAATACAGTCGATCCGTCCTTCCCTGTTCCAAAAGGCGGGCAATGGTCTGTGCGACGAACCCGTCGGGAAGGTCATTCCTGCTCCTTTCGTCCCGTGCCATTCGTACAACCTCCTTCTGAAGTTGCTTGCGCGCCCTGTAGAGCCGCTGCTTGACGGCCCCCTGAGTCGTTCCGACCAGAAGGGCAACGTCCTGAATGGTGTATCCGTCCAGATAATGCAGCGTAAACGCACGAACGCTGCGCCGTGGGAGCCGTGCAAGAAGCACCCGAAGTGCCACGCTGTGAAGAATCGGTGGCTCAGCTATCTGACTGCGTTCCGTCGTCCGGCTGACCGACTCATTCAGGGCCTGACGCCGGCGATTCTGCCTCAATCTGTTGAGACAGCAATTGCGAAGTATCCTGCTGATCCATGACGGGAAACGGGGAGGGTCCGCCAGCGAATCGAGCCGGATGAATGACGTCAGAAATGCTTCCTGAACCGCGTCCCGTGCGTCCTCTTCGGCGTGCAGGTATGCCAGCGCCTGCCGGAAGAGCCGGTTCCCGTGGCGTGTCACAAGCGTCTCGAACGCGGCGAGATTTCCTGAGCGCGTTGCGGCGACCAGCTGGGAGTCTGTAGACGGTTTTTCCATTGTTCTGCAATAATGACACCGCCGGACGGCTGCCGGTAACACCTGAGGAGAAATCTCACGGCAATTGTGCGCCCCGAATACGGTACGTGCGGCGGATTGCCATCGCATCCCGATTCCGGTCGAACATCGAATTCCGTTGTCCCGAATATACAACAACGGGTTACGCCAGATTGGCGTAACCCGTTGTTTTTCTGGTGCCGAAGGGGGGATTCGAACCCCCACGAGCACAAGGCTCACTGCGCCCTGAACGCAGCGCGTCTACCAGTTCCACCACTTCGGCACATGCGCCCGGGGTCCGGGGCCGGAACCCTCAGACCGGAGTCTAAATATATATAACCGCTTTGAGGTTGTCAAGATTCCCCGGCCGCGAACAGGCTCCGGAACCCTTCGGGCATCCGCTTCGGTTTCCGTGTGTCGTAATCGAGAAAGGCGATCCCGGTCTTGGCACGGGCGACTTCGCGGCCCGTGTCCCTGTCGGTAATGCGGTAGAAGATGTCGCATCCGATGCGGCTCATTCCGTCTACCGCGACTTCGAAGGTCAGCGTCTGACCGTAGAAGGCTTCGGACTTGTACTGAATGACCGCGTCAACCATGATGACACCCACCCCGTCCACGTCCAGTTCGCTGTAGCCGTGGCTTTCGAGAAATCGCACCCGCGCCTCGTGGACGAGCGAGAGGACGGCGTTGTTGTCCATGTGCCCGCCGTAGTTGATGTCGGCAACGCGAAGGCGGATGTCGGTAGTGTAGTTGAAGGTCTCGGGGAGCCCGAGTTTGACGCGGGACATGCCGGGTATGTCGCATCCTTTCTTTAACCAGGATTCGTATGTTTTTGTGGACGTCAGGTCGAATATATGCGAATCGATAAAGGCGATTAAACTGCGGATTGCCAGGATACACCTGGTCGCTGGTCGTGAACGAAAACTTCATCCTTATGGACGACCTCGATACCCCACTTGGCGCCGGTCCCTTTTTGTGTCTTTTGTGCTTTTTGTGGTCAATTTGACTGTTGTTTTTTTTCGAATTGAGGTTAACTGTCCGAATGCGGCCCCCTTTTGCGCCTCAGGGCAAGGTCAGCCGCCAGACGTCGTTCACCACGGGCCAGGTATTGCCCGCGACAACCCACAGGCTGTTTCGGAACACGTAGCAGGTGGATTCGTGACGCGGGGAAAGGCGGGTCTTCGGCTTGAACTCGTGCCAGTCCCGGCCGTCTTCGGTGTACCAGACGTCCCCCAGGTTCACGTAGTTGGCATTGTCGTACCCGCCGATGATCCAGAGCCGGCCCGCGTAGACTTTCGGAATGAACCACATTCGTGGCGACCACGGGGCGTGTTCGAGCACCCGCGTCCAGTTGACGCCGTCCTCCGAGCACCAGACGTCGTTCACCGTTGTGTAGTGTGGGTAGCCTTTTTCGGGCGGATCGTTGGGCCGCTCGAAACGGCCGCCCATGACCCACAGCCGGCCGTCGTACGCAGCCACGGCGGCCGCCGACCGTTCTCCGTACGGCGCGTCGGTTGTGACGCGTGTCCAAGCGATGCCGTTATCGGTATGCCAGACGTCGCTGCCGCTGCCGAGTTGCCACATCCGGTCCCGGAAAACCAGAAGTTCGCCGTAACCACGAGGGCCAAAGGGGGTTTCTTCCAGCACCCGGGTCCACTCAACGCCGTCCGCGGAGTTCCAGACGCTTCCCTTCACCGCCCAGATGCGGTCCCTGTAGGCCGCCATTTCGCTGTAGCCGTCGTACGGCGTGGCTTCACTGACCAGATGCCAGCTGATGCCGTCGGATGAATTCCAGAGGTCCCGGGTGAGGATGCTGTTGTGGTAGTAGGCGTTGCTGATCCAGAGCTTGTCGTGAAACACCACGTCTTCGGACGTGTCGCGCGGCGTGAAAGGCGCATTGCGAACCAGGTTGATCCAGTCCCCGGTCCTGGTGGCGTTGATGCCGGACGTGTTGATGCGCAGGCTGGCCACGGTGGGGATTTCGACCCGCGCGGGTCCCGTCCACGACCGGCCGGGGAAGAACAGAAGCCGTCCGCCGTCCGCGGTGATTTCATACCCCGGATCGTCCTCCAGTTCCAGCAGCGTGCCGCCGTCTTCAGGGTGCTGCAACCCCTTGATCTTATGGCCGTACGTGAATCCGTCGCCGTCGGTGACAATGACGGTGAGGCCCATTAGGTCCACGCCGGTCGGGAGATCGGTATCGATGAGGAGCCCGTCCACGTCGTCTCGCGCGGCCTTGCGCGTGGTTCTCAGAACGGCGCCGCCGCGCGTGCCCCTGCCGCCGAGCCTGCGCCCGCCCTTTTCGAGCAGCGTACCCCCGACCAGGATCATCTCTTCGACCTCGCCCCTTCGCTCCCGCACGAAGCCGATCCGGCCCCGGAAGCTGAGGTCCCCGGTCCTGAGCGTCCGGCCTTCGTCCGTCGCGGACAGAATGTAGTCCGTAACCTCGCCGGAGACGACTCTGAGCGCGATATCCGTATCCGCGGCGCCGTCCACGTCCAGGCGTTCCGCGCCGGTGATGGACGGACGGTCGCCGGCGGGTTCCAGGATGGTGCTGAAGAGGGTGGAGAGGTTTTCGCCTTCGCGGCGATGGACGAGCATCGGCATGGTGATCTCGTCCAGCCGGACGTCGTCCTCATCGGCATTCCGGATGGACGGCGCCTGCGCGGTGAATAGGTCTCCGCCGGGATGGGTCAGGCTGTGTACCCGCACGGATCCGGCCGGCTCCGCCGTACTTGAGAACGTCGCGGTCCACGGACGGTTGACGTCGGCGCGGCGTACGTCGCGGATAAACGCGTATCCCAGGTTGTGTCCCCTGGCGTCGCCCTTGACGCTCTCTCCCGTGGGCAGGGTGGCGGTCACGCCCTCCGGGAGAAGCGTGTTCCCGTGGGGCGCGGCAGGCAGGTCGATTTCGACCGCGCCGTCGTGGTCGGCGTCGCCCGCAAGGATGTATTCGTGGCGATGACCGCCGGCGACCCTGAAGAGGTCGACCACGTAGGTCTGTTCGGGCGAGAGGCCGACCTGGATCAGCTGCCGGCGGTAACTCGAAGTCACACCCGGATAGGCGCGGTCGCCGGAGGCTTCGATGGCCTGAAACGTGTCGCCGTGCGGCGCGAATAGAAGGAGGTTGCCGTCCGACGGCGCCTTTTCGGAACCGTATGCCTGGTCATTGCCGTCCACGGCAACCGTGTTGTGCGACAGCGTGGAGAGGGTCCAGCACCGGTGCCGCGTGTGGGTATAGCCGATATCGCTCAGGCGCTCCTGACCGCGCGCGTAGAGGGTGAGGCTCAGGAGGTCGGCGTGCTGGTGGCCGTATCCGCCGGAGAAGTGGAGATGGGTCTGGGTCTGGTTTTCGCCCCTTCCCATATCGAGGCGGGCGTGCCCCATGCCGGGCAGGAGCAGGGGGCCGGATGTTTCAGGGGGGTTTCGCCGTGCCTTCGCCCACGTGTCGTGGGTGGGCACCACGCGACCGTTCGGATAGCTGAGAAGCTCGGGGATACCCGCGGCTTTTGTCAGGATGGGAAAACGGGCGTTCAGGTCCAGATTATCGTAACGTTCGCCGTCGACGGGGTGAACGTATCCGTCGGGATCGCTGTAACCGTTCAGTCTTTCCATCACCTGCAGCAGCCCGCCGATGGTCTGGTTGTGATAGGAAATCGCGCCTTCGCGCCAGACGCCGTCCACGAAGAAGTTGGCGGTGATGAGTTTTTCGATCCGGTCGACCGCGTCGTGAATATAATCCGGTTCCTCCAGGACCCTTCCGGCCGCGACCATGCCGCGAAGCAGCGTGGGGTCCATGTTGCCCAGGGCGGGCGGGAAGCCCCGAATGAAGGCCACGCTGGCGTGGAAGAACCCGTCTTCGATTCGCCGGACCATCGTGCTGTCGAGTTCCCCACTGTCCCGGATGAGGTCGTACGTGTAGATCAGATTCTCGGGAATGTCCATGTATGCCCACCAGTCCCACTTGGAGGCGCGGTAGTCCTGGACCGGGTAGGGAAACCCCTGGCTTCCTGGAAAGATGATCTTCTGCCGGAAGGGCAGGTCGTGGTGGACGCAGTACCCGGGATAGACCTCGGCGAACCGGTTCAGAATGAGGGCCGCGCGGCGGGCGAAGGACAGGTCTCCGGTTGCAGAGTAGAGCGCCGCCAGGTCGTGGGCGGCGCCGGCGAAGTAGGCCCGCGCCCGGTACCATCCCTTGGCCTGAAAGAAATGCCTGTACCCGGTTTCATCCTCCCAGTACGGATATTCCTGGGTCTCGCCCGCGGGGTTGACCACGCTCAGGATTTCGGTATCCGGGTATTTCTCATTGGGATACCTGAGGCCGCAGTATTTGCAGAAGACACGGTCCGGGTCCTGGATGGTCCAGTCGATCTGGCCCTCCTGCGCGCCGCCGTCGCAGTTGGGGCAGTCCACGAAGTAGATGCCTGCGCGGTCCGGAATGATGCGCCGTATTTCGCTCTCGGAAATCGTGAGAACCGGTTCGAGGTTCCGGCGCAGCCGCGCCACGTCGGATTCGTCCAGGTCCGGCGGATAGACGGGGTCGGCCTCCGCGGGATCCGGCAGGAGTGCGAGAACGATCAGGACGAGTGCCACGGCGAGGATCAGCATAACGGGACGTCCTTTCGAATGGCAACCTTCCGGTCAGCTCGCGGACGAGGCGTTGCGGCGCAGCACCCGGCCCGGGAACGCGCCGGTGGGGACGCCGCCTTCGACCGCCGGTTCTCCATTGACCAGCACCCACGGGATGCCCACGGGACCCGCGGTGGGGTTCTCGAACGTGGCGGTCGCGTTAACGGTCCGGGGATCGAAGATCACGATGTCGGCGGCCTTCCCGGCGGCGATCTCCCCGCGGTCGGCAAGGCCGAACCGGCGGGCGGGGAATCCGCTCATTTTGTGGATGGCTTCGGCGAGAGAGACCAGGCCCTTCTCTCGGACGAATATGCCGGGCACGCGCGCGAAACACCCGAAACCCCGGGGGTGGGGATGGCGCACGTTGTAGACGCCGTCGCTCGCGATCATCAATCGCGGGTGGGTGACGGTGTTCCTGATTGTGTCGTCGTTCGTCTCGGGGGTATCCTGCCACGGGAAGATGTAGGTGGACTGGCCTTCCTCCTCCAGGATGAGATCGAAGGCGAATTCCTCCGGAGCGACGCCTGCCCCGGCGGCCAGGTCCGACAGGGTGGCGCCGATGTAGCGCCCGGAGCGGGTATGGCCGACCACCTGGTCGCACGCGCCCAGCCATCCGCGAAGGTGTGGCAGGATGCGTTCCCTTACGTCCGGGTCTGCCAGGTGTTCAAGAACGTCAGAAGGGGCGCCGACCTGGTCCGGGATGGGGAGCATGATGGTCATGTGAGACATCCCGGCGGGGTAGAGGTAGGACTCGAAGCTGAGGTCGATGTCTTTCCGGTCGGCGAGATCGAGTAACTCGGCGCCCTCCCGGTCGGCCCGTTCGTGGGAATGGTGCACCGGGATGCCGGACTGGCGAGAGATTTCGAAGGTTTCCTTCCATGCCTCGGCCCTGCCGAGAAGGTGATTTCGGATGTGCGCCGCGTAGATGCCGCCATAGGAGGCCGCCACCTTGCAGAGTGCGACCAGTTCGCGCAGGTCCGAATTCGCGCTCGGCTGGTAGTCCAGGCCCAGACAAAGGCAGCCCGCGCCGGCCTCCATCCATTGGCGCACCAGGTCGGCCATCGCGTCGATCTGCGAGTCGGAGGCGGGACCGGCGGACCAGCCGCAGACGTTGAGGCGCACGGCGCAGTGGGGCACCTGCGGGTAGACGTTGCACGGGCTGTTGCCGGGAAAGAGGTCCAGGTAGTCTTCGATGGTTTCCCAGGTGAGTTCGATGTCGGCAGAACCGGCGATGAACCGGGTATATTCCCACATCTGGCCGCGAAGGTCCGGAGGCAACGGGGCCCATCCGAATCCGTCCGGCGCAAGAAGCATTGTGGTAATGCCCTGTACGACGCCGGCGAACCGGTGGCTTCCGGTCAGCAGGGCGGGTTCGCAATGCACGTGGACGTCGATGAAGCCCGGGCAGACCACGTGGCCCCGGGCATCGATCTCACGTGCCGCGCGGGCATCCGCCAGGCGACCCACGGCGGCGATACGGTCGCCCTGAACGGCGACGTCCGCAATGAACGGCTCCTCGAGGCCGGTCCCGTCAACCACGGTGCCGTTGCGGATGAGAAGATCGAATGTCATTGGATTCGCCTTCCGGGATTCACGAATGCGGCTGTATTGCTTCGCAGGGTCGTGTGAGGCTGAGGCCAAAAGATAAGTACGATTCACTTCCGGGGCACCGGAATTGTGGCAGCGGTTACCAGTCGTTCAGCTTGTGTCCGTCCCCGTTGAACCAGACGACGTCCGCGACCACCCCCAGGCCCACCCCCGCAAGATACCCCATGAACATCCCGAGAAAGAGCGGCGCCATTCGCCGGTAGCTGTTGAGGCCGCCGAATCTCATGATCAGGGCCTTGGCGAGCCATGCGATGAATATGGAGGTGACGCTGCTTCTGAGCACGTTGGAGGCGGAAATGGTGAAGCCGATGGGGTGAATGGGGAACCCGGGAAAGCGGTATCTCAGGAAGACCAGGAGGCCTGTGAACGCGGCGCCGATGCCGAAGAACCCGATGCGGTCCCAGCTTGTGCCGGCGGTCCCTTCCTGGATGCGCGCGGCGGTGTATCGCCAGATACCCACGGCGCCGTCGCCGGATCCGTTGAAGCTGACCACGCCGAAGTTATAGCTGCCCACGCCATAGTAGCCGTGGTAGCAGATGAAACCGATGACGGAGAGGGCGCCGGCCAGGGCGCCCAGGAGGACGCCGGGCGCAAGCAGGCGCCGCCGTTCGGGTCTCATCGCCATGCCCAGCCTTGGTATGTGGGCGAGGGCGGTAATCGCCCAGGTCTTCGCGTCGCAGAAGAACGTGTAGGTCAGGCCGAGGGCAACCGCGCTGTGCGCGCCCATCCCGGAAATGCCGAACAGGTGCCACGTGAACGCCTGCGCCGTAATGGGTCCCCTCAGGTACACGAGGCCGCTTTCCACGATGATGCGCGCCAGGCCCAGGTAGAGTACGAGGGTGGCGAACCAGAAGGCGAGCAGGGGCCCGGCGGCCATCCCCGCGCGGAACATCCACACGAGCAGGTAGGCGCAGCCGGCCAGGAGCAGGTACACCGCCGCGCGGTAGGAAATGAGCTCCTTCGAGTCGTCGATATGGCCGGATCCTTCAGCATGATTTGCATTCTGTGCACGCGCGAATGCTTTTCTGAATACGGCGGCCAGGTGGCTTCGCGCAACCCAGAGGCCCCATCCCGCAAAGATGGTGAGACCGCCGAAGCTCTGCCAGCCGATGGCGGGGTCGAAGGAGCACCACATGTCCGAACTGCCGATGCTGAATCCCAGGCGATTGAAGATGCCGACCTGCAGAATGGCCAGCAGGTGAAAGAGCCAGATGCTGAACAGCACGCTCGATTCCGTAAAATACGCGAACGCGATTGTCATCGGATGAATGGAAAACGCGAAGTAGGGGAACCCCTGGCCGATCCGGATCACCTTGCGGCTGAGGACGGTCATGGGTACGTCCAGGACGGGAATGGCCCTGACGAACCAGGTCGCGATGTTCCAGCAGAAGATGGCGACGATCAGCCAGAAGCCGAACCGAAACAGGCGAGACCGGACCAGGGTGGAAAGACTGCGTTCGGAGCCGGAAACCCCCGTGAGCTCCAGCACGGCGGTGGCGATCGGGAACGTGAGGCGTTCGTTGTCCATCCACTGTTTCCGCAGAATCACAACCAGGCAGAAACTGACGGTAAGCACCGATCCAAGAAAACCTGCCCACCAGAAGACCGGCGACGCCCAGGCGCCCCAGGGGAACTCCTGGCCCTTGAACAGACTCTCGTAGAAGCCGGTGGTGGCCGCCGGATCCGAGACAACGGACCACGACGGGATCCTGGCCAGCAGGTGGTCGGACCATTGATTCTCGGGCGAGGCGAAGTAGGTGGGCGCCGTCACCACGCCCAGCAGATATCCCGAGAGCCATTCTCCCTGCATCGTCGCGGCAACCATTCCGATACAGCAGATGGCCAGCAGTTCCGAGGCAGACAGGCCGCGGCCGCGCCGGTACAGAGGGAGGTTGAGGCCGAGCAGGCAGATGAAGGGAATCAGCAGGGCCACCGACAGGTGCGCGTAGTCGGCGCGCGAAGAATGCGCAATGAGGCTGGAGTAGGTGGGCCAGAGGTTGACCCAGACGGCCATGGCCAGGCCGATGAGGAGCGCGCGCAGCGTCATTCGGATGTCGGAACCGGGTGAGGAGCAGTGTCCAGCTAAAGACTTCCGGATACCGCGATTTTGATGGCGTCCCTGCCGTCCAGACGGTAGCTGCCCGCGAGGGCGTTGAAGCCCTCGGGTACCCGGTCCAGCGGGATGGTGTGGCTGACCATATCGGCAAAGGGGAATTCGTTCTTCTCCAGGATGGGAAGGCCCCGCACGAAGTGGTCGGGTGAACTCGCCCAGACGGCTTCGAAGCGCAGGTTCTTGCGCATGAACATCCGGTTCGGGTTGCATTCGAAAGACCCGACGTCCACGAAATGGCCCATTTCGACGTAGGTGGCGTCCTGGCGAAGGTAGTCCAGACCCTCGGGCAGGGCCTGCAGAAAGCCGGCGCATTCAAAGACAACGTCGGCTCCGGCCCTTCCGGGCGTGCTGTCTCTGACCACGCGTTTTCGTTCTTCCGGGTCCGGCACTTCGGCGATGTCGACGGTGACGTCCGCGCCGATTTCGCGGGCGAGGTCCAGGCGTCCGGGCGGTCCGCCGACCATGATCAGCCGGCCGGCGCCGCTGACTTTGGCGCAAATGAGGGTAACGAGGCCGATGGCGCCCGAACCCTGAACGACGACGGTGTCTCCGAATTGAATGCCGGCCCGCATCACGCCGTGTACGCCGATTGTGAAGGGCTCCAGCAGGACGGCGACCTCGGCCGGGAGATCGGTCTTGAAGAAAACGGTCTCCGGGTTCCAGAGATAGATGTATTCGCCGAAACCGCCCCGGAGAAAGGGCTGTTCTTCAGCCGGGATGAATCCGTATGCGCCCTGGGACGTTCCGGGCACCAGTGTGATCCGGTCGCCGGTTCTGACGGGACGCCCCAGGTGGTCGTGGGTCACGCCCTCGCCGAGTGTGTCGACGATTCCGACGTTTTCGTGTCCCAGGATCATCTCGTCTGCCAGTCTCTGGTATTCCCAGTTGTGCAGGTCGGTGCCGCAGATGCCGGCCAGTTCCTGTCTCAACAGGACGGTGCCCGGCGCGGGTTCGGGGACGGGATACTCGCGGACTTCAAAGCGTTCGCCAACGAGAACCGAAGCACGACCGGTTCTGGGCATGGGAAAGGTCCTCCCTCCGACGTTCGGCCGGATGTGTCAGGATTGCGCGTAGAAACGAATTCTGGGGATGTTTCCGATACTGCCCAACTCGCGTGCGTATCTGTAAAAGAGGTTCAGGCCCTCCAGTTCAGCCTCGCCAAAGTCGTAACGGATCCGGTTGCCCATGAAGTCGGCATAGAATTCAGCCGAACCCGAATGGGACGACGCGCAGTCCGCCGCTATCGCGGGGATCTCCCGGACCCCCAGCGCCTTCGCCCGGATCAGCTGCCGTGTCTGACCGGGATCCAGCGCATCGGACCGCCCTGCCCAGCAGGCGTACACGAACGGAAGGCCCGTCAGCCCGGTCCATGCTTCGCCCAGATCGATCACGGAACTGGATGTCACATCCACGGCAAGGGCTGCGTCTCCGATGATGACGGCTGCATCGGCACGATCCAGCATGCGTCCGGCGTCGGGAGGCAGGTGGAGGATATCGGGCCTGCACCCGAATCTCTTCTGCAATAGAATGCGGCTGAGGACGGCGGACGTCCGGGAGTTGACGTCGAGGGCGAGCGTCCGGATATCGGCCGGGTCTTTGCGGTTCAGGAGCAGTACGCTCCGGACCGGCCCCAGGGAGGAAATACTGACTTCGGGCACCACGCGGTATGGAACGGGCCCGCGGGCGACTTCGATGGAGGGGATGAGGGCAACGTCGGCATCGCCGCTGTGAAGGCGTTCCGCGCAGCGGGAGGGCACGTCGTAGGCAAGATCGAAGCGATGTTCGATTCGGCCGGTCTCCAGGGCATGCACCAGGGGACGGGTGTTCAGGAACGAGACCACAGCGAGGCGGGTTGCCATTCGCACGGCTTTCAGTTCACCATTTCGTACCGGGTGTCGCGTCTTGCCGGCCGGTAGCCGGCGCCCCGGATGAGGCGTAACATCGTGGGAAGGTTCATGTCGTCCGTGTGGCTGGTACCAGCGGCGGAGACGACGTTTTCCTCCATCATGGTGCTGCCGAAGTCGTTGACGCCGTATTTGAGGCCGACCTGGGCGATCTTGGGTCCCTGGGTCACCCACGAGGCCTGAAAACTGGAAACGTTGTCCAGGAACAGGCGGGAGACCGCAATGGTACGCAGGTAATCGTACCCGGTGGCCATCCTGCCGTTCCAGCGGGTGTTGTCGGCGGCCAGATCGGTATCGTCCGGCTGGAAATTCCACGCAATGAATGCCGTCAGACCGCCGGTGTCGTCCTGGAGGTCCCGGATGTGTTTCAGGTGTTCGAGGCGTTGATCGACGGATTCGACGTGGCCGTACATCATGGTGGCGGTGGTGCGCATGCCCAGCTCATGCGCGGCGCGATGCACCGCCAGCCACTCGTGCACGCGGTCCTTGCGGAAGCCGATGATGTCCCGGACGTCGTCCGACAGGATCTCGGCCCCGGCGCCGGGAATGGAGTCCAGGCCGGCGTCCCGCAGGCGCCGGATACAGTCCGGGATGGACAGCCGCGAGATGTGCGCGATATAGATGATCTCGGTGGCGGACAGGCAGTGCTGGTGGACCGACGGATAGCGCTCCCTTATGCTGGAGAAGAGGTCTTCGTAGTAGTCGATGCGCAATTTGGGATTCAGGCCGCCCTGCATGAGAATCTCGTTGGATTTGAGAATCTGCCCCCCCGCGGCCACCAGTTCGTCGATCTTACGGAAAATCTCCTCCCGGGGCAGGACGTACCCTTCGCCGGATCCGGGCGGGCGGTAGAACGCGCAGAAGTCGCATCGCACCCAGCAGACGTTCGTATAGTTGATGTTGCGGCCGATGTTGTAGGTGACCACGTCCGCCGGCCATTTGCGCCTGCGCACGGCGTCCGCAAGCATGCCCAGTTCCGTAACATTGGGATGCGCCATCAACCGGCGGGCGTCTTCCACCGAGATACGTTCTTCCGCGTCGATCTTATTGGCGATATCGTCGATCATCGATCCATTCTCCGGGCCCGACAATGCGCTGCTTCAGTACAAAGAAGATAACCGTTTCATTGGCCACAAGAAGCACAAAAGGCACAGCAGGTAACGGTGCGAACCGACGTGTGTCGAAACGCCGTCATCCCGCGGGCCGCTTCACGGAAGCACGGGCAACTCGCCGGGTACGGCCAAAGGGTCCCGGTCTTCGGCGACCTCGGGCCCCGTGCGGAGTTCGTTGTAGAGATTGTCGCGTTCCGCGGGCACCCGACCGGCTTCGATGATGCGTTCCACCAGCTGTTTCCGGGTGAGCACCTGACGGGTCTCCTCGTACGTGCGCCTCGTGATTTCGTATTCCTGGATCGTGCCGTCGATGTCGTCCGCGCCGTACCACAGTGCGACCTGCGAGATTTCGATGGTGTTCATGATCCAGAACGACTTGATATGCGGGAAGTTGTCCAGCATGAGGCGGGCGACGGCGATCTCGCGCAGGTCGGCTTCGCCGGTGGGCGCCGGCAGGTCCTCCAGTTCGGTGCGTTCGGGGTGGAAGGAAAGCGGGATGTAGGCCAGAAAACCGCGGGTTTCGTCCTGGAGCTCACGAAGGCTGACAAGATGCTGGACCCGTTCGTCCGGATTCTCGATGTGGCCGTAAAGCATCGTGGCGTTGGTGGGCAAGCCGACTTCGTGCGCGGTGCGGGCAACGCGCATCCATTCGTCGGAGTCGGCCTTCGTCCAGAACATCTCCGCCTGCACGCGATCGCTGAAGACTTCGGCGCCGCCGCCGGGAATCGACGAGACGCCCGCTGCCTTGAGTTCCAGCATGACTTCCCGGAGCGGTTTTTTGGCGGCTCTGGCGATCTGCACCCACTCGATCGCGGTAAAGGCTTTGACGGCGACCTCCGGACGGACGTCCTTGACCGCGCGGACGATATCGATATAGTAGGAATAGGGCAGTTTGGGGTTGATTCCCGCGACCATGTGGATTTCGGTGATGGGGATGTGCAGATATTGTCTCACGCGTTCCTGAATGTCTTCAGGAGAGAGCACATATCCCCGGCTGTCCTTCGGCGGCACGTAGAAGGAGCAGAATCTGCAGAGCTTGTTGCAGATGTTGGTGTAGTTGATGTGCTGGTTGCGCACGTACCAGGCCATGTTCCCGCAGAGGCGCTCGCGGACGATATTGGCCATGTATCCCACGGCGTTGAGATTCGCCGTATCGTAAAGGCGCATGCCGTCGGCGGCGGAAAGGCGTTCGCTGGCGAGGACTTTCTCGTAGACGTCGAGGAGTTCGGCTGGAATCTTCGGTTTCATACGGCATTCCCTACCAGCCCGTTGAAAAAGTCCATCCGGGCTGCGGCCGGCCCTTGCGGTCGAAATACTGCGTTGCGCTCCCTCGCCGAATCGCAGGATGGGACTCGGTCGCGCGCCTTGTCTTCGGCCACAATGGCTCGGCCTCGCCTG
>JAPPJY010000017.1 GCA_028874335.1 Gemmatimonadota bacterium | reverse complement strand
CCCCCCCGTTTTTTCTTTGGGCCGGCCCGGGGGGGTTCCATTTTTTTTCAAAATTTCGCTTTTAAAACAAAAACCCCAAAAAATTTTAAAAAAAAAAAAACCACCCCCCCCCCCCCCCCGATCCCGGGAACGGAGGGGCCGCGTGCAAACGGTACCGTCTGCCCGGTAAGACTGCCGGCATCAGCTATAAGACGATTTCGCCTGAAATGAATTGATCCATCCGCAATGCGGGTGGATTTTTCTTTTGCCTGACTTGAAGGGTCGTCACAAATAAAACCGCCGGTTCCCTGACCCGCAAAGTCGACAACCGACGGTTCGCAGCAAAGGTCCGTATGCCCGCGTTTTTCCGGCAGGCCCGCCGGTGAACGCCCGGCAGGCTGACGGGATGCGGCCTTCACTGGTATCAAATATATGGAAATCGCCCCGGCGCGGCAACCCCGTCGAACCGGGACACGACAATCCGTAGAAGTGCAGGAACGATGGTCGACAACGAAAAGGAGGAAGACCATGCGTCATTCATTATTCGCGATTCTATCCATCACCCTCTGGCTTCTCGTACCAGCCGAGCGGGCCGCCGCGCAGGAAAATGGGTCGGCAGACGATTTCTCGCTGTCGGCGGACGTTGACGCGGCTTCGGGCAACCAGGAAGTCACCGTCCTCGAGATCTCGCCGGAAGCGGCGGTATCCATTCAGGTCTTCTTCAGCAATGCGCGCATGGCGAATGGCCTTTCGGCGAAAGGCTTTTCCATAAAGATCCGGTTCGATTCGGGACAGGTCGCTTACGATGGCGCGGCGCCAGGCGGCTTGATTTCTCATCCGTACGTGCAGACGGAGACGAAACCCACCTCGGTCACGTGGGCGATCACGTCGCGGATAGGACCCCTGTCCGTGTCCTCAGGGCTTGCGGGCACGTTCCGTTTCCGCGCGTCGGCCGCGTTCACGCGCACCACAATCCGCATCGTGGAAGCCACTCTGTTCGCGGGTGCGGAGAAGGTAACCGTGACGCCCGACGTTCATATTGTTCTGCGGTCCGTCCGGTCCGGCCCGTCCCCCGACTTTGACGGCGACGGCGTGGTCGGGCTTCCCGATATTGCGCTGTTTATCGAGAAATACAGGTCGGAGGAGGGCGATGGGACGTATGAGGCGCGGTTCGACCTGGACGAGGACGGCGCCATCGGGTTATCGGACTTTCTCATCCTGTCGGATCGATTCGGACAAACCGCGTCGCCGCCGCCGGAGGACCGCGACGCGCTGGTGGCGCTGTACCACGCGACGGAGGGATACAACTGGCGGAACCAGACGAACTGGCTCACGGACCAGCCGCTGGATACGTGGCACGGCGTCACCGCGGCGAATGGCCGGGTCACGAGGCTGAACCTGCGATTTAACAATCTCACGGGCGCCATCCCGCCTGAGTTGGTCAATCTCGTCAATCTGAGATCCCTGAACCTTTACTGGAATCGACAGATGAGTGGCCCGATCCCCTCGTGGTTGGGTAATCTGGCCAATCTCGAATATCTGAATCTGGCGGGAAATAACCTCACTGGCTCGATTCCGCCTGAGTTGGGCAGCCTTGCCAGGCTCGATACCCTGAATCTCCTTTTTAATCGTCTGACGGGTCCCATCCCCTCCGAGTTGGGCAACCTCGCCAATCTGAAATTCCTGAACCTATACAATAATGAGTTGAGCGGTCCGATCCCGCCAGAATTGAGCAACCTGGCCAACCTCGCATACCTTGGCCTTGCCTACAATCAGCTCAGCGGCCCGATTCCTCTCTGGCTGGCCAACCTGACCAACCTCGGCGCGCTGTGGCTACAAGGCAATCAGCTGAGCGGTCCGATCCCACCCGAGCTGGGCAACCTGACCAACCTTAGAAGCCTGTGGATTGGCTGGAATCAGTTGAGCGGTCCGATTCCTTCCGAATTGGGAAATCTGACCGACCTCACCAGCCTGTTTCTTCGAGACTGCGGGTTGAGTGGTGAGATACCTGTGGAGCTCGGCAACCTGACCAATCTCACCGCACTGTATCTTCACCAGAATGCACTGACGGGTGAGATACCGGTCGAACTGACCAAACTGACCAGGCTGCGGGAACTGTGGCTGAACGAAAATCAGTTGGGCGGACCGATCCCACCCGGATTCGGCAACCTGACCGATCTCTCCAGCCTGACTCTGTGGAAAAACCAACTGAGTGGTCCGATCCCACCCGAATTGGGCAACCTGACCGAACTTTTCCGGCTGTGGCTCACCGACAACCAGTTGAGCGGACCGATCCCACCTGAACTGGGCAACCTGACCAAAATCAGCCGCCTGTGGCTCGGCGGAAACCAGCTGAGTGGTCCGATCCCTCCTGAATTGGGCAATCTGACCAGTGTCAACACCATTTTCCTTCATGACAATCAGCTGAGCGGTCCGATCCCGCCCGAATTAGGCAACCTGACCGAACTCTGGAGTCTGGATCTTTCTAGAAACGCATTGACTGGCGCGATACCATCGGAACTGGGCAATCTGACCAACCTCACCGTACTCTGGCTATACGACAATCAGCTGAGCGGCCCGATCCCTCCTGAGTTGGGCAACCTGACTAACCTGAAGAACGATCTGAGTCTTGGCGACAATCAGTTAACCGGCCCGATCCCACCGGAATTGGGCAACCTCACCAACCTCACTCGACTGGGGCTTTACCATAATCAGTTGAGTGGCCCGATCCCGGCTGAATTGGGCAACCTCACCAATCTCACCGAGCTGTGGCTCAACGACAATCAGTTGAGCGGTCCGATCCCCTCCGAACTGGGCAACCTGACGAATCTCACGGAACTGTGGCTCGGGGGCGGCAACCAGTTGACGGGTGAGATACCTGTGGAACTGAGCAACCTGACTGAGCTGACCTTCCTGCAAATCGACGACAACCGGTTGAGCGGACCGATCCCTCCCGAATTGGGAAATCTCACCAATCTCAGAGGACTTTTGCTTGGCTATAATCATCAGCTCAGTGGACCGATCCCGTCCACCTTAGGCAATCTGACGAATCTCACTGATCTGGCAATTGACGGTAACCAGTTGAGCGGAGAGATACCTGCTGAATTGGGCAACCTCACCAACCTCGTTGAGCTGCATCTCGATGAAAACCAACTGAGCGGCCCTATCCCGCCCGAGTTGGGCAACCTCGCCAACCTCACCCTACTTGAGCTCCAACAGAATCAATTGAGCGGTCCGATCCCATCCGAATTAGGCAATCTCACGAATCTCGGAGTCTTAAACCTTGAGGGAAATGAGTTGAGCGGTCCACTCCCATCCGAATTGGGTGACTTGGCCGAGCTGGAGTGGCTTCATGTTGAGGATAATCAATTAAGTGGCATGATCCCAGCAGTAATAGCCAATTTATCCAACCTCAAGGGTCTGACTCTACAAAACAACGCGTTGTTGACGGGCAAGCTTCCTGGAAGCCTTACGGGTCTGGAACAACTGAGGGTTTTTCATTTCGCCGGCACGATGCTGTGCGCTCCCAATGACGCGACCTTTCAATCCTGGCTTGACGGCATAGACGACTGGGGCGGTTCAACCTGCGGCGAGGGGTTGCGGGGCGGGGCGGTGGCGGCGGTGTACCGTCCGTCGGATGCGGACAACCGCGCCAACAGGACCAACAGCTTGCGCGCCAGGGACGATTCCGGCACACACAGCCGGGCGGCGTCCGGCGGTCGGCCTTCCGGTCCGGACGTGAGGAACAACCCGCTCACGATGACGCTTCCCCCCGGACCGGACCCGTTTACGGACCTCGAGTTCCCGCATCTACCCGAAGCCCTGTTGACTGACGGGATGCCGGAGGATCAGATTGACATGTCCGATCCTGCGATTCTGGATCTCCTCGATCGGTCGCGCGGGACGCTTCCGGAAGCCTCGGGCAACCTTACACGGAGCGAGTATCTCCGGCTATGGCGCCAAATGATCGAGCGGCGTGCCGCATCCGGCGTCGCGCCGGCCTCGCCGTGACCGTTCGGCAATCCTTCGACAGGCAGGGCCTCCTCTGGATGACAGCGGGAAGCATCGTGCTTGGCTGTCGGCCAGCATGTCATTCTGAGCGGAGTCGAAGAATCTCCCGTCTTCTCGATTGGACCTGTCGAACATGCCCTTTGAAGGCGAACCTGTGCGCGGACGCCTGGCTGGCCTTTCGGCCTCCTGTGCACAATTCTCGGGCTCACGTGCTAAGGGCACATTTCGCCAATGACGGTGGACGATTCTTCCAGGCATCAATTTCAAGTGGTCTCGCGACTTTCGCAGTGAATCAATCCCGTCTTTCGGACGGGTGTGAAGGAGGATAAAATGCTGAAACGATTCGTGGTAACGATATGCGCGATGTTCGCGATGGTCACCGCCGCATGGGCCGGCGACATGACGCGCGGCCTGACCATCAACGGAGGACGGAACGCCTCCGCAACCCTCGCCTTCAACCGCGTCAACGACCCTGCCGGTCAGGCGGGCGCGCTGACCATCCGCGTCTCGTTGTCGGATGCGAAGAACCTGAAGGGGTACGGCTTCTCGCTGCAATACGACCCGGCGAAGTACACGTTCATCGAAGCCAGGGCGGCGACGGGGAATCTGCTCGCGGCAGGCGCGGGACCTCGCCCGCTCTTCCTGTCGTCCAACCGTACGCCGGGACAGTTGGATATCGGCGCGGTGAAGGTGGACGGGCGAGGCGCCAGTGGAGAGGGCGCGCTCGTCGATCTGGTCTTCAAGACAGACGCCGCGCCGGTCGCTGCGGACTTTCAGGTCTCGGAGAGTGTGCTGATCGGCCTGGACGGCAACCTCGACGCCCCCGCGCGCGTGGACGTCGGCGATCTGAAACCGCTGCCCGACCGCTTTGGCCTGGACCGGAATATGCCGAACCCGTTCAACCCGGCCACGGTCATCGGCTATCAGTTGCCCGAAGCGGGTCGCGTGCGTCTGGCCATCTACAACCTGCTGGGACAGGAGGTGCGCGTGCTGGTGGACGAGCAGAGGGAAGCCGGATCGTTCACGGCCACGTGGGACGGCAGGGATAACCTGGGCAGGCGCGTGGCCAGCGGCGTCTATCTGTACAGAATGCAGGCGGGGGACTTCACGGCGACAAAGCGGATGCTGTTGCTGAAATAGAGGCGGAACCGATCAACACCGCGGGGCGCCGTACGGGACGCCCAGGGTCGAGGGAATACGCGCTCGAAGGAATGCCGCATTGGAATCGGCGACTGGCTGTCGGCGGGCAGCGCGCTGGCAGGTATTCAACGAGAAAGCGCACCTGTAAAGTGTACTTTCCCGTTGAATCAATTCGTCACAAAGATATTCAGGACGTGGAATTCATTCAGGTTATTCATCCAGCAGCTGACCGAACGCGTCGAGGCTGCCTGCCTGTACCGCACCCCGCAGCAGTTCCTTGAGACGTTGCGCGTCGTAGACGTTCTCAATGCGAGCGGTATATGGATGCGATGCAGGGACACCGAATCGAGTCTCCAGTACGGCGAGGATACTCTCTCGGAGCCCCTGTTCGACGCCCTGCCGGGTGAGGTACTGGGCAAAGGATGACTCGCGTAAGAGATCCATCATGCCCTCCTTCGAAATGATATCAGTCTTCGAGCGCCTGCAGGTCCTCCCGCCCGAGGGCGAAGCCGGCAAAGTCCTCGGGATAGGTCTGGATCAGGTGTTTGGAAATCGCATCGAATTCCGCCATGCAGGACGTCCCGGGGGCTGACGGAGAGGGCGCCGCGCCGTGTAGAGAAGATACCGGATCCGGTCGGAAAGTCAATGGCGTCGCGTATTCGATTTCCGCGGTCGTCACGGTCACAGTGAGTGACCGACGTGGAATCCTGCCAGGGTCCACGAATTGAGATCGGGCTGTCATTGATTCTGCGCCCGTTACAATCGGCGCCTCACCCGGCGTCTTTTCCCTGCGTGGCTTCACCGCCGCGTACCATTCGCTTCAACAGGCGTGTCCGGAACCGCCCGAGACGGGCGCGGCCCCCCAGTCAATCCGTGTAAGCGACCTCTCGATCGTGGAAAGGGAAGGGGCACCGCTGGCATCTGAGTTCACCATCACGGGACCTTTCTTTCAGACGCAGAAGGCAGATCGGATCCAGATCAGGGCGGTGCTTCCTGAATGGTCCCTGTACCGCAGTCCGTTACCCGGGGACCGGGCCGACATCCGTCCGCTCGACGCGTTTACGTACGGGAGCCAACAGCTTGAGTTTTTTCACGAGGAAGCGCTCATCGACGTCTTGAAGGGGGGCCTGGTTACGAATCGCATCAAAGGCGCGTGTATCGATCCCGAATCCGGCAGGTTGAAGGTCATCCTGCGCTCATGGGACGGCGGCGCGAGCGACCCTGGAGAGACACGGGTCATTGAGTTCGATCCCAACAAACGCATCATTGCGAAAACCGTCGCCTGGTATGAAGGGGACGTGCCGATGCTCCGTTGTTCGGAGGGCGAATCGTCGTGGCGGTGGGGCGGTCGGTTTCTGTCGTGTCAATGCGCTGGCCGCGCTTCCGGAGACGCTTATTCTACCGCAATGGAAAATATCGTCCGTGAAACCGGCCGTTTCAACACGGACGTCGATGGAGCTCAAACCCGCATTGACAGCGAGATCTTTTCCTCGCTGCTCTCCCGGATATCACGCCTTGAGCCCTTTGCCCGATGGGACGCGACTTCCAGCCTTGAAGTGGAGCGCTTCGAGTCTTCCGGATTCGCGGTCGCCGTGATCACCTATACCGATCACGCCCAGGTTAACAATTGTGTGCAAATCACCTGCGTTCGACGGAAGACCGACGCCTTCTGGGTACCCGTATACGTCGCGCCGGTGACTCCGAAGCGTTTTAACAGGCTGAAAATTTACGGATTTATCGACGACGAAAACCTGGACGTACATATATGTGTTGCACATTGCGGCTTCTGGGAAGACTATGATCGTGTGACCAGGAACGTTGCGGAGTGGCATCAGACCGCGATGAATCGCAGGTGATGGCATCAGGAAGCCATTTTCGCATACGCGAGCGTCGGGGAAGTGAAGGCCCTTTTTTTTGTACGGGCGGCTGCGTAAAGACGCGTGAGAAGCGAACTTCGCGCAGGACTTCCAGGACCTGGACGCGCTCTTCTGGCCAAAGCGCATGAATCGAAGACCGACGCGACCGACCCGAAACCGTCAGGGGTGGCTTGCGATGACGGCAGCGGATTTTTGCGGCTCGGCCTGCCCGTTGAGCGGACAGACCTGGCGCACCAAAGCAAAGCCTGCCAATTTGTTAAACTGGCAGGCTTTTTATGGCGTTTCAGGTGATATCGGTTTACTCTTAGGCGTCAAGCCTTGTTTCGTTTGCGGTGATGCGTTCACCAAACGCGTCAAGGCGGGCGGGGTGGAATTAGCCTCAATCCGAAAAAAACAGCAACGCGGCGACGCGATAAAACCGTCCGAAACGGGGCGTTATCGACGTATAGAAGGATGTTTTTTCCCTTCACGTCCAGTGACCTGGTGTATCCTGGTAATCAGCCGTCTAATCGCCTTTATTTACAATCACATATTCGAATTAACGTCCCCGAAGACTTACGAATCAAGGTTAGAGTTTGACGAGAATCAGCGTGCCAAGCGCGACAAGCGTTGTGAACTGGATACCGACAATCCAGCGAAAACCGACGTCCATGCGCGTCTCGAGGCCAGTCATGCGCTGATGGACTTCTCGGAAGCCGGAATCCATGCGCGTCTCCAGGCTGGCCATGCGCGTCTCCAGGCTGGCCATGCGTTTGTCCATCTGCTCGACGGTTCCCTCCAAGCGGGAAAGCCTGGCGTCGGTCTCGACCTGAGGTGTTGCAGCCTGAATGGCGCGTCTCCCTTTGGATTGGTGCTACTTCGTCGGATCGTTAGCCCAACCTGTGCCTAAAGATAGCGAAAGCGTGAGGCGGAGACAAGATCAAAACCGATAAAATATCATGCCAGACCCGCAGTCCGTCGAGTCCGGTCTGTATGCGAAAGCTTCACCGGCAGGCATGAACGGTGTCGGACGGAACCGGCGTCCGGTGGCGGTCCCGGGCGCCAACCGTCGGGGCAGGGAGATATCCTTGACAATGAACAGTGCGTGCTGCGTCGAGTGTACGGTGACAGCACGACCCATGGCTGGCGGTGGCCCGAGGGTGGTGGCGGCGTCAAGGCCTATCCTGAGGTCGCATGTCGAGTGTACCTTCCCGATGTATCAGTTCATCACAAAGATATTCAGGACGTGGAATTCATTCAGGTTCTTCATCCAGCAGCTGACTGAACGCGTCGAGGCTGGCCGCCTGTATTGCCGCACGGTGCAATGCTTCGAGACGTTGCGCGTCGTCCACGTTTTCAATGCGAGCAGCCAGGGGATGCGCGGAAGGGAGACCGAAACGGACGTCGAGGACGGCGAGGATACTCTTCCGGAGCCCTTGCTCGATGCCTTGTTCGATCCCCTGCTCGATGCCCTGCTCAATTCCCTGCTCGATCCCCTGCTCGATCCCCTGCTCGATCCCCTGCTCGATCCCCTGCTCGATCCCCTGCCGGGTGAGGTATTGGGCAAAGGATGATTCACGTACGAGATCCATCATGCCCTCCTTCGAAATGATATCAGTCTTCGAGCGCCTGCAGGTCCTCCCGCCCGAGGGCGAAGCCGGCAAAGTCCCCGGGAAAGCAGCCCGTTGAAAAAGTCCATCCGGGCTGCGGCCGGCCCTTGCGGTCGAAATACTGCGTTGCGCGCCCTCGCCGAATCGCAGGATGGGACTCGGTTGCGCGCCTTGTCTTCGGCCGCAATGTCTCGGCCTCGCCTGCAGAGCGACTTTTTCAACGGACTGATAGGTCTGGATCAGGTGTTTGGAAATCGCATCGAAATCTGCCATGCAGGACGCCCCGGGGGAGGAGAAGCGGATCCGTGTAAACAAGATACGGCATCACGGCACAAAGTCAACATCCCGAAAGTCACTACTTTGACGATCCATTTGACGTTGTGCCTGAAGAGACCGACGGCCGGGAATCCCGCGGAAACGTTCATGGATGCCGGTATCTGATTTTCTGCTCTTTGTCGGCCGATTTGGAACGAGCCGGAGCAGCGGGGGATACGATGCGCGGTATGATCCGGATGGGGATGGGACGGTTGGTTTTGCCGATTTTGTGATTTTCGCCAGTGCTTTCGGTATATGAGCAAGGGCGTTCTACCGCGTCCAACCTTCCTTTCAGAAACATCCCTTCATGAGAGATTTCACTAATAAATCACTGATACAGCGCAAATTTCCACAGCATCCTCACAATTTTCGTGTTTTAATAATAGCTATTAATATCAATGAAAAGAACATCGTGCCGTTGCGGGCACAACAGAACTGCCCGTACGCAATGGATCCGTGACTTACGCCAAGGGTCCCGGATACTTGACATCACTGGGCGTGAACTGCACCTCTCCCACAGGTCCCTCAGAATCGGGTAGAGTGGAGAGATTTCCTGCCTTGTAGAGTTTCTTCTCCTGCCGAAGGCAAGAAGGAATAAAGTACCGAGCGAGGCGTTCGTCCCCACCTGCACCGTCCTCTACCCATCCTGCGTTGTAACAACCGAAGGCTGGGGCGAGTGGTGTTCCGGTCGTCGTATGAGGGGCAGCAGGCCTTCACGGAGGGCGCGTGACACGGCGCTGGCGGCGGTGTCCCTACGGCCCGGAAACCTCCTGGAGGTCCTTGGATCGGTTTGGACTGCACTGTGGCAGCATCTTCACCCGGGTTCAGTGGACGAGTTTCCCGAGTGATGGCTACGAGAAGTCGGGGACTGTCGTCCGCGTTCTCGTGGGTGTCCTCTTCCATTGATTCGGACACCCTCCGTGACCTGGATCGGGGCCCTATATGCCAGCGAAAACGCTATAGGGTGCCGATGCACACTATAGCGCTCCAGACGCGTGCAACGGCGGGGTGGCGGAAGCCATAGCACAAAGGTCATTCAGCGTCGCTCTTCCGGGCGTCCGGGTCCGCAAGGGTACCCGAAGGCCGGGGTGGGGGTGAGCCACCGCCCGGAGGGCCTGGTGCGCCGTAGAGCCCGGGATGTTCTTACGCCCTTGCCGCGCTTACCTGCGGTCGCTCCCGATCCAGAAATCCCGTCCAGAAGGCGGTTTCGTGCTGCTTAAAAGCCGAGGATACCGCATTCACCGTCCGATGGACCGCGCTTGGCTGTCAGGCATTACGCGTCAAGGGCGAAACAACGACAGCAATTGGCCACAGAGCGCCATCAAGCCCGGGACGCCGTGACCCGGTCTCATTTGCTCCGGCTCCCCGAATCCGCCATCCTCTTCGCACTCGTAGCGTCGCGGCCGCTCGTTCTTATCCTGCGTGTCGAAACGCCCAGATCTTGATCTTCGCCGGATACCTCCCGGCGTCTACAGGAGCATACAGATTCGGACCATACCGGATTGCATGCGGGCAGGGTTAACCCGCCATCAGCATGTCCGCCCGTTGGCACCTGCGTGTGTTTCAGTGGTCCAGGCAACGACACTCAGCTATGTAAGTCGTCGCCGGATCGCTGTGACTCTTGCACTCACTCTATACGTCGTAGTCGCCCGCCCGGTCGCTATTGAGGCTCAGGGGTGTTGGTGGTTCGAGAGTAGATCCTACTACGAACCTCTCGTGGCCGGCGTTCGTGAAGCGCACATAAGCGCGCTCGCGTTGGCGTGGGCCAGCCGGATGGATTTTCTCGTCGAGAAGAAGGATTGGCGTAGGGTGTGGGACATCGACGTTGGACCGAGTTGCCGCTGGCCGGATGGGAGTCGCGCACTTCCGAATCCGATCGAGTCAGTGATGGTGGCTGGGGTCTCGGGCTTTGGCTGCCGATTGATTTCCACATGGTTGAAGATTTCGAGGACGACTCAAATCCGATCGTCAATACTGACTACCGATTCGGAGTGGCTCCCAAGTTCCAGTACGCGCTTGGCGCGAAAAGGAGGTTAGGGCTTCGCTTGCTATTCGGTCATGAGAGTTCGCACTTGGGAGACGAGTTCTCGATGGCAGGCAAACGGGAGTTCCCCAACACGTTTGAGCGGATCAACGTAAGCTGGGAATTCCTAGATGTCGGTCTACTTGATGAGGACTTCAACTGTCTCGTGTGGTCGGTGCGCCTGGGCATCACGGTCTCTTGCGATTCCACGTACTACAGCGTCGACTCACGTAGTGCCACTGAGTCAGCCGTCGGACCCGTAACAGAGTCGAGCAATTGGCTGGACCCCTATGTCGGTTTCGATCTGGAGTGGGAAGATCCCATGGGCAACTGGGGTGTATACCTGTCGGGAGAAGCGCGGTGGCGGTCTGTTTACGACTACCACAAAGCAGATCCCGCAGTTGGTGAGAACCGACGGCTCTCGGTCAACGTCGTATCGGGTCTTAGAAAGACAGGTAAGGGCAACGCACTAGGACGAGCGTCGTTCTTCGTCCGCTTCTATTGTGGAGTGAACCCACACGGCCAGTTCCGAAACCAGCGTGATTACATGCAGTTCCGAATCGGGCTAAGACGCATCCGCTGAGGCGAGGAAGGCAATGTACAAATTCGAGCGAAACGTCGTTCTGATGACCTACCGCGCGGAGCACCCAGGCAAGTTAAATCCGATGGAGAAGACCTTGAAGCGCTTCGACAAGATTCTTGCGGGCAAGTACTTATCCCAGTTAAAAAAGCAAGCGCCCAAAAAAGGCATCCCCTTGAACCGATTCACCCGCTCGATGCTGGTCTTCTTCGCGAATCGGTCTACGGCGAAGAAAGCGAAAAACCGCGTCAAGCACGCGTGCAAGTACTACAACTCCGTCCGACCGCAGCGGGAATGTGCCTACCTGATCCGATTAATTGATGAATCCTGAGATAATGGGTAATAGGGAAGCGGAGAGAATCTCAGGACAGTCCAACTATCGGTTCATTAACGACAAAGGCAAATACGTTACAGAACAAGCTGTGATGCCGGGCCCAGATACCTTCTGGGAGTGCGATACGGACAAAAGGGGAGAATCGAACTATATCCGTGCCGAAGTAAATGACGACTGCAAATGCAGTCGGTTCGACAACGGACGCTTACAAGAGTGGGATCGGTTGATTCTCCTCGTGAAGGGAAAAGGCCTGCATTCCATCCTGTTTACGGTGTACAACGTTGATCGGGAGGATGTTTGGGACAAGATGGGAAAGATTGCCGGTAAAGTGTTTGAATCCGTCGTCACTAAGGTCGGCGAAAAAATCGCTGGCGTCATCCCTGGGAATGGGTCCGCGTACCTTCCCGACTCGTTGGGAAGCGCTGATGACGATCTACGGTCTTTTTTCTTGAAAGAGTTCGCTGGAAATGATGATATCCTATTCAGGAGATCCTGTAAATTTGAAGTCCCGAAGAATCGAAATTGCAAGAACTACGATATCGAAGGCTGCGGAGAAAAGGGAAAATATAAAATCTCCTTCAGCGTAAAAGATCCGTCAAAAGACTGTAACGAATGATATATGGGGCAGGGACGTTTGGGTTCGGCCAGGACTGGCAATGTGTGCAAGGTGTGCGCAGAAAAGGGCATCGGGTACGATTCCTGGTCCGTAGAAGTATAAAAAGAAGCACCGAGCCGGAGCGGGCGGCCCGGGTGCATTGGGTGTCGAGGCGGACCGGCGGAGGTTGAATCACATGCGGACGGTGAAACCAACGGAGGAAAGACAATGAAACGTTTCGTATTGGCAACAATCGCGTTGGCGCCAATCGCGGCGGCAAGTTTTCTCGGCTTGGCCTGCCTATTGAGCACACACGCGGCGGCACAAGACTTGCCGCCGGACATATTGGTGGATCAGTACCTCTTGGAAGCCAAGAGGGCCTTGAATGACACTACCAGGGTATGGAAATACAGAAGTCAAGTTGCGCTTTCCGCGCTTCGCAAAATCGAAGGCCAGGAGATCGAACCGCCTTTGGAATTTTACTACTTATACGGGACAATTCTGGTCGTAGACAATACATCAACGTCCGATGAAGTGGTCAAGGGTGAATCCCTGCTTAAACAATATGTCATCAGGGCCGGCCGCAGCGCCGAGCATTATGCATCCGCCCTGGAATCGCTTTCCGAAGCGCCAGCAAAAATTCCTGGTGCTCGACAACGAGAGTTATGGTCTGCCGTAAAGGAAAACGACGCAGAAGCGATCAAAGCCCTTATTGCCGCCGGCGCGGATCCGAATGCGGGAAATTATTGGACTAGGAGCCTGTCGGAATACCTATGCCAATATATTATGGCATACAATATCTAGTGTGATTTGAAATATCAGAATCTATATATCGTATGCCGATTAGATCAAGTTGGGGTATTCCGACAGGCTGCTAGCAGTCCTATAAATTGCGTCTCTTGGGCCAGTCACGAATCTACCGAATCGTCTTTGTCGGATTCAGCCCAGGCCGAAACGATCAAAGCCCTCCTCGCCAGCGGCGCAGATCCCACTGATTCGCTATGTGGCGTTGCCTCTACCGGCAGGGTCAAAGCGATCAAAGCCCTTGTTGCCGGCGGCGCAGATCCCAATAGGGAGGGCTGCTACTCTGGTACACCGTTAGTGACTGCTGTCGAAAACGGCCGGATCGAAGCGATCAAAGTTCTCATTGCCGCCGGCGCGGATCCCGATGTGATTTCCGGTATTTCTAGACGCCCACTGCTACACCGTATCGCCGACGGCCGGACTTTATGGTCCAGGCGGGTAGAGGATCGCCCCCCTCTGTCCCCGTTGTCAAAGCCCTGATTGCTGGCGGCGCAGACGTCAATGCGAAGGATGAATGGGGCAACACGCCCCTACACGTGGCCGCCGAATGGGGCCGATCGGAAATTGTCAAAGTCCTCATTGCCGCCTGCGCCGATCTCAATGTGAAGAACAATAGCGGAAAGAGGCCGCGGCGCGTGGCTATTTGGCATAAAAAGCATTCGACCGATCCCCGTCCCTGGACAAAGATTGAAAGGATTCTAAAGGATGCCGGCGCGAAGAAATAACCGGCCCAATCCGGGTCCATACAGGCATGAACGCTTGCGGAGGCTTGAGAGGCTCTCAGGCGCTTTTAGAAGGGATCAAAGCAATGAGGCAATTGATAATCATCTTGGGCGCCGTGATGCTGTTATCGCCGGCCGACGTCGCTTCGCGGCCCGTCACGAGTCCGGACTTTGACGGTGACGTTACCATCGGCTTCAGCGACTTCGTGCTGTTTGCCGCGCTGGATCCAAACGCGCCGGCAAAATTCGACCTGGACGGCGACGACAGAGGGCACAGTCAAGCCCATAACGTCTAATCCCGTAAGGTTTTGCCTGGCAAGGGCGGCCACATGGTGGCTGTATCCTTTGCGGTCGCCGCCGTTCCTGCCGGCCCTGCCCATTCTCCGGATGGGTCGTTGAAAGTGCCAATGACGGGGCGCGAAAGGGCAACCACATGCCGGACCTCCTTCTTTGCGAACAGCCGGCGTTGTCCTGCGGCCCATCCGGCTATTGCCGTAAGAAAGGAATCGCGACTATGCGAGGCTTTGCTCTGACGCTAACGGCCCTAGCCCTTCTGGCCTGCGGTGGCGACAACCTGACCGGGCCGGGAAGCGACCTGGTCGGGTCGTGGCAGCTCGTTTCGACCAACATCGGTGCCACGGCCGCGGCCAACCTGCGGGAGCACCTGCTTGACAACGGCGTAAATCCGGACGTCGTGGATGAGCAGGTGGAGGAAATCCGGAGCGCGATGGACTTGGTCTTCCGGGACGTCGGCCTGTCGATCCTGCGGGTCCATGCCGACGGCACGTACGCGGACAACTATGGGGATCGAGGCACGTGGTCGGTCAAGGGCGATACGCTGACGATTACGGACCGGGACGCTATCACGATCACGTGCCGGTATTTCGTGGACGGCCAGGACCTGACCCTGATTTTCAACAAGGCACAACTGAGGGTTACGATGATGCCGCACGGCCACGAAGCGCGGCAATTTTTCGACATTATGTTCCGGGCCGACGACGTGTTGCGCCTTTTTTTTAAAACCCGGCCATGAGATACTGCGGGTTATCTTTTAGGGCCGTCCATGTATGCGGGGCCTAGCTTGGACTCGATAGCGTGGTTTGTATACAATCGGGCCGTGGACGGGCGAGCGTGGGAGCTCCTGAAACCCGACAGCCATGACCTCGTTCACGGCCCCCCGTTTGGCGCTCTAGATAGTTTTTTTTTGTGGGCGCTGTGAACCGATGCCTGTTTCGTCATCCGTTAAAGTTATATAAGGGTGCATATACGCATGAACGCTCGCGGCGGCCTGAGGAGCTCGCAGGTGCTTTCAGGAGGGATCGAACGAGTAATGCGCCGGCACCTGGTGATACAAGAAAGGAGAGATATGCGGGACTCAATTTGGAAGTTGGGATATTCTTTGTGGGATTTCACGTTGGGCGTTTTGGATCTGGTTAAGGCAGTGCTACATCTTGACCTTATCGCGTCTGTTGTGGTTGGTATCGTGATTGCTTGGATAATTATACAGGCAATGCGGTTCGTTGCTCACTGGGTTTGGTTGTCCTATTTCGAATAGGGGAATGCTATGAATTCTGCCGTAGGAATTATTCGCCATGAATTGGATACAGACAAAGCAAGGGTTTGGTTTCGTTGTCAATACCCTCAACATCGCGGGTCAATAGAAATTTGCGTTCCCGTGCCCGACTCCCACATTGATGTTTCTCCTTCGGGCATAGAACATACTATACAACACGGCAAGGAAATTTCTTCAGAAGTCTCTATCCGAATGGTCTCTTCACCTAATTGGTGAACTTGAATCTTAATATTCGGACATGCTCAACCTCGCATGAAAAAGCTTGGTCGTTTCAATCTGAGAGGCTGTCGGTTGTTTTCAGGAGAGATCGAAGCAATGAGGCAATTGATAATCGTTTTGGGCACCGTGATGCTGTTATCGCCGGCCGACGCCGCTTCGCGGCCCGTCACGAGTCCGGACTTCGACGGCGACGGAACCGTCGGTTTCGGGGACCTTGTGCTGTTTGCCGGCGCGTTTGGATCCAGCGCGAAAGAATTCGACCTGGACGGCGACGGTGTGGTGGGCTTTTCCGATTTCGTGATCTTCGCCAGCAGATTCGGCAGGGCCGTGCCTTTGACGGTAGACAGGCTGAATTTTCCGTTGCGCGCCCTTCATGCGGCAGGGAACTGGGGTACTAACGACGCGGTCGTGAATGATTGGGAAACCGCCGGCAGGACCGGGCCGGTGGTCCCCCCGGATTACATCGACTGGTTGAAGAGCCTGCACGTAAACTGGGTGGGCCTTATGATCTCCGTGCATTATGACGACAGCATGGACGGCACGGTGGAGCGTGTGTATTCTTCAGTGCCCGATCATCGGACCTTCCCCGATGACGCGTTGCGGCAGATGATACGCGACTTCAGAGACCAGGGCATCGAGGTGTATCTCACGTTGTTTCTGAACGATATTGAGGCCGGCACAGCCGACCGTCCCGCTCACAGGTGGCAACTCGGGGATCCGAGGCCCCCGAAGGACGTTCTGCCGGTAAACTGGCCGTGGCGCCCGGCGCATCCGGATCATCAGCGGTTTGTCGCCGAGTTCTGGGAATCCTATACGCAGCAGGCCGTTCACTTTGCGAAAATCGCCGAAGCCGAGGGCGCCCGCATGTTCTCCCTCGGCACGGAAACGGACGCGCTGTTCCGCACGCGCCCAGGGGATCCGGAAGATCCGGTGTGGACGAATGACTTTTCGCAGCAACTACGGGCGATGGTGGCCCGGGTGCGTGCCGTGTACAGCGGCCTGCTCACTTACGACATGCATTACGGGGTTCTTATGGATCCCGTATTCTGGGAGCCCGGATCCGGCCACCTGTGGGACGATCTGCAATTGGACGTCGTGGGTTTGAGCGCGTGGTTTCCGCTGTTGGATACCATGCCGGTCGGCCCAATCAGCATACGGGCCGCCCAGGATAAATATCAAGAGATCTTCGAGACCATTCTCATTCCCCTGGCAGAGAGAAATCCGGGCCGGCCGATCATGTTTCTGGAATACGGCGCCGCCGACTTCGTTACGGCGCCCCTTGCGCCAGACCGGCTTGCGCCCGATGGATCGGGTTACGCGCCGTTTATCTTCGCCGACGCCAATGACAACGGCGTGGACGACGGCCATGAGACACAGTCGAATATCTATCAGGCGCTGCTCAACGCAATGTTCGATAGTCCCGGCGTTCTGGACGGCGTGTTTTTCCATGACAACTGGATAGCCGGCGACGAACTGTGGGCAGAGTGGTGGGCGGGGCAGCGCAGTTATTCCATTCGCGGCAAGCCGGCCGAGAACGTTGTGCGGAAGGCATATGCGGCTTACAAGGAAAACAAAGATGGAGACTGATACGCATTGACGGCTCAAGCGGCGCGTAGTCCGAATACAGCTTTCTCAGTTTGATCCGAGCATCCGCTTTACGGGATTGTAGCTGTATTGTCCCGTGGTGACGCCGTATTCTATGGGACCGATTTCACGCTGAAACATGCCGAAGATTTTATCCCACAGAATCAATACGTCGGCGTAGTTGTTGTCGATGCGCCAGTCGTTGCTGCCGTGGTGAACGCGGTGAAGGCTCGTAGTATTGAAACCGGTGTTTTCAAAAACCCAAAGTCTGTTTATGGTTTTGAAACTACCCCGCCCTGGGTACGTAAGTGTGTCAGCACCTCATTATCAGTACATCGGGTCTGATTGCTAAAGGGGCACTTGCGCTGACTGGAAATCCCCCAGGGCGGGGTCTATAGATTCTCTCAAAACTCTGGAAACCGAGTATAGTGAAGTCTCGGGTTTCACTTGCTCTTAGTACAACATTTCGCTATCTCTTAAGTACAACAAAGGATGATCCTTGACTGACAGAAACCGGAAAGTCTTTGAAATATCGGTACTTGCGTTGTCTATATTAGCAATTTGCATTTGGTATGCCGGTTCTGAAGATGTCAGGTTGTCCTTTACTTCTCATAAAGGATATCGCAACGATTTCCCTGTTTGCAACGTCCGGAGCATTTATTATTTCAACGGGGGTTGACGCTATGTTTGGTCTTGCAGAGTCTATAAGCAAAGCAAAATTCGAACGGGGCCGCCAAGAGGGTATTCGAGAAGCATGGCAAAAGATATTTGAATGGGTTGAGTCAGAGAAACAGAGCGGAACTCAATTCAAGAGTGATCCGCCTATGTTTAATGGTCAGGATGTTCCGGAGAATGAGTAACATGGGAAACTAAGGGGGGTTTAACGTGTCAAATATTAAGAATCGCCCTTTGTCAAATCAAGGAATAAGGAATTATATAGAAACTGTTGAAGGCTATTTGGAGCATGTTACAGGGCAGTTGAGTGCGATAAACCAAAAATTGGAAATGACTAACAAAGAACTTAAAGAAGTGCAAAATACAATCATGCTGATGTCGAGTGACTAAAAACACGCATTATTTCTTTACCGGTCATCTTTCACCCCGCCCCTCCACACTGGCGGGGTTTTTGCTTAGTGGCCGATGTTTACCGTTGTTGTCGTTGAAATGCACAATCCCCTCAACCATGCTGTCTTGTACTCCCTCTCGTTAAGAGTCCCGTGTCGGATTCATCTTTTTCTCCCACCACAAGTGGCGCGGCTCCCGTCTCTCGAGTCTTCAGTGGACCGGTGAGGCGATCTGCTGCTTCGTCCCTTCCGTTTCACAAACATCCCTTCCTGGCGAAAATCCACAAATAAATCACTGAAATGGCTCGAAATATCACAGCAACGTCACGTATCAATGGGTAAATTTGGCTTGAGAAGAGATCAGGTGCACCGTTGCTGGCGCAGGCTCTTAAGCGCACCCGGCACGATGCTTGCCCCGAAAACACGCCGCAAAACCACAGCCAGGAGGAAAAGCCACAATGAGCACAATCCGATACGTCGTCTTGGCCATTGCCACGCTTGCAATCGGCGCGGGTGCAATCGAAAGCAAAACGCCAGAAGCAGAAAGATCCGAACGCGATGCATGGGAAATCGCATGGAGTGCCGCCCTGTACAAACACCGTGCCGCCCGCAGCGACAGATCTGCTTTTCCCTGGGACCGGGACCGAAGTGACGCCAGGGAGATATACGGAGACGCCTGGGTAATTTACCGAGACGCACGGGCGATCTACGAAGCAGACCGGGAAGGAAAGGTCGTGGCGGCCTGGGAAGAACTACCGGTTCGCCCTGCAGATATATGAGGATGCCAGGTTGAAAAACCATGCCGCAGGAAAAGTGGAAGACCGCGCCAAAACTGCAGCCGCGAATGTCGCTCGAGCGATCTACGAAACGGGCCGGGAGAGAAACATTGCAGCCTGGGAGAACTATCAGGCTATCCTGCAGCAGTATGAAGACGCCAGGTTGAAACACGATGCCGCGTACAAAGCCGAGAGGACCACCCGAAGAGTGGTCAGGGATGCCGCCGGGGAGGTCATCCGCGCCGCCAGGAAAGCCGTCGAGAGAGCCAATACCGCCACGAGAAAGTCGGAGCAATACCGGTGGGTCCGGAAAGTGGGTCCGGAGCGCGAGGTGCTGGCGCCGGAGGAGATGTGACGGAAGATCGCCGCGGACGTAATCTCTGCGGTAACGGAGAACGCCTCACGCTGACGGCGCCGGGGTCCGTGAAACGCAACAGATGGCGGCTGCCTTTGTGGTTCAATCCTCCTGGCAGTCAGTCGAGTCTCAGCTACCACCACGACGAGAGTCGTTGGCGCCGCCGCGATCCGTGGGTATACGTCGACACGGCAAGTCCCGGGCAGGAGTTCGTTTTCGATGCGGACGGTATTCCCGAGGGCAATACCTGGCTGCGCAGCCTGTTCGACACTTGAGAAGGCGAACGCAGAGGCCGACTTCCTCAGTGGCCGCCTGATATTATCGCCCGACGTGCGTACGACAGCCTTCGAATTGCTTCGTCCGCCCTGCGGGTTCCAACTCGACGTCACCGTGCTAACCTCAATACGTAAAAAGACACACCCTGGGGCGATGCGTTGCAAAATGCAACAACTGTCGCAATTCGCGACAGTCGTTGAACGGTTTCTGGAGTATTTCCTCAAAGATGACTTATTAACAAACACTTACGAGTAACACTACCATTTTTCACGCAGTTGCGCAGGAGGTCTTCAGTGGCGCGTTTTGCTACGCACACAGAGTCCAGTGCCATTATTAATCCGTTCTAACAACCTAATTATCAGTGAATTGATTTCGTTGAACAACAATTGGCACGAATTGTGCAGTAAGCCGCAAAGGGCGGGATGAGACGTGAATGCGCCGTTTTCAAAGAGTCCGTCAGTCGGACGATGGCAAAGGAGGTCGATGGAATACCTTAAGTACGGAAACAACCGCGTTCTGATCGTGGATGATCAACCCGAGATACACGACGACTTCGCTGAATTGCTCTGTTCAAGCATCGAGCGACCCTCCGTTGATGATCTGCCGGCAGCGTTCGTGCGTGAACAGGAAGGGAACTATCTCTCTGAGTTTGAGTTGCTGCATGCAAACAACGGAGTGGAAGCTTGCGATATCATCCGTAAAGGAAGGGAATCGAACCGCCCAATCGCTGTGGCCTATATCGACATTCGTATGCCCCCCGGCATCGATGGTATTGAAACCGTGCGCAGGGTAAGAGAGTTCGACCGTGACATCGAAATCGTGATCATGACCGCCTTCACCGATAGATCGCTGCCTGAGATTATCTGCGATATGGAACTGTTACACAAGCTTCTATACATCAGGAAGCCGTTTACGCACGTGGAAATACAGCAGATTACCCTCTCTCTGGCCGAAAAGTGGAACGTCGAACAGGAGTTGGCGAGACAAAGGCGACAACTTGCCGTCAGCCGTGGAAGATTGGAAGCCTTGCTCAAAGCAACCGGCGACGCCATCGGTATGCACGATGTCGCCGGCAGATTGGTATTCGCCAACGAAATGTACCTGGATCTGCTGGGCCTGGAGGGAATCGAACTTGAAAAAATCACGCCGGCTGATCTTGCGGCACGTTTCAGGGTACGATTCCGGGAACCTGACCTGAGTCATCTGAAGGGCAGGTTTTCCAACCATCGCGGAGACATGGTGGAAACTACGGGAGCGGAAGGCTTTCCGGGACAGCGGCTGTTTTACCGCTCAGCCGCTTCGGTGAGTGACCAGCAGGGCAACGTCATCGACAATGTCGTGCTCTTTCGCGACGTGTCTTGGGAAATCGACGCCGAGCAGATGAAGGCGGAAGTCCGGAGGCTGCGCACCGAACTGGAGACGACCTATTCCTTCGCTGGCATGGTAGGCACGAGCCGGGGTATGCAGCGTGTGTACTCGCTGATGAAACAGGCTGGCGAGAGCGACATTACGGTGATGATCCGAGGCGAAAGCGGCACCGGCAAAGAGCTTGTCGCAAGGTCGTTTCACTTCAGCAGTCCGAGGAAGAAAGGTCCGTTCGTTGCTCTCGACTGTGCCACCATGCCCGAGTCGCTCATCGAAAGCGAACTGTTCGGACACGAAAAGGGAGCCTTTACAGGGGCAACCACCAGGAGAATCGGCGCATTCGAGCGTGCAGACCGGGGTACAATCCTGATAGACGAAATTGGCGACCTCCCTTATGCGCTGCAGGGAAAACTACTGCGCGTGCTGCAGGAACGGGAAATCCAGCGGATCGGAGGTAAGGCCCCGATTTCTGTCGACATCCGGGTAATTACCGCCACCAACAAAGACCTGGAGCGCGCGGTCAGCAAGGGCGAGTTCCGCGAAGATCTGTTCTATCGAGTCGCAGCCTTCCCGATCGCAATTCCGCCGCTGCGAGAGCGGCGTGACGATATTTCCCTGCTTGCGGAACATTTCATCGGGAAATATGCCGAGCGTATGAACAAGACCATTGGCGGCATTTCCACGGCGGCCATGCGCCTGCTCCTGCAATACGACTGGCCTGGTAACGTACGTGAACTGGAAAACGCCATCGAGCGTGCCGTGCTTCTGGAAACAGAAGACGTCATCCAGGCCGGAAATCTTCCGCCTCAACTGTCCCCCGCAATTGCATCCGGACAGGAATCCGACACGCGGACGCCGGTCCTCTCACTCAAGGAAGTTGAACGGCAAGCCCTGTACGTTGCCCTTGAAGCCGCTGATGACAACGTCACCCGTGCCGCGCATGCGCTGGGCATTCATCGGGCGACTCTGCACCGCAAACTGAAGAAACACAACATGGAAAGGGACTGAAACGCATGCGGCATTCGGGCAGATAAGCGGTCGCTTCACCAGCCTGGAGGCTCGGATGGGCAGCATCGAGGCCCGCATGGGCAGCATTGAAGCCCGCATGGGCAGCATCGAAGCCCGCATGGGCAGCATCGAAGCCGGACAGCGCTGGATTATCGGAATCCAGGTCTCCACGATTCTGAGCCTCGGAGCGCTCATTCTCATGAAGCTCGGATAGCCCGCGGTGAGACCGCTCGAACCCGCGCCTTGGACCTGAGCCCAACGCGGTGTTCAATCACAGAAGTTTTCGTCGCTGTAATTGTCGCAAAATGCGACAATTCGCCCGTAGCGCTTTCAAGCACCCGCGGCTCCGGAACCCACAAAGGGATTGTTCAGAGTATGCGCACGAAAGGGCCGCCAGAGAAGCCTGGCGGCCCTTTTGTATGACGTTTATCGATTCCGCGTCAACCCGTCGTCCGTCGACCTGTCCTACACCCGCTGGAATCGCCGGGCGTACCGGCGCATAATCAGGTAACCCGCGATAAACCCGCCGATGTGCGCGTACCACGCCACGCCGCCGCCCACCCCGCCCGACTCGGCAGACGCGTTCACCAATTGGATGACAAACCAGACGCCAAGCACCAGCAGCGCGGGCACCCGTACGATCTGGATAAAGAACAGCAGAAAGACGAAGACATGCACCCGGGCGCCCGGAAATCGCGCCAGGTAGGCCCCGAGAATACCGGCGATCGCTCCGCTGGCGCCCACCATCGGTACTGTCGAGTCGGGATCGGAGAGAACGTGGCCCAGCGAGGCTGCCACGCCGCAAAACACGTAAAACAGCAAAAAACGAAACCTTCCCAGCGTATCTTCGACGTTGTTCCCGAAAATCCACAGATAGAGCATGTTGCCGCCCAGATGCATCCAGCCGCCGTGCATGAACATGGCCGTCAGGAACGTGAGATAGAGCGGGATCGGCGTTGGCGAGATGGCATCCACACCGTGGGCGACTTCAAACGGGATCAGTCCCATCCGCAACGTGAAGACGTCGAAACCGATGGACCCCAGGGAAACCGAATACAGGAAAACCCCCACATTCAGGAGCAGGATGCTCACCGTGAATACGGGGGCGCGGCGTGTCGGATTGTCATCTTTAATGGGCAGTATCATCTGCCTATCGAACCGTGAACGAACGCACCGCCCGGGCCCGGTTGCCGCAGGCGTCGGTTACGATGACCTCCAGCTTGTGGATTCCGGCCGCTATCGGCTGCCTGGGCCGGGCCTTGACCTGGCCCGCGTCGGGATCGTATTCCGCAATCAACCGTTTTCCGTCCAGAAGCATGAGAATATCCTTTTCCCGTCGTATACCCGAACCCGGGTCGCCTATCGCGGCGACTAGCACGGGCCGTCTGTCCGAAACCTTCGCGCGCGGCTCCGGTCGCTGGATTCTCACCCTGGGAGGCGTCTCATCCAGCAACAGCGCATAGGTGGAAAAACTCGAGACTTCGGCAGCCACGGCAGGGCGCCCCCGAACGGCGCGGTTGCCCACGAATACCCAGGCGCCGCCCCGGGTCAACCGATAGATTCCCAATCGCTCCGGTCGGCCGAAGTCCGCCGGGTATCGGAGGACGATTTCAACCTTCCGCCGGAACGGCACGTCTTCCGGACCGAACCGGAAACGCGTTCCAACCATCTTCAAGCGTTTCGAGCCTTTTCCCGGAATGGCCGAGATCCGTCCAAAGAATGGGCCGTAGACGTCATCGGCGCTGAAGCGGGCTTCCGCCATGCCGTCGGGGGACCGCACGACCGCACCCCTCCGACGCACCGGCGTCTGCGCGAGGCGTACCACGCTGCGCCCCCTTTTGCCCTTCCAATCGACCGCAGACAGGACTGCCGCAACTTCCCCTTCCACGTCCGGATCGAATCGTACAACGGTTTCGTAGCCGTAAAGACTCCTCTGAATGACCTCGGACGCCGTCTCGCTGTTCGAGGCCCATCTCAGGGTGACGTCCGGTGCGGCCGACAACAGGTTTTTCGACGCGATCTTCAACACGGCGAAGTCCGGATAGTAGCGTACGGTGCAATCGAGCAGGCCCGGCTTTGCGTCGCTCTCCGGCGGCGGAACAGGCGCGCAGACCTGAAAACCTTCCGACTGAAAACGGTCCCGGGCGCGAACCCTGTAGACCGCATCCGGGACGTGAGAGAATTCCGCGCGAACCCGGCCTGACGAATCAGGTTCAAGGGGCCTTACGGGGCGCCAGGATCGTCCGCCGTTCGAAGACCGTTCCACAACGACCGTTTCCGGATTCTCGTCCCGCACTCGCGCACGCATCCGAACCGAACCGCCGTTGAACTCAGCGCGCGCGTTGAGTACGCGGGGAACCGAGTTCACAATCACTTCCAGATCCACGCGGGAACGATTCCCGGCCGCGTCTTCAACCAACACCCGGAGTCGATTTCTGCCCGGGTTCAGGGCAACACCGCGGCCGGAGGTTGAGATTCCCGCGTGAAGGACGCCGTCGCCAACCCTGTACTTCCCGTACATTGGAAGCTGATTGCCAGCGGCGCGGTACAGGTTGTGATAGATCCCGGCGCCGCGAACCTTCAGGGCGAAATTGCGATCCAGTTCGACCTGGTTGACCTGATTGTACGCGAAGACTGTGTACGTGGTCTCGAAAACCTCACCGCCGTTTACATACAGCCGCAGTCGGTAAGGCGCGATGCGGTTGCTGAGTACGCTTGCATCGGCCCGGTCGTATGCCTTGACGCTTACGCCGATGCGCCCGGCGATCATGGGCGCGCTGCGTGCGACGTAGCGCTTCAGTTCGGGGCGCCACTTCACGCCGATCGTTACGGGGTCCGCTTTGTCAGAAACGCGGGACCTAGCGTCCATGGGAATCAGCGCGACGGATTGTACGGTTGGCGCAACGGTGTCCTTCACCTCGAAACCGTGAAGCAGCCCGTTGATGGGCCGCTGACTCCTGTCGCGAATCTCGAAATGCAGATGCGGCGCCCCGCTGCCGGTACTGCCGGAATATCCGAGCGTCTCCCCGTGTTTGACCTGAATCTGGTTCGGCTTGAAGAAGAGATTAACGCTGTAAAATCCCCTTCGCTCCTGTTCCGCCTCGACAACGTCCTTTACCCGGGGCGCAAAGCCCGAGAGATGCGCATAGACCGCGGTTCTGCCGTCTTTCAACCTGATGTATACCACTTTTCCATAACCCCAGGGCGATGTCCGTACCCGCCAGACGTACCCGTCGTCAACGGCCAGCACGGGATAGCCTTCCTTCCCCCAGGTCTTGAAGTCGATCCCCGCATGGAAACGCCGCGGCCGATATTCACCGAACGATGAGGTGAGTGCGGGTGGCGCCTCCATCGGCCAATGGTAGTCCCGGGCTTCAGCGATGCCGGAATTCGAAAGACAGAGACAACATAACAGCAGGATCAGCCGCATCGGTATCGGACCTCCCCATCCGGCAACCCGTTCGGTTGTTTATCGCGGGATCATGCGCGACACAGTATAGGTATTTTGCCTGCCGGGGTCAAGCCAACACCGGCTTTTTTCCGGCAGGCAAAAAAGACTTGCCTGCAAATCCCCGTTCTTATAATTTATCGTGTTGTTAGAAGCTGTTTTAAAATTACCGGTGAGTTCCCGAGCGCGAGCGAAAAAGTGGCGGTTATGAGGCGCGAGGGGCGCGCAGCGCCGGCGGGAAAATCCGCCCATATACCAATGTATCGTGGCTGCGCGCCCCTCGCCACTCTTGGGTGGGTTTGACCAACGCCGACCGGCGCTTTTGCAGCCGCGCGAAGACCGCTGGGAATTTTAAGACAGCTTCTTATGTAGTTATTCGAAAAATCCGAAGGCGGACGGCGGCTCGAAATGCCACCTTCTTTCCTTCCATCGGAGGGTGTTTATCGCATGCTCAAAAACCTGCGCAACGTGGTCCTCATCAAAGCCATGATGTGGATCGTGGCCATTTCCTTCGTGGCGCTGATGGTATTCGACTGGGGCGCCGGCGGTATGACCTGCGCCGGACCGGGTGATACCGTGGGCGTAATCAACGGTCAGAAGATCAGTCACCAGCAATTCGTCGAAGCTCTCCGTGATGCTTCACGCCAGGCCAAAGCCCGGAACAACGCGGAACCGGAAGAGGGCCAGCTCATCCGCCAGATCTGGGACCAGATGGTGGCACAGATCCTGTACGCCCAGCAGATTGAGAAACACGATATCGCGGTTTCGGATGCGGAGGTCAACTTCATCAATCGGAACCAGCCCGTTGAATGGGTGCAGAACCAGGAAGTCTTTCAAACCGATGGAAAATTCGATCCGGATAAATACGGCAGGTTTCTGGATGACCCCGGCACCTACTCAAGCCCCGAGAGAAAGCAGTTCGTACTCAGCGCCGAATACGCCGTCAGGCAGGCCGTTCTGATCAGCAAACTGCAGGAAGTGGTCGCCGGCGGGGTGCGGGTAACGTCGGCGGAGGTCCGGGAAGCTTTCGTTCGTCAGAAAGAGAGAGTCCGTGTCGCCTACGCGGCTGTCGAGGCCTATTCCATCGCCGACTCGCTGGTTTCCGTCCCGGACGATCGGATTCGCGCCTATTATGAAGACCACCTTGACGAATTCCATCGCGAAGCGGCCGTCAATGCCTCGTATGTCGCCTTCGAGAAGAAACCTTCCGCGGCGGACGAAGCCAGTACCGAAGCCGAAATCCGCGACCTGCTCGCCGAAATCCGCGCCGGTGGAGACTTCGCCACGCTGGCCGAAAGCAATTCGGATGATCCGGGCAGCGCGGAAAGGGGCGGAGACCTCGGGTTCTTCGGGCGCGGAAGGATGGTAAAGCCCTTCGAGGACGCGGCCTTTGCTCTCAACCCGGGCGATGTTTCAGATCCCGTTCGGTCCCAGTTCGGCTGGCACGTTCTAAAGGTCGAGGAACGCAAAGGCGAGGGTGACGGGCTCCAGGTACGCGCCAAGCACATCCTTCTGAAAATCCGTCCCGGCAGAGACACGCTGGACAGCCTCCGTATCGAGGCCGAACGCTTCCAGGAGCGGGCGGAAGAATCGGACTTCCTGACGGCGGTGGCTGATCAGAGCCTGCAGGCGAAAGACACCGGTTTCATCACCGCGGGCGGGTTTTTCCCGCTGTTGGGAAACAGGACGTCCGGACTTGTGAATTCCTTCCTCACAGCTTCGCCGGGGAGGATCTCTCCAGTTTACGAGACTGAAGAGGGCATCTATGTCTTCGTCCTCGTGGCGAGGCGCGAAGCAGGCCCGCAACCACTGGACGAAGTCTACAATCGCATTTCAACCAAACTCAAGACTGGCGAAAAAGTCAGGATTGCATCTGCGCGCGTCGAACCGCTGCTCGAGGACGTTCGTTCCGGACAAAGCCTTGCAGAGGCGGCAGGTAATCGCGAAATTCGTTTCACCGAGTCCAAACTCTTCGGGCGCGACGACTTCGTTCAGGGCGTCGGCCGCAGGAACGCGTTTACCGGCACGGCCTTCCGGCTTGAAGAGGGAACGACCAGCGACGTGGTCGCCACGGACCGGGGCGCGTACGTGCTGCAGGTGCTGGAGAGAGCGCCGATCGACGAAACCGAATTCGAGGCGGCAGGCCCTGAACTGGTTCAGCGCCTGCGGTCTGAGAAACAGAACGAAGTCCTGGCGGCATGGTTCAGCGACCTTAAAGAGCAGGCGGAAATCATCGACAACCGGCATCTCTTCTACTCCAACTTTTAGAAGCGGTCTCAAAAGCGGAGTCCGGGCGAGCCCGTGCGTTCCTGATCCGTCGCCCCACCGCACAGGATGACTCGCGTGGCCGTCATTACCGTCTCACGCCAGCTCGGCAGCATTGGCGATCTGGTAGCGCACCGGGCATCGGAAGTTCTCAGCTACGACTTCGTGGACAAGAACATCATCACGGAAGTCGCGAGAGAAGCCAATGTGCCGGAATCCGAAGTCGAGAAATTCGACGAACAGACGCAAAGTGCGGTAAAACGATTCATCCACAGCCTGATCGTGCCGTCCCGGTCCGTACCGACACCCCCGGCGATGCTCTGGGGGCTGGAGTTTCCGTACGAGGTATCGGCAGCGCTACTGGCCGGCGAAGCTACGGTCAACGAGGAAAAGCACCTTCTGGACCAGAGGGACTACCTCAGATTTCTTCAGGCCACGGTCCAACGCCTTCGAAAACGGGACAGGGTAATCATCGTAGGCCGGGGAGGCCAGGCGATCCTGCGGGATGACCCCAATACGCTGCACGTCCGCACCGTGGCTCCAATGGAAAGCCGCATCCACGTCGTGATGGAACGCCAGAAGCTGAGTACCCGTAAAGAGGCCGGAGACCTGATTCAGAAAAGTGACAGACGCCGGGCTGCCTACCTCAAAGAAAACTATCATTTTGACTGGGACGATCCCGCCCTGTATCACGTTGTCGTGAATACGGGCCGAACCTGCCTCGAATCCGCCGCACGCATCATCCAGCACTCCGTAGACGCCCTCAACCGGGCATGAAAGCGCCAACGGTCGCGCCGGCTCCCCGCTTCGCCGAATAGTGAACAGGCCGGAAGTACATTTTTTCGTTCACGTCCAACGGCCTGGTGTATCCTGGTGATCCGCCGTCTGATCGCTTTTATTTACAAGCACATATTCGAATTAACGACCCCGAAGACTTACGAATCAAGTTTAATTTTCCAGCCGCTGTTGCGTCCCTGACGTGCAAGGTGCGAGGACTCGATCCATGCCTCCTGAAATCAGCCGCTCAAGAATGCGTTCCATCTCCAACAAGGACCTCTTCGCCGCGATCGACCTGAAGGGTGCGGACCTGAAGCCCGTCCGAAAAGCGGTGAAGGCAGGGAAATGGAAGCAGGCGGCCGCGGCCTGGGGCGATTACTTTTCCGCACGGAAAGAGCCCCTCAATATGGTTGCGCCATCCGGCGACAAGCCGGACCCGGAACGGGTTCGCGAGGCCGAACGAGTCGTCGCGCACGAGATTCAGGGCTGGCACGACCTGACGTACAAGTTTGGAAAGACCGTCGACTTCAACGCGAACTGGGGTCGCTCGGGCATCTACGGGACCCACTACTGGGGATGGTCCGACTGTCTGCGGGTCGCTTTCGGGCAGACCGGCGACTCCCGCTACGTGGAATGTTTCGACGACCTGTTCAACCAGTGGTACGAGCAGCGCAACAGTATTGACAACCCCGCCCGCTACGACGTCATTTTCTACGAACTCGGGCTGGGGGGCCGCACACCCCGGTTCATCGATCACTACTTCGCGTATCGGTCCACCGGCATCCTGAGGCCCGTCACCCATCGACGCATGTTGAAATCCATTCTGGGCGCGGGACGCTGGCTCTATCTCCTTGAAAAAGAGGAAGGCTACCGCAGCGGGAACTGGCAGATGTGCGGCTCGTGGGCGCTCGTCTATGCCGGCGGCCTCTTCCCGGAATTCAGGGAGGCGCGACGCTGGGTCAAAATCGGCGTGAAGCGACTCCTGGAGCACGTCGACAGGGACTTTTATGATGACGGCTGCCACCACGAACGCGCCTCAGGCTATGGCTCGTGGTGTACCCGCATCAGCGAGGATCTCCTGACGTTCTCGGACAGGATCCCTTACATCACGATGGAAGCCGACCTGCGCGCCGGCCTCGTACGGATGTACGACTGGTTCCTGTCCACCACCTCCCCCCTGGGCGAGTCCCAGGGATTCAACGACGGAGGGATCGGGCCGCAGGATGGCATATTGCGGCGAGCCTCCGAACTTACCGGAGACGGCCGATACCTCTGGCCGGTGCGCGACCGGATCGAGTCCGGTTCTCGAATCCGGCCGAAGGAACCCGACTATACGTCCATAGACAGACGGCCGTCGGGGTTTGCCGTCATGCGTTCGGACTGGAACAAGGATGCCCGATATCTGATCGTCAACTATGGACCGTGGGGCGGCGGCCATACCCACAACGACCTGCTCGATTTCGAGCTTTACGCGCACGGTGAGCCGCTGGCCGTAGAGGCCACCCGCTGGGGGCCCTACGACAACCCGCTCGATCAGTACTTCCGTTCTCCCCAGGCCCACAACCAGCTTGTGGTCAACGACGCGCCGATGGACCGCGCCCATCACCGCGGCGAGGACGTCGCCTGGGCGACCGGAAAAACGCTGGACTATTTTTCAGCAATCCACCGGGCCTGGGAAGGGCAATACGCCACCCGCGTCGAGCGCCGCGTCACATTTCTGAAACCCGACTATTTCCTCGTATCCGACGCCGTCTTTGAAGGTCCCCAGCACCATGCCTACACCTGGTACCTCCACTCCCCAGCCAGGTGGCAAGGCTGCCGAAGCCGCATGCTCACCGCGGGACGGCCGGGATTGCAGGTCGTCCCCGCAAAACCCTCGGAGATTCACTACGTCCGTCGCGGGACCTCGTACGAGGCACGGGACGGCACACCCGGAAGATACCCCAACCGCTACTGGATCGGTCTGCAGAAATGGGTCCGGGGCGAAGGCGCAAATGCCGTTGTGTACGACGTCGCGCTCGTTCCGTTCAAATCGGAACCGGAGGACGTCAACGTGTCCAGACGCGCGGCAAGCATCGGCGGAAAGACCTGTCGCCCGGAAGTCGCACGCGGCGTCCGGATCCGAGGCGGCGACCGGGACGATCTGGTGGTCTACGGCTGGGAAGGCGAAGACGTTGCATGCGACGGCCTGTCCTTCAGCGGAAGGGTCTGCGTTCTCTCATTACGGGACGAGCGACCGGTCCGCGTTGCGGTACTGGACGGCGGAGACGTCGTCTATAACGGATCACCTCTGATCAGCTCGAACCGGGCAGGACTCACCGAGCGCAACCTGTAATCAGCATCCGGAAGCGGACGCATACTGACACCGGGTACTCCGATGTTCAGACTCGTACAGATCATGCATCCCGATGCGGGACGGCGGATCGCCGCGGTCGACGGCGACCGATGCCGCCTGATCGACGGACACACCTCCATTCACGGTCTGGCGAGCTTCGTTCTGCAGTCAGGTGTCGCGCTGGCTGCGGAGATTGAATCAAAGCTCGGAAGGAACTTCCAGGATTACGACGCGATCTACCACGGCCGGTCGGAATGGACGCTTCTGCCCGCGTTCGATCACCCTGGGGAACCCACCCGCTGTCTGGTGGCCGGCACGGGGTTGACCCACAGGGCGAGCGTTGACAACCGGCAGGCCATGCACGAACCCGACGGGGGCGGCGAAACGCAGATCACCGACAGCATGCGAATTTACAAATGGGGCCTTCAGGGGGGCAGACCGGAGTCCGGAGACGTCGGTGTTTCACCCGAATGGTTCTACAAGGGAACCGGATCCATCCTGCGCGCGCACGGCGAACCCCTGGACGTGCCGGCCTTCGCGGGCGACGGCGGCGAAGAACCCGAAGTCGCCGGGGCGTACATTATCGATTCGGAAGGCAACCCCAGGCGCATCGGCCTTGCCATCGGCAACGAATTCTCAGACCACGTCACCGAAAAGAAAAACTACCTGTATCTGGCGCCGTCGAAGCTTCGCACCTGCTCCCTCGGTCCGGAACTCCTCCTCGATCCCGATTTTGAGAACGTCGGCGGGGAAGTTGCCATTGAACGGAACGGAAGCGTCGTCTGGTCCAGAACCATCGCGACGGGTGAGGCCAACATGTCGCACAGTCTGCCCAACCTGGAGCATCACCACTTCAAGTACCCCCAGCACCGCCGCCCGGACGATGCGCACGTCTTCTTCTTCGGCGCCGACGCCTTCAGTTTCGGCGCGGGTGTCGAACTGGAAGACGGAGACGTCATGGCCATCTCATGGAACGGCTTCGGAAGACCGTTGAAGAATCCCCTCCGGATCGAACCGGATGAAGAAACCCTGGTCCGAGTCGAACCGCTTTGAAGGTCCCTGAATGATAATCGACGTACACGCCCACGTCTTCCGGTATCCCGAGCACTTCACCGAACAGTTCAGGCGCCAGGCCATGCGCGCCCGGGGCGACGTGGAGGTCGACCTCACCACCAGCTATCAGGACTATCGGCAGCACGCGGGGGTACCGGTACGCACAATCGCGTTCGGCGGAAAAGCCAGACTGAGCGGTATCTGGGTGGACGATCGCTACGTCGCCGAAACCGTAGCCGGGAACCCGGATGCGCTCATCGGCTTCCTTTCGGTCGATCCCACCCAGGAAGGCTGGCAGGATGAATTGAGAGTCGGCCATCAGGATCTCGGCCTGAAGGGAATTAAACTACTCTCCATGTACGCCGGCTTCAGGCCCGACGACCCTTCCGTGGAGCCGCTCTGGCGTTACGCCCGGGATCACGGCCTGCCCGTACTCCTGCATACCGGAACCACCTTTGTGGCCCAGGCGCCCCTGGAATGTACGCTTCCCCGCCACCTGGATCCCGTCGCCATTCGCTTTCCCGACGTAAAGATCATCCTCGCGCATCTGGGGCACCCCTACGAAGGCGAATGCGTCGCGGTTATCCGAAAACACCCCAACGTCTATGCCGACGTCAGCGCCCTGCACTACCGCCCGTTCCAGCTCTACCACAGCCTGATGCTCGTCCAGGAATACGGCGTCTGGGACAAACTCCTCTTCGGCACGGACTATCCCTTTACCACCGTCGATGCATCGCTGGCCGGCCTCCGCAGCCTGAACCGTATGCTCGAGGGCACCGCGCTGCCCCGCCTGGACGCCGACGAAATCGAATCGGTAATCTATCGGGACAGTCTCTCCATCCTGAACCTCGGCTAACCCACTGCACATCAACACGCGCCGCTTTCAGGTCCAGGCCGAACGTCCCCTCGTGTCCAGATTCAGTCGCAGGCCGCTATCGGGCAGGGGAACCGCCGCCCGATAGGATTCGGCGATCTCCGCCGCTGTCGCCGGGACTAGAGCGCAGCCCTGCTTTTCGCATATCTCCCTCGCCGCCGCCACCACGCCCTGCATCGTCTCCCTGCGGAAGTCCCGCGCATCGCCGTAATCGAAGATATTGTGCGTGAGCGCTTTCAGGTACTTCACCGGTATGTCGCTTCCGCTGTCGATCTGTCGTTTCACGTTCTTTTGAATGGTATACCAGTGGTTCTTGGCGTCTACCAGTTCAATGCGCAGATCCTGCGGGTGCGCCCCGCCCCACATCCGCGAGTCGACGTCCACAGTGGTCGGTATATCCACGAAATTCACGTCACCCGTCAGGGATCGATTGTACCGGTGCGGGTAGTGGATATCCAGTGGCGAACCGCCCCATACACAGGCGCAATGAGGAAGGTTTCGCGTTGGCATCGACACCGTGCCGTGCGTGAACCCCAGCGCTTCCAGCGCGGGAAACGTATGGTCGTTGGCCGAAAAATAGCCTGGGGTGAATACGACGGGCGGCCGGCCCATCGAATCGGCGAACTGATCCACGGCCTCCTTCAGAATCGCCACCTGTTCCTCGAACCCGTACACACCCAGGAACTCTTCGTAACCCTGTTCCGCCGGATGCACGTGCAGGCCCACCTCGTGGCCTTCGGATTCGAGTTCGCGATACACGCCCGAATGCACCTTCATGTCCGACGGGATCACGACAAACGTCCCCTTCGCGCCGGACTGCGAGAAGATTTCGCCCAATCCCCGAATCGACCGTTCGCCCAGCGCCGGATCGTCGATACTGCGCTGCGTGGATTCACAATCGACCTGAATGTTGAAGAAGATTTCCGTCACTTCTTTCCAACTCCCTGCTTGAAGATAGTTCACAGTATATTACTCGACCGGCGCGCGTCCCTCAAATGCGCCGACCTCCCGGTACTCGCGCACAACGGCGTCGCCTTCGTTTCGAAACTCCGAAATACGCAACGGTACCGAGGTCCTGCCCCCCAGCGTATACCGCAACGCCGCTCCGTCCGTCGATACCTGCTCGAGCCGGACCCCGTCCTTTCCCTGCAGATAGTGGCCGATTTCATCGTGGCTGGCGTAGATCTTCTCGTAGCCGGCCGTCATCGTACGCGTGCGGGCCAGAATGCGGTCCCATTCTTCCATGGTCACGGCGTCGAACTTCTGCTCATGGGTCACGATCTCCGCGTAGAATCCGGCGCGGAGCCCGTGGCGGATCTGCAGGGCCGCATTGCCGGCGGCCTTTTCGACGTCCGTTCTTTCGTTCTCGCGCAGATAGGACGTGCATCCCGTCAGGAAATCCTCCTGATGACGGGCAAGCATGGCCGCGAAGGCGAAGAAGTCGTGGTCGTCGGGCAGATAGTCGTAGTAACACGTCTGCAATCCGTAAGGCCAGAACCCGTCCTGTAAACACATATCGGCCTTGTGCAGCCCCGTCTGCAGTGCCGGACAGAAAAACCGGTGGCCGCGCTCCTTCAGGAAGGGAAGCGCCCTGACTCCGTATTCCCCCCAGTGGAACCGCAACGTCGGGCCCGGATACGCTCCCACCCGCTTCCAGAACGCGTCCGCAAAGGCGAAGTTGGACTCCAGTTCCTCCCGCGAACACTCGCCCTTTCCGAAATTGTAGATCAGTAGCCGGTAATAGTCCAGCGCGTGGGTGTTGTAGTGGATTTCCCCGCTCTGCATTCCGGCCCGGATTTTGGGAAGCAGGCGTTCCGGTACGTTCGCGATGAACAGGGACGGCATCGGTTTGAACCCGTAGCTGTTCGCGATATCGGCGAATGCGAAATCGTGCCGTCCTTCGCAATCGTCCCAAGACATGGTGACGAATGGCGGAATCATATTGGCGGCGAACGGCTTACGTGCGGTCCACACGATAGACCGCCAGAACAGGTCGTCCATCCCGCGGGCATGGCCGTAGAACGCGTTCCGCCATACCCTGGAATTCAGAGTGAACTGCACCGCACGTCCCTCCCCCCATTCCGTGGCGAACGCCAGGGGATAGTTGCGCGGTTCGAACGCGCTCCAGGGCGCGAGGTGCCGGATATAGATCAGCTGCTCCTTTCCCAGAATTCCGTCCGCGAGCGGAACCACGGAATCGGCCCACTTTTCGGCGGCGATCGCCGTCACCATCCGGTCGAACGTATGGAATTCTCCGGGTGACTGCAATTCGGTGATATAGTGATCCCGTTCCTGCATCCGCACGGTATCGGTCGCGTATGGATGCGGGTTGATCCGGTCGAAACCGAATATCTCCAGGAGGGGCCCCTTATATCCTCTCAGGTCGTAGTCGAAATTGACGAGCCCCGCGCCACTACGAACCGCGTCCGCAATCAGACCCGTCTCGGAACGGGTCAACGACGCGCCCAAGCCGTTCTGCGCCAGCAGGATGCCTGCGCACTCGCCCAACGCTTCAGCCGTAGGCCGCTCCTCTGCCAGATCCAGCAACCGATACGGCATACCGAAATGCGCCAGCGCCGTCAGGACCGTCTCATCCACGATCATCCGCTCCCAGTACGACCCGCCGCTGTCGATCACGACCAGCAACGCGCCGTTACCGGCACTGGTATGTCGTTCCCGCTGCACCCGTCCGCTGCCTGAAGCCATGAATATCTCCATAATGTTGAGTCGAAATTTCGGACTGAAATCGGTTAATTGCTCCGTTGATTTCTAACCCGACAGGCCGTCAACTGGACGGTTACCCTTTGTGTAAAGCGTTAGTGATCGCAACACAGGCCTCGATCACGTCCGACAGGTAGGATCGCACGTCACGCGGCATACAACAACTCCTTCGTACGCGCAATCTCGCGAGCGATATAGGGGTTCTTCACCGCGCCTGAAATGACAAGGTCGACTTGCTCACCCAGGATGGCCCTCAGGTCTTCAAGCAGGCCGAAGTAGGCATCGACTCGAGCGTAGGGTTCCATCGAGCCGAGTTCGACAAGGAGATCCACGTCGCTCCTGCCGGGCTGAAACTCATCGCGAAGAGCGGACCCAAACGCATCCAATCGGATCACGCCATGGCGTTCGCAAGCTTCCGTGATGGCGTCCAGCTTGTTTTGCAGCATCTCTGTCATCGGTAACTCCAATGCGCTCGCCCCGCTTATACAAAGACCGGTCGGACGAACCCATATCCAGAATTTTTCGGATCTGAACAACAGCTCAACGATACAACCTGGATTTCTGGCCACTCACTGCACACTTACGGGTACCAGCAGTTCAATGGATGCGTTGTCAATGCGCTGGGATGGCGATCCCCGTACTCTCTACAGGACTCTGCGATTCTTTGCACGAAGACCTTGAACAATCTCTCGTGGTTGTCCCCTTGTGTCTTTGTGCCTTTGTGTCTTTGTGTGAGAACAGGTTGTTCCATCTAAACCTTGATCTCCCAAAGATATCCACTGCGGTAGGGGCTGTCGTTTTCGCCCGCGTAGATCGTCCCGTCCGGCGTGACGGCAACATCGTGCACCTGCCAGCAGTGGGCGTCTCCGTCCGATACCGGCCCCAGCAGGTCCCACGACTCCGAGTCGGCGTTGAACCGGATCACCTCGCACTTCCCGTCCCGCCCCGTCACGCCCCAGGCGGCCCCGTCCGGGCCGGGCTGCAGGGTTGTCAGCCGGCTGCGGCGGTCCGCAACGGGCGTGCCCAGATACGTGCCCATCCCGGTTTCCGTATCGATCCGGTATATCGACCCGTTCGCGCCGCTGGCGTACATCCGGCCCCCGCCCAGGTTGAAAAGCCCCTCCACGCGCTCGTATCCGTAGCTGCCGTCCGGCTTGGGCAGACCGGCGTCGAAATACGCGATCCTGTCCGTTTCCGGGTCGAACTTGCACAGCCGGTTGCGGTCCACGCCCGCGAAATTCTGCCACGCCCGCGTGACGCTCCAGCCGCACCACACACACCCGTCGTCGTCCAGCTCGACGTTCTCGCCCTGTGCCATTTCCATCCCGCTGCTGATCGGCCCCAGATCGTCCGAGCGGCCGTCCGCGAGGTTGAACCGGAACATCCGCTCCGGCGTAAACGTCATCCCGTAGATCACGCCGCGCTCCTGGTCCAGGCAGATCGACTGGATGTACATATGCGGCATGGGAACTCCCAGTTTCCGGATATCGCCGGTCGCCGGATCGTATTTGACGATGGCCCCGCCGGGCGCCTCCCAGTACCGGTCGATATCGTGCAGAAGCGCGATTGCCCCGTACAGACAGCCGTCCTTCTCCCACCGAACCAGCGACCTGTGAAACTTGGCGTCGAATGGATCGGCCACCTTGCCGTACCCCAGATCCTCGAACGCTCCGGTTGCGCGATCGTACGCGCGGAAGATATCGGCGTTGAAGGATGTGATCCCGAGATAGACGCGGTCATCCTCCGCGTTGTGATACACGCTGTCCATGCTGATCCAGCCCTCGCGCCAGGCCGAATCCGCCCTGAAATCGTCGTATTCCCAGCGGTCCTCGATCTCGTCGTCCCACTGGTTGCCGTAGTCCACGTCCTGCAATCTGAGCGCCCTGATCTGCATCTGACTCTCCTTTCAATTCCAAGGCGGCGGTATCACGGAACTCCGCCTCCCACTGACACCTATACCGCCTCGCTGATCTTGTTCAACGCCCGGAAGAATTCGTCGAAGACCTCCACGATGTCCGCCGCGATCTCGTGCTCCTTACCCACTTCCCACTCGTCCGGCGTCAACCGTGCGAACGCCTTCGTGCCCTTCACCTCCGACGGAGACAGGAGGTCACCCTTCAGTTCATCCAGGATCGTTACGGGATCGTGCACCGTCTCGCCCGTCCTGATCTTCCAGAACGTGCGGAACGGCATCCGGAAGAAGCTGTTGCCAATCCTCCCCAGTTCATTCTGAATCAGCCAGGTGGTATCGAAGTGGGCCGGCGCGTGGCCGTAAAAGTGGAGGCGGCCCTTCATCAGGCGCGAGAACTTGGCATTGTCGAAAATGACCAGCGCGGGGTCCACCGGCACCTCCTGAAGCGCCGCTCTCCACGCGCCGATATCCGCGCCCGCCTCCTCGGGAATCAGCGTCACCGCGTCCCTCAACCGTCCCAATATTTCCCCCAGCGCATCTTCCAGCGCGTCCTCCAGCCGTGAAACGTGTGGCTCCTCGTACCATTTGGGTATCTCATACTGGGCGTGCAGGATCTCCCTGATCAGATCCCAGCATCGCAGCCCCGTAAAGTACCTTTCCGCGATCTCGTACGCGTCCAGCTTGCCGCATATATTTCGCTTCTCAAGTATGCAGACGGCCGAGTGGACCGGGGGATTGAAATAGTGCATGATCCTGCTGTGCAGGGGATACTTGTTCTCGTGGACGCCCAGGTTGATTGCGGGATCGATCGTGCGGTTGTAGCGCCCGAAATACAGGCAGAACTTCTTCAGATGAAAATACTCGTCCTTTTCGTCCCAGGGTCTGCGGGCTAGGGTGTCCAGTGCGGCGCCAAGCCTTTTCTGATCTTCGGTCAGATAGTACGTCCACTGGTGGTATTCCGGATAGTAGTTCCGCTCCGACGTGAGTTCGGACCACGTCAGATTCACCCCGGGCAGGTGCTCGAAGTTCCGCGCCCAGCAGGGATATTTCTCGCACAGCCTCAGGTGCGTCTCCCCCATGATCGTGGACAACTCGCACCAGTCGTCCACCGTCATGCCGTCGTTCACGATAAAGCGCGTGTCGAAATCGCTCATGCCCGGCAGCAGGTCCCGGAACATCCACTTGCCCGCGATCGCTTCGATCTTGTCGCAGTGATAACGGCACGCTTCGTAGTACGTCCGGATATAATCCGCAAAGTCGTTCTCCGGCCTGGGTGCGAACTTCATCGCTCCTCCTTCTCATCTACACTCGGCGTCAGGCCACCATTGCCAGTTCGGCTTCCTGGTTCCGGTCCAGGGACAACACGACGGCACGACAGCGGCGCCCCTCCACTTCGAGCGTCAAGGGGGACTGCTCACGGCCGTCCAGAAGCACGCGCGAGACATCCCCGCCTCCCTCCGCGATCATCGTAAGGCCCTCGATCGGCTCAGCAGCCGTCAGTCTGGCAACCGTCCGTTCCGGGCAGGAACTCAGCAGTTCAACCCGCAACGCGTCCCGCGCCTGCACAAAGCGGGACCACTCCTGAAGGCTGCCGGTTTCGATGCCCATCGCCGCCAGGGACGCGTACACGATATTGGCCGCCTCGAACGTGCGGCGCGGATCGCCTTTGGGCCGGATCAGATAGCACGGGTGAAAGGTCCCGATATGCGGCACGTGCCAGCGATCCCGGGACTCCACGACCCAGCGGACCGCCGCCTCAGCGTACTCCACCTGGCTCAGTCCCAGCGTGCCGACGCCCGGTTCCGTAATGCTCTGCGAATCGTCGAAAGTACACGGCTGGAGAAACAGGTCCAGCAGCCCCTCGTCCGGGTCGAAATAGCGCATGGGCATGGCCGACGCCAGCGAGAAAGGTCCAAAGTCGTACCGGTTCATCCGCGGATCGTGGCCGCAGAAGTGAAACGGCATCCGCCAGTCGTTGTCCGTCAGGATCGAGGCGGTCCGGGCCCCAGTCCACTGGCAACCGTGGATCACGACGTCGGTGACCGGCAGACCCACTTCGTCGGTAAATCGACGCGCCTGGGCTTCCATTTCCTCGCGGATGCGTTCGTGTACCCCGTCGTCGAGCTCTTCCAGGAGGCGGTTGTACGTAAGCGGAAAAATATCCACCTCAATTGACATGAAGTGGCCCCGGTCCTGCCACTCTCGGACCAACTTCCCCTCGTACCGGCTCACCGGCGCCCTGAAGAAATTGTGCTTGTGCCCGTACTGCTCCGCCAGGTCCATGCCCAAAGGGGCCCCCTCCTCCCCGCACCCGTCCGACTTGAAGAAGACGGCCACGCGCCGCGCATCGGGCATGTGCCAGACGCGGGGCACGATGCCGCCGCCGTGCAGGTCCAGCAGCAACTCCCGGAACAGGTCCTGGTGAATATCCGCCAGCGGGTGCTGCCGGGAGTGACGCTCTGCGATCCCGATCAGCCCGAAGACATGCCTCGGCCCTCGCAGCGGCAGCATTTCGGCCTGCTGTTCCAGCGCCCAGGTGCCGTGCCTCAGCCGCAGCACCGCCCCGACCACGTCGTATGCCAGCACAAACGCCCTGCCCCGTTCGATGCGCTTCCGGACGATGGCCGGACCGCTGCGCTTGCCCAGGTCGTCGATCAGCGCGGCCAGTTCCTCGCCGTCGCACGAAATGCTCAGCGCGGTGTCCCGCGGGCAGTATAGAGGCTCTGGCGGCAACGCAAGTCCCGAGGCCGGATGCACCACGATCCGTCCATCCGTAACCACCTCCGGCTCGTCTGCCGTGGACTCCGCGGCCGCCGGCTTGTTGGGGTCCGTTTTCTGGGTGGATACCACAACGCGGCACTTCAGGCCCAGCCGTTCCGCCAGGTCGCCGCCCGGCATCACCCCGAGCAGCCGACCGCCACCGCGCAGGTATTCTAAGAGAATCCCGGAGGCCCGCCGTCCGAACGCCCCACGAAGCGTCAACACCACGGCCGCATCCTTCAGGCGAGTCGGATCCAACTCGCTCTGCGAGAGGACCTTGAAATGAAACAGTCCCTCGGCCTTCAGGATCTCCGCCGCGAAGTCGTGCTCGAGGTTGTCATCCGGCTTGACGATCAGAATCGACTTCATGGGCATTCCTGGTGGCGTGGCGACGAGACCGTTACGGGTCGAGGATCCAACGCTGGTGTTTCTGCACAAAGAGCATTGACATCCCCCCACCGCATCAGCCGTCGCCTGCTGTTCGACCCTTCGACAGGCTCATGGAACAGGCTCGGCTTCTGCGACTCCCCCTCAAGGGGGAGTGATCCAGGGTCGCGCGGGCTTCCGCCTTGCCGGTTGAACTGCACGCCGCCGCTTTAGGAAAGAGTGCCCTCAACCCAAACGGACCTCGCGATGCTCCACCGCGGAGCGATAGATCGCATCCAGCAGCGCGTTGGTCTTCGCCGCTTCGCCGAGCGGGCAGACCGGCTGGCGGCCATCCCGAACCGCGTCGACGAAATCCTGGACGACCGGGCCGTGTACGTTGTCGTCGGGCGTCAGTTCCAGCGTATCCACCTGCCGGCCCACCGTCTTGACGACCTCGCCCGAATCGTAGGGATGCCAGTACACCTTGGCCTCGGACCCGACGATCTCAAACTCGTGCCGCCAGGTCTGCGAACTCCAGCTGAATGACGCCGTGACCAATGCGCCGCTATCAAGTTTCATGACGATGCTCGCACAGTCCTCCACGTCCCACTTCTGCACCAGGTTCTCGCACCGGGCGTAAACCGAAACCGGCATCCCCAGGAGCCCGATCATCACGTCGAACATGTGCGTGCCCATATCGCTGATCGGGCCGCCGCCGGACCGCTCCCGGAAGACGCGCCAGCGTTTCGGATCGTCATCCGCGGGGCTGAACCAGGAAAAGTAGACGATGCGTACGAGGAGGACCTGGCCGAATTCGCCGTTCCGGATCATCTCCCGCGCCTGGAGATACGCCGGGAAAAGCCGCCGAAAATAGGAACACCCGGCCAGCCTGTCGCTGCGCCCGGCCGCCTGGATAGCGCTTGCACATTCCTCGCCGGTCACGCCCAGGGGCTTTTCCACAAGCACGTGCTTGTCCGCTTCGAGGGCCTGAACCGCGTGAGGCACGTGCAGCCACACGGGCGTTGCGACGTAGACCGCGTCCGCCGACGTCTTCTCCAGGGCCTCATCCAGATTGGCGTAGACTTCGGACAGGTCGTATTCGGACGCCAGCGCGCGGGCGTTATCCTGTACCATATCGCACACCGCCACCAGTTCCGAATTCGAGGAACCCGCCAGGGCCGCGGCAACCCGCTTCCGGGCGATATCCCCGGCGCCCACCAGAAGCCACCTCACGTTGTCCATCATCCCTCCCAGGCATTTATTACGGGCGCCCACAAGGGACGCCCCTACAATACGAAACATCCACGAATTGAACTCTCCGGGTTCCGCACCGACGATGCATTTGTAGGGGCGTCCCTTGTGGGCGCCCGGATTCTGGTACTAGCCCAAATCCGAAATCGTCTGCTTGATCGCCCAGGCGATATATTCGAGATCCTCATCGGTCGTACCCGGGAACACCGGCGTACTCACGACCTGTTCGCAGACCCTGGCCGCGACCGGACATCCGTCGCCGTTGTACCCGAGTTCCTGAAGGGCGTCCCAGGTCCACAGCGGCGGGTAGTGCTTTGCGGTTCCCACCTGATATCGATCTTTCAGGTGAGCGACGAACGCGTCCGTGTTGAACTCCACGGCATCGGTGTCCAGCCGGATCACGTGCAGATGGCTCCCGTGATCGGGGCCGTGTCCGGCGGGCAGAATGACCTCGTCGACGTCGGCCAGCAGCGCGTTGAGACGGACCATCCGGTCGCGGCGGTCCTGAATCACACGGTCGATCTTGGCCAACTGGGTTAGCCCAACCGCGTATTGGGGTTTGGTCATCCGGTAGTTGAACCCGACCCGGACCACCCGTGTCCCGCTTCCCCCGTAGACGTATCCGAATGTCTTCAACTGCCGGACCTGTTCCGCGAAATCCTCGTCGTCCGTGGTCACCGCGCCCCCCTCCCCCAGACACGTCATATTCTTGTTGCTCTGAAAACTGTAACACGAGGCCTTTCCCCGTCCGCCGACGGGCTCCCCCCGGAATCTGGTACCGACCGCGTGCGCCGCATCGTAAATAACCGGAACGCCCGTCTCCCCGGAAATCCGGTCGAATGCGTCCACGTCGCAGGCGAGGCCGGCAAAGTGCACCGGAATGATCGCCCGGGTGCGCTCCGTGATCTTCTCCCTTACCGTCCGGGGGTCCAGATTCAGACTCACCGGGTCGACGTCGGCAAGCACCACCCGCGCGCCCCTGGCAATGGCGGTACCGGCCGTGCAGACAAAGGTGAGCGGGGTCGTTATCACCTCGTCGCCCGGGCCGACGTCCAGCGCCATCATGCAGCAGTCCAGGCCCGTACCGCAGGAGTTGACCGCTATCGCCTTTCGGGCGCCCTCGTGCGCGGCGAACGCATTCTGAAAGTCATTCTCTTCGGGGAGCGGGAAGAACGTGCCTTCCGACTCAGCAACGCCAGCGAGCAGCCGGTTGACCGCATCGACGTCGTCCTGCTCATAGACCCCTCCCATGGATCCGAAGGGCACCTCTCGAATTTCCATGAAACCGGGCGCAAACACCCCCTCTTTACGCGGGAGAAAAACGCGCCCTTCCTCCTTTCCGAATCGTCAATAACTCAAGCATTTCCCGTGCTTCATCGGTGTCCTTACTCGTTCTTCAAGTTAATATCCGGTCACCTCCTGTCAAGCGCAAAGACGCGAGACGACCGCTTAGGGAATGGGCATCTGCCAGCCCATCGAAAAAGCCCATCCGGGTTGCTATTCAGGGAATCAATACCATTTGTGGACGACGTGCCCCCGATTCGGAAACCATATTGCGTCCACGACCATCCCCGCCGTCACGGCGAGGATGTATCCCACGAGCATCCCCAGGAAAAACGGCATCGACCGCCGGTAGAACGCCACCCCGCCCGTCTTCAGCATGATCAGCTTCACCAGCCATGCCACCAGGAGCGTGGACCCCATGCGGCGCGCCGCCGGGATGCCGGACAGCGCAAACCCGATCGGGTGTAACGGCCACCTGGCGAACCGGTAGCGCATCAGATTCACAAGGACCATCGCCACGGCGCCGATCAGCAGAAACCAGTAATCGATCGCCTGCATCCTCGCCGGGTTCAGGATCTCGTTTACGGTCATCCCGTACTGCCATTCGCCTTCGTGGATGATCAGCCAGTTGGGTCGGAAATTGTAGGCGCCCACGTGGTATCCCAGCCAGATCGTGTACAACGTCGAGCTGATCACCCCCACGACAAATGCCGCGAACACGCCCCAGAACAGCCGGCGTTTGTCCCTTCCGACGAAATCGCCCAGGCGGTTGATCTGCGCGACCAGCGGCATGATGAAGCTCCTGGGATGGCTGACGGTGAATGACAGCATGCCGAAGGTCGCGCGCGTGGACGCATTCAGGGCTCCCGCGCCGCCAACCAGCGCGCCCGAGAGTTCCCATGCGGACGCGGGCGGCTGGATATAGATGATGCCCGAATCGGCCACGACCTTGGCCACGAAGAGATAGGCGATGAACATCGTCGGAATCAGCAGGGCGATCATCCCGGCTTCGACCCCTATTCGCACCAGAAAAGCCGCGATGTAAACGCAGCTGCCCAGAAGGCCGATCAGCGCTGCCCGATAGGAGAGTAATTCCCGGCCGACGCCGGGCGAAGACCCGCGCGCGTGAAGTGCGCTCCGGACGACTTCGCGCAGGTGGTGCCGGGAGATCCAGATCCACCAGAAAACCAGCGACACGAACGCTCCGGCCGCCTGCCATTTGTAGGTCGTGGTCGTATAGGGCCCTGCACCGTAGTGCGGCGATGTGGCGACGATTCCTATGCGATTCAACGCGCCCGCTTCGATCATGTACACGAAGTCGAAGAACCAGATGCTGAAGAGCACGTCGAGGCTCGCGAAATAGGAAAAGCAGATGACGGGTGTGCTGAGAAAGATGAAAAACGGAGGATACTCTTCCGGAAGGAGGTCCCAGATGAAGCGACCGGTTGCCGTGGGGAAGCTGGGGGCCATCGGGTAGAACCAGGCGACCATGTTCCACCAGAAGACGATCGACGTCAGCGCGAATCCGGCCCAGAACACCTTCCCCTTCATGAACTCCGGTAGCCACCTCTCTCCGGACCCGGCCCGCGATGCCATCTCCAGAACCGGAGCCAGCGCCGGGTACACCAGCTTTTCATGGTCGGCCCACTGGCGGTGCAGGAGAACGGAAATACAGATACATGCAAAACCCAGCACAAAAACAAAAGCGAGCCACCAGATCAGCGGAAGTCCCCAGACGTCCCAGGGAATCGACGCTCGACCCGGCAGCCCTTCATAGAACCAGGACATCGCCCGGCTATCGTTCGTCGGGATCAGCCATCCAGGCAGGTGCGGGTGGAGGTACTCGGTCCACCGGTTCTCCGGCGTCGCGAAATAGTGCGGGGACGCCATCATGCCCACCAGGTACCCGCTGACCCCGTAGTTGGGCCCGATGGCGCTGATGACCCCCATGCTGAAGACCGTGATCCATTCAGACGGCGACAGAACGAAAGCGGTCCCGAACCTTCTGGCGAGCAAGGCGCATCCCAGAATCGACAAAAGGCACAGCAGCAGCACGCCCATCGGAATCTGGGCGACCATCATGTACGACCCCTTCTGGATGTAACGGGCCGTACAGGCCAGCACGCTCATGGCCATCGCAATGCACAGACCGATTACGATCGACCGAAGCGTCACCCGCGCTTCCGGCTGTTTCTCGCCTCTCACGATACGTTACTCATGGTCATCCTTTGCGGGAGCCGACCTTGATTCGTCATTTTTCGGGGACGTAAAACCGAATATATGCAAGCTGATAAAGGCGATTAGACTGCTGATTACCAGGATACACCAGGTCACTGGACGTGAACGGAAAAAACGTCCTTTTGGACGACCTTTACGCCCCGTTTCACGTGGTCTTCGTCGCGTCGCCGCGTTGCTATTTTCTACGAATTGGGGCTAACGGATTGATCCAGACGACGGCCCTGGTCCCCCAATCCGTGGACATGACATCGTCGTAACCGTCACCGTCCAGATCCGCGAGACGGACGATATTCGGCCAGTTGAGGCCCTCGCCTTCGCCGAGGCGCGTCGCCTCCCACATGGTTCCATCTCCCCTGACGTTCCGGAATACGTAGACCCCGTCTCCCCCTTCGGAGGGCACCACGATATCCAATCGCCCGTCCCTGTCCACGTCTCCGATGTCGAAGGAATACGCGTGGCCGAGGCCACCGGTAATCTTATGGAATTTCCACTCCTTCCCGGATCCCAGGCGCTCCCGCCATGCCAGATACCCGTTTCTGAGACTGGTCTCGACACAGTCCAGGTCCCCGTCCCCGTCGAGGTCCGCAAATCGCGCGTGGACCTGGGAGAGGGGTTTGTCGGAAAAGCGCGCGACCCATCGCCGCACCGAATCGGGCGATTCCACGCGGATGGAATCCCGCTTCCAGTCGGTCCCCTTTCCATCGGTATTGATCAGGAGAAACGGCCGGGACGCGTACTCAGAGGCGCACACAAGGTCCAAATCCCCGTCCAGGTCCACGTCGCCCGCGTCCACGCCGATGATGGGAGGCAGGTTCACGCGAATCGGCATTGCTTCCCAGGGCTCCGATTCGCTGCTGTTCTGACGAAACCACCCCACTTTGCGGCCCGACTCCGAGATGGAGGTGACTACAATGTCGTCGAGGTCGTCTCCGTCGACGTCCGCAACCACGGCCCTGACCGGAAGCTCGAGCGCTTTCGACCTGAGGCTGAGCTTTGTCCAACGCTCCCCATCGGACGTCTCGTATATCACGGTCTCGCCCGACAAATAGCACGGGACCACGACGGCCGTGCTCCCTCCGGCAGTGCGACGTACCACAACGGCGTCTTTCGGCGTGACCTGCCGGTCATCCAGCAGATGGATACGAAACGCCAATCCTGAATCCGGCGGGGCGGCCAGGTTCTCCAGCCAATAGACCGTGCCGTACTCACGGTCCTCGTCCGGGATCTTTTCCCCGCCCGATTGAAAGGCCACGACGAGGTCCAGGTCGCCGTCCCGGTCGAAATCGGCCGCGTGTATGCCGTAGGAATTGGTCCCCGCGAGCGTTCCGCCCTCGCCGTCACGCAGATCGACGGACCTCCATTTCGCGGCCGCATCGGCGCCCAATCCCCTGACATCGGGGCTGAGGGCCAGAATCTCGGGAGGGACCTGGGCGGCGGCGGGTACGGCGACGGCGCAGGCAACGGCCGCGACCATTCCCGGCCAGAACGCCCGTAAATCGAAACGCGCCATCACTGCCTCCCCGGCATCTTCGTCAGGTGAATGCGCCCACCGATCCCGCCCAGATCCGCCGGCATCTGTCCCGAGGGACGATCCGCGCCGGGCCGGAAGTCCGGGACCCTGACGACCCTGGAGCCTTCCTCGATCGAATCCACGGCCAGCACCGCCGGGGCCATCGAGTCCATCACCCGGTACACGTCGTACTCGAGCGCCTCTCCCTTGAGGATGGCGTCTCTGAAATACATGTGCACGTAGTAGTCGGCGTCGCCGTGGCCGCTTCCCCGCGCCTCCGGGGGCGCGTCGGTCCGCCGGTACTGCCAGTCGACCTCCATCCAGTCGTTCATCTGCGTGTCCGCCAGCCACAGTTTCGGCTTTTCCTTTCCGGACCGCCGCCACTCCACGCTTCCCTTCGTGCCGATCATCTGCCACCAGTGGTGGTCACCGTGCGGCCTGGGCTGGTTGAACCCGTTCAGCATCCGGATCAGCGTGTCGTTCTCCGTCTTCATCAGCGCCACCTGAATATCCGCGTTGAGCATCTCCGGCGTCGTATAGCTGGGCGGCCTGGTGCTCATTGCCGTTACCTCGATCACGCGGTCGTCCAGGATCTTCAGCAATATGCTCAGATCGTACGAAGCGGAGATGATGTACGGCAGGTATTGCGGACTGGCGGGTTCGGCATCCGGGTGGTCGGCAAGCGCTTCAACCGGGTAATTCTTGCCGGTATTGTAATCCTGGAACCACTGATGGGTGCCGTAGTAACCCAGGTACTGTCCTTCCGCGTACGTGATCTTTCCCAGCATCCCGTCGTCCACCAGCTTCTTCCAGCCGTCCACGAACCCCCAGAACCGCGTCTGCTCCGCCAGGCTGTACACCAGCCCCGTCCGCTCCACGTTCGTGACGATACGCCAGCATTCCTCCATCGTATGGGCCCCAGGCACCTCGGCGTTGACGTGCTTGCCCGCCTCAAGCGCCTCTGCGGCCATGGTTCCCTGCTCCAGCTGCCTTACCACCAGACCCACCGCGTCCATCCCATCGTACGCCAGAAAATCGTAGTAGTTGCTGAACACCTTCACGTCGTCGCGATAGGCAATCTCCGCCAGCGCCCGCTCCTGGAGCGGCTCGATCCAGTCGTAGATGGCCGTGATCCGGTAACCCGGGGCGCTCTGAAGCAGCCGGATCCAGTGCAGCCCGCGGTGGCCCAGCCCGGCAACGCCTATTCTGATCTCATCCATAGAATTCCTCCGTCGTTTTGTAGTGACGCGGGGGCATTTCTGCGCCGACGCCGGCAGAAGCTGCCGCGCGGATGAAGAGCCCCCTGGCAACCGCATTAAACCGGATTCCGCTCGCAGCCCAGCGCCTGCGCGATCGCCCGAATGTGCGACGGGCCCGCGCCGCAGCACGCGCCGATGAAGTTGATACCCTCGGCCCTGGCCTTCAACGCGTATTGGGCCATCTCGCTGCCCGAGACGATCATCGACTCGCGAATGACTGAATTATTGGGGCCTGCATTGCGATAACCCTGAGGCTGATAGGCGATGGGGATATCCACCGCCTCCCGCATCGCCTGGACCCCCGGCCACATGGTCATCGAGTCGCCGGAGCAGACCAGGCCGACGATATCCGCGCCCTCGTCCGCCAGGACCCTCGCGCACTCCGCCGGCGTGGCGCCGTCGTGCGTCCGGCTGCTCGAGCCCATCAGCACCATCGCGGGCACGTCGGTTTTCTTGCAGCGCGACAGGCACAGCCGGGCTTCGTCCAGCCGCGCGAACGTTTCCGGTATGAGAAGCCCGGCGCCCGCGTCCACCATCCAGGAAATGTGCTCGTCCCACTCCGCACACGCCCGCTCGCGCGCCCGGGCATTGTCGGGCTGGTAGATGTACGGCCCCGTCCAGGACCCCGCTGCCGTCTGGTTCAGGCAGCCGGCGACCAGGGCTTCGCCGCCGGAGGCCTCGATGGCCAGCCGGATTGCGGTACGGGAGATTTCCTCCAGACGCGCGCCTTCACCGCTCGGTGTGTCGCCCGGTTTGTAGCGGCGTTCGAGTTGCGACCGGCTGGTCCACCAGGTCTGCGCCTGCAGCACGTGGGATCCGGCCCGAAAGAAATCCTGGTGGATCTGGCGCAGCGCATCAGGATCTTCCAGGATCATGGCCGGCGTATCGTACCCGCGCCACCTGGCCTCGATGATCATTCCCCCGTCGCTCAGAACGACGCCCTCATCCAGCCTCTTCAATATGTCCATGCCCATCCTGGCCCTCCTGTACTGAAATCATACCTGGGTGCCAATATACGACCCAACGCGGCCGATCGGTTTCCGTATTCCTCCTGCCCGATCCCCGGCACGCCGGGCGCCAATCCTTTCGTTGCCCGCTATCGCGGGCGGAGTTCGATGTGTATCCGTTCGCAATCCAGCGCCTGCGCCATCGAACGCAGGAGCCGGATCACCACGCCGTCCGATCCGCCCACGAAGCGGATATCGTGGGCGACCGCCTTCAACGCGTACTGCCCCATTTCAATCCCGTAGACGTGCATGCCTTCCCTCATGTGCTCCCAGTGCGCCCTGCACGTGCGATATCCATTCGGCAGAAAGGCGATCGGCGCGTCCACCGCGTTCCGCATCTCCAGCACCACGGGCCACAGGTCCTCCGGTTCACGCATGCCGCCCGCGCCCACGACGTCTGCGCCGTCGCCTGCCAGTACGCGCGCGCACTCGGCCGGCGCGACGCCGTCGGCGGTCACTTCATCCTCGCGAAGCGCCGGTTTGTTCAATCTTCCCTCGGGCAATGCGACGTCCACCGACACCACAACCGGCAAGGCGGTGTTCCTGCAGCAAGCCAGGGCCAGGCGCGCCTCGTCGAGCCGGTCGAATGACTCGCAGACGAGCAGATCCACACCCGCGTCCGCCAATATGACGGCCTGTTCCTCCCACTCCGTCCGGGCGCGGTCCGCACAACCCGCGTCTTCAGCCTGAAAGGCTCCCGTTGGCGCCAGTGTTCCGGCCACGAGCGCCTCCCCTCCTGCCGCACCCTTCGCCAGCGCAACGGCCGTCCGGTTCATCTCGTCGACCCGGTCGGCCGCACTTCCGTTCTCCCGTGCGCCAAGCCCGGTTCGCGTACACCGGCCCGTCAGGGTTCGGATCACGCCGGCGCCGGCGCGGAAGAAATCCTGATGGACCAGCCGCACCGCGTCCGGGAAGTCTTCGAGTACGAATGGCGCCGAGTATCCCCGGAGCCTCAATTCCTCCACGTTTCCCCCGTCGGCCAGCACGAAGCCACCATCAAGCGTCTCTAATATGGACTCCGGCATAAAGCGACTCCTTTCCTGATATCTTCTCACAACAGTCTACACAAGTGGCTGATTTGCATTCCCTAAAGTCGGGTAGACGCAAGAGGTAAGACGGTAGAAGAAATCCTCGCCCGGTATGTTATCGCTGCTTGCCTACGGCACGAGAAGAATTCTCAATCGGCATGCGATCTCTACCCTCTCACGGCTTCCTTCTCACCAGGTGGTGGGGCGGGGCGCGGTCCTCTCACCCCTCTCGTCTCCCCGATCCCCCGGATCGAGGGCATCCTGCCCTCGGAACGCCGTCGTTGCAATTGTAGGGGCAACCCTTGTGGTTGCCCGGCTTGTCGCTGTCCCGGTTTTCTTTGTGTCCCTTCGTGCCTTCGTGTCTCTGTGTGAGGCCGGTTTTCCTCCCTCTCTCCCGCGGGAGAGAGGGCCGGGGAGAGAGGTCTGGGCGGTGGGGAGCGGCGGATCTTGATCTTGCTCTTCGCTTTTAGCTGACAGCTGACGGCTGATCGCTGACAGCCCGGTGAAGGGTCGGGCGGAGAGGCCCATCAATGCCAGCTGTGAACCCTGTGACCCGAATTCGGAAACCAGATGGCGTCCACCACCGTGCCCGCGATTACCGCAATGATGTACGCCGTCAGAATCCCGATGAAAAAGGGCAGCGATCGCCGGTAAAACGCCGTGCCGCCGATCCTGAGCATGAGGAACTTGATCAGCCACGCGACCAGAAGCGTCAGGCTCTCCAACCTGGCGAATATCGTGCCCGAAAGCGCGAACCCTACCGGGTGCAGCCGCCACCTGGGCAGCCGGAATCGCATGACGTTCAACGCGGTCATGATAACGACTCCAGCGAGAAACAGCCAGTATTCCACCGCAAGGATCGGCCGGGGGTTGCGCAGCGCGTCCACCGCAAGGCCGTAGTGCCATTCACCTTCGTGAAGAATCAGCCAGTTCGGCTGAAAATTGTACCCGCCCATGGTGTAGGCCAGCCATACAGTATGGAGCGTCGAAACCACCGTACCGACCATGAACGCCCCGAAGATTCCCCAGAAAAAACGCCGCTTGCCTTCAGGGAGAAAATCGCCCAAGCGGTTCACCTGCGCGATCATAGGCAACGCGAAACTCCTGGGGTGGTTGACCGTGAACGGCAGCAGGCTGGAGGCGGCGTTCGTCGAGGGGTTCAGCCTGTGCGCCCCGCCCAGCGCAAACAGCGCATAGTCCCAGGCCACCGCGGGCGGATCGACGTATACCAGTCCCGAGTCGGCGACGACCTTCGCCACGCCCACGTACGCGATGAACATGGCCGGCGTCAAAACCAGGATCATTCCCGGCTCAATGCCGATCCGCGCGAGCCAGGCCACAATGTAGACGATGCAGACGACCAGCCCGAAAACGGCCGTACGATAGGATATCCACTCCCGGCTGTCGTCCAGGGCGGAACCGCCGGGGCGGAACGCCTTCCGGAAGACCTCGCGCAGGTGCCCCCGGGAGATCCAGAGCCACCAGATCACCAGCGCCGCGAAGGCGCCCGCCGTCTGGAACTTGTAGCTCGTGAGGTTGTACGGGCCGGAACCGTAGTGCGGGGACGTCGCCACCACGCCGAGTCGATTCAGAAGGCCGGCTTCAAACATATAGAGAATGTCGAAGAACCAGATGCTGAAGAGTACTTCAAGATTGGCGAAATAGGAAAAACAGATGACGAAGACGCTCAGGTAGATGCAGAACGGAGGATACTGTTTGGGCAGGAGGTCCCAGACATAGTTCATGCGGGTGTTCATCACCCTCGGAAAGGTGGGATAGAACCAGTGCACCATATTCAGCCAGAAGATCCCCGACGTGAGTCCGAACCCCGCCCAGAACGCCTTTCCCTTCATGAATTCCGGAAGGACGCGCGCCCCTGTCCCGCTCCGGTTCGCCATCTCCAGGACCGGCGTCAGCGCGGGATAGACCAGTTTTTCGTGGTCCGCCCACTGGCGATGCAGAATCACCGACACGCAGACGCAGGCGAAACCCAGGACGGCGACAAATACGAACCACCACAGCAGCGGCCCCCACCAGTCGTGCCAGGGAATGGACATCCCGTTCGGGAGCCCTTCGAAGAACATGGTGATGGACCGCTGTTCGTCCGTTGAGATCAACCAGCCGGGAAGATGCGGGTGCAGGAACTCCGACCACCTGTTCTCCGGCGTGGCGAAGTAGTAGGGAGCCACCATCTGGCTCACAAGATACCCGCTGATCCCATAGGTGGGGCCCATGGCGCTGATCAGGCCCATGCCGAAAATCGTGATCCACTCCGCGGGCGCCAGCACGAACCGGCGGCCGAACCAGCGGGCAAGCGCCGCGCAGATCAGGATGGACACCAGAAAGAGAAGAAGGTCGCCCATCGGGATCAGGCTGATGGCCATGTACGATCCGTGCTGAACGTAACGCATCGTATTGGCGAGCAGATTGACGGCTACGGAAAGCCCGAGCCCGAAAACGACGGCGCGCGTCGTTACGCCTTTTCGCACGGGATGCTGTTGCCGCGCTTCCGCCGTTCCGGCGTTGGCCATGGATCCCCCATCTGATTACCCTACGCGCAACCCCACGCCGCCCGGGTCCGCCGGAAGCTCGCCTGTCGCCCGGTCCCGGTTCGGGCGAAAATCGGGAACCCGCATCAACCGGCTCCCTGCCTCGATCGAGTCAATGGCCCGAACCGCCGCGGCAACCGTATCCATCGCCCTGTACACGTCGAAATCCAGCGGCTTCTCCTCGAGGACCGCGTCGCGAAAGTGCATATGCACGTAGGAATCCGCGTCGCCGTGGCCGCTTCCTCGCGCCTCCGGCGGCGCGTCGGTACGTTCGAAGCCCCAATCCACGTCCGTCCAGTCGTTCATCTGCGCGTCCGCGAACCAGACTTTCGGCATCTCACGGCGCGACCGCCGCCACTCCAGGCTGCCCTTCGTGCCAATCATCTGCCACCAGTGGTGGTCTCCGTGCGGGCGAGGCTGCGTGTGCCCGTCCAGCATTCGAATCAGCGTATCCTTTTCGGTCTTCATCAGCGCCACCTGGATATCCGGCTTTCGAATCTGAGGATGCGCATAGCTGGGCCGCTTCGTGCTCATCGCCGTGACTTCCGTCACCCGATCGTCCAGGATCTTCAACAGAATGCTCAGATCGTAGGAGGAAGCGATAATCGGCGGGGTTTCGTGGGGAAACGTGGGGCTGGCCTCGGGATGGTCGGGCAACTCCTCAATTGAATATTGTTTCCCGGTGCTGTAGTCCTGAAAGAACTGGTGTGTGCCGTAATACCCCACGTACTGACCTTCCGCATAGGTGATCCTGCCCAGGCGTCCTTCGTCCACGAGGCGTTTCCATCCGTCCACGAACCCCCAGAACCGCGTCTGCTCCGCCAGGCTGTAGACCAGCCCCGTCCGTTCCACATTCGTTACGATGCGCCAGCACTCCTCCATCCTGTACGCACCCGGCACCTCGCTGTTCACGTGCTTGCCCGCTTCCAGGGCCTCCGCCGCCATGCGCCCGACCTCCGGCTGCCGCACCACCAGGCCCACAGCGTCCATGTGACTGTATGCGAGGAAATCCTCCCAGTCGCCGAACGCCGTCACGTCGTCGCGATACGAGATTTCGGCGAGGGCCCGTTCCTGAAGCGGTTCGATCCAATCGTATATCGCAGCGATGCGAAAGCCCGGGATATTCTGCAGCAGACGGATCCAGTGAAGGCCGCGGTTGCCGAGTCCCGCGATCCCAATGCGAATTTCGTCCATGTACGCCCCTCCGCATACTTCAGTCGAGTTGAAACCGGATGTAGATATACATACGCACTTCAACGGCCTCCCGGTTCTGGTACCCGGGGAGATATCGGAAACCTGAGAGGGCATCGAGCGAAGCCTGGTGAAACAACTCGTGCCCCTTGAGAACAGCGCTGTCCTTGACCCGGCCGTCCTTTCCCACGGTGAATTCCATCAGGACGACGCCCTCCAGGCCGGCCCGCCGCGCTTCCTCCGGATACGCCGGCTCCACCTGTTCGAGGAGCCTCGGCTTCCGTTCCACAAGCCGGGCGGGGAGGACGACTTCTCCATCCACGTCCTCGTCCCCGAAGGGCGCCGAAGCCAGGGAGTCCCGGGGCGCGGTGAGGCGTATGGGCACCGCATCGAATTCGAGTTCGGCGGTCGCGTCAACGGATATCTCTTCGGGCAGCAGGTCGCGGCTATCCGTTTCGAGGGGCACGGCCGGCCTTACGGGAATCGGCAGCCTGATGCCCTGTCGGGTCTCCGGCACCTCTGTTACCTGGATGAAAATCGGATGTCTTGCGGGGGTTGGCGTACGGAGGCTGAAGGCCGGGAAGGTGAACGCAACGGCCGCGTGCAGGGCGAGCGAGATCCCGATGCACAGGGGGAAGACCTTCCGGTACTGCGCCTTTAAGTCCGCTTCGGGACGTCTGGTCCGGATAATCCTGCCGGTAATCCAGGGTCTGGGAGGCAGCTGTTGTGGCATTGTACACTCCACGCTGCCTGCACGGCCGGCGTACCTGGGTACAACACGCGTTTATGGTTCGCGGCGACCATCCACCAACGACAGGAGACAGTTCGGATAACGCCGGCTCAGGCGGCTTCGGGCGCGCGTCCCAATGCCCGCGCCATCGCCCTGATCACGTTCGGGCCCGCCCCACAGCATGCACCGATGAGATTGATCCCTTCCGCCTTCGCCTTTGCCGCGCAGCCGGCCATCACGTCCAGGGGTACACGGGTGTCCTTTCCGCCCGGACCGAACCCATTGGGCTGCCACGCGACGGGCACATCCACCGCCTGACGCATCTCGGTGACGAGATTCAACATCCCCTCGGGCGCTCCGTTGCATACCAGACCCACCACATCGGCACCCTCTCCGGCCAGTACGCGGGCGCACTCGGCAGCGGTGGCGCCGTCTTCCGTCGTCCGGCTCATACCCAGGAATACCATGGTCGGAACGCTCGTCTTATTGCAGCACTCCAGGCAGACCAGCACCTCGTCGAGGCGATGAAACGTCTCCGGAATGAGAAAATCCGCTCCCGCGTCCACCAGAATCGCGATCTGTTCGTCCCATTCCGCCTTCGCCCGGTCCCTGGAAGAGGGGTCTTCCGGATCGAATATCGGATCGCCCTCCCAGGACCCGGTCCGCGTGGAGACCAGGCATCCGCCCACCGGCGCCGTCCCGGAAGACGCTTCTTTCGCAAGCTGCACGCCCATCCGGTTCACCTCGTCGAGCCGGCCGCCCCATCCGAAATGACGATCCAACTGGGACCGTGACGTAAACCAGGTCACCGCTTCGAGCACCTGGGAGCCGGCGTTCAGGAAGTCCCGGTGGATCTGCCGGATGGCGTCCGGATGTTCCACGATCGCCGCCGGCGTGTCGTACCCGCGCCACCTGGCTTCCAGAATCATGCCGCCGTCGCACAGGACGACGTCCTCGCCGAGCATTTCCATCACATCGTCGGCCATCTCGCGGTCTTCCTCCTTCTGATCGGAGACGATCTCCCCCGGGTCCGCCACCCCGGACATCATTTCCGATTATTGCGTTGCTTCCCTGACCCAGAAGCGGCCTTCCTTGGTTGCCCGCTGTCCGCTGTTCATGTCCTTTACGGTCATCCTGACCCTGCGGCGCCCGGCGGCGGTCTCTCCGATGTCCAGCGCCACGTAGTCCGATACCGACGCCTCGGACCCGGTCTGTTCGTAGCGTACGGTCACAGCCGATTCCGACCGCCCCAGGACTCTTGTCGAGAGGCGTGAGAGGCTGGTGCCCCTCTCATCGGTGCTGTAAACCTCATAAACCACCTCGTAACGCGTCGCCCCGAATTCATCCGGCGTGAGATTATAGATTTCGAAGAAGACAAACACGTGCTGCCCCGCGTCGAAGACATGCGAAGGCAGCGGTGTGACGTTCCACTTGCCGCGGACGAACTTCGGGTCGGACCCGGGCATCACGGCCGTCACCTGACGCGCCACGAACAGATCGCTCAGCTTCAGACCCTCACCGGAGTAATCTTCCACCGCGAGCTTCTGCGAATACGCCTGTAGCCGATTCGTGTTGTGCCGCTGCACCTGCAGGGCCAGTTCGTAGTCCCCCGGCAGTACATCCAGGAGATCCACCCGGTCCAGAAGGGCACGGTCACGCCGCCGCCCCGAGACGGGCACCTCCAGGTCCTGCTGCAGCGCCAGCACCTTCGTGTACCGGACGTCCATCAGCGCGACCCGCCGGTTCACCATCACGTCGTCGTCCGTATCCCCGGGCAGCGCGACATGCTCAATGGGAATGCCGACGTTGACCTGGATTTCCGTTCCGCCGTTCTTGCCACGGAAAGTGACCACGTCGTAGCTGAAGTCGAGCGCCTCGAATCCCGATACGCTGAAGTACTCCGGCTCCTCGCGCGACACGGACGCAACACGGGTTGCAGGCGCCAGTTCCGTTAGCCGCTGCATGAGCCGCACATAGGCCATCTGCCCCACATGGGGGTCTTCATCGAGGTTCTTGAGATCCTGGCTGCTTACACCGGGGACTGGCGCATAGTCGTATACGCCGGAGTTCCGTTCATCCGTGAAGGCGACTTCCAGTCCCTTTCCCACGCCCGCATATACCCAGACCTCCCAGGGCACCGACGCCCAGTTGTGCCCCGTCGTTACCGGCTTCCATCCGCTCAGCCCGATCGCGAATTCGGGATCCAGATCGATGCCGGCCTCTATGGGAGAGTCTTCGAGATCTATCAGTTGCTGCGGTGACGCGGCGGGATTGCCATCGGCGCCCGGTTCGGCCTGATCGGGTGCAAACACGGCCAGATCGAGCTCCTCGATTACAGCAGCCTGCAGGTCGCGCCGGATGTCCTCGCTGGGCTCCAGAAAGGATCCCAGATCGGTTCGGACGGGAAAGACAGGTCCTACGTAGCTGATGCCCACGCCCTGAGTGCCGTACAGCTGGTAGGCCATATTGTCCTGCACACGTTCGACCGCCGGCGGGATCTTTGGATTCGGCTGGATCGAGGAGGAGCGGTAGTCCGGTTCCCCGTACCTGATGTACACTTCGCCGCGGCGGTCCCAGGGCCACTTCAGCGTTCCGAAATTTGTCCTCGCGTACCATACCCGACGATAGTGCTCGGCGCGACGCATCGCGCCCCGTGAGGCCTTGAACGGGTCGTGGCGGAGCCAGAAGCGCTGCAGAAACGCGGCCCGCTTTTCGGGGGGGGTGTTGCGATACGCATCGATTTCATGCGGCAGACCCACCAGCGAGATGTCCCGGTAAAGCGCCTGTTCTTCCGGTTCCAGACTTTCGACGTAAACCTTGAACCCCCGCAGGGCGCCTTCGTAATCGCCCCGCGCCATCAGCGCCTGCGCCAGCAGCGGCAGCGCGAGGTCGTCGGACATCAGTGACGTGAGGGTTTCGACCTCTTTGAATCTTCCGTTTTCCAGCAACTCTCCGGCAAATGCCAGCGCCCCTTCCTGGTCCGCGGGCTTCAGCTCCAGGTACTTTTCGAAGTAGACCATCGCGCCATGAAGGTCTCCCTCCTCACGGTGTGATTCGGCCAGCAGCAGATGGGCGGGCGCATACCTGGAGTTGTACTGAAGCGCCCGGTCCGCGGCCTGCCTCGCCCCCGGGCGCCCGGTTTCCTGGTAGGCCCTGGCAAGCAGGTAGTGCGCTTCGGCATGGGTGGAATCGGCGCTCAGTGCGGCTTCCAGATGCGGCAGCGCCGCCTCCGGGTCGGACGCCTGTTCGAGCGCCAGCCTGCCCAGGCCGCTATGCGCGGTGGTCTGTTTCGGATTGAATCCAACCGCCCGTTCAAACGCCGTGCGCGCACTGTCCGGGGCGCCGGCTACAAGAAGCTGGCGCCCGACCTGAGCCAGGGCCCGCGCCAGATACGTGTGCGTCCATGTATACGTGGGATCGGCCACCAGGGCTGCTTCCAGATGAGGCAACGCCGCTTCGGGGTCTCCTTCCAGTTCCAGGGCCACCCGTCCGAGGCCGCAATGCGCCGTGGCCAGCTTCGGGTCGAATCCCACCGCCCGTTCAAATGCCGAGCGCGCGTCCCGAGCTCTGCCCACCCGCAGGTACAGCATGCCAACCCGGTTCAGAACGAGTCCCGCGTGGTCCGGATGGTCGACAAGAGCCCGTTCCAACGCCTTCGCCGCCGCCACCACCGCCGGCACGTCACGGGCTTTCAGGCCCCTTGCGTACACGGCATCCAGTTCAGACAACGACGTTCCGGCGGCAGGCGCGTTAACCGGCCATTGCAAGGCGATGATCAGCGCAGAAACCAACAACAGGCGAACACACCGCCATTGTCGATCTTTCATGTACCGACATCTCCCCGGTAAACAGACAGGCGGCCCTGTCGCGAAACAAAGCCGCCTGGCGGTTCATTCGAATTGCGCTTCTGTTCGGTCAGAACGATCCGGTTACGGAAAACCGCAGGGTCGCGCCGTTATCGGGAAAATGGTCGAACTTCACGTAGGCGAAATCCGCCTGCACGTGATGAATCCCGCGCTGAATCCGGACGCCCGCCCCGGCGGTAACGTCCTGCACGTCGTAGCCCAGCTTGTAACCGGCCCGAAGCGCGACGATGTTCCGCAGCCAGAGTTCGGCGCCCACGTGCATCCGCCGTTCGACGCTCACGCTGTAGAGCGCCTCGACCGCGCCGGTCAGCGAGACGTCTTCCCCGCGTTCCCCGTAGACCTCAGCCGCGGTTGCCATGCTGAAGAAAACCGGCATCTTGCCCTTGATGGCTTCGTCCGTGAGGAGTACGAGGTCCTTCCCGAAGTTGCGCAGCGACATGCCGATGCGCAGGCTCCGGTATCCGGTATGGTAGAAAGTGCCGACCGCCAGGTCGAAAACGCGGTAATCGTAACCCGTGTCGAGCTTTTCCTCGATCACCCGCGCCTGGAATCCCACCGAGAAGCGCTCGGTAAACTGCCTGGCATAGACCCCGCCCACCGCCCAGCTTCCGGTGTCCAGGATCCGGCCGGTTCCCTCCGGATTAAAAATGGTGGTTTCTTCGATATCGCCCGTATTGAACGCCACCAGACTCAGGGCGAGGGCGCCGTAGTCCGTATTGACGCCGATCGCCGCGGAGTTCAACTGGGACTCCAGGAGCCACCTGGTGTTCGTGAATGCGAACTGCAGCCGATTGGGCGTCATGGCCGTGAGCCCGGCGGGATTCCAGAACACGGAATTGATGTCGTCCGCCACGGCCACGTACGCGTCGCCCATCCCGGCGGCGCGCGCGCTCTGGGAAATTTCCAGGAAGGCCGCGTAGGTCTCGCCCACCGGGGTCTGGTTGGAGATGTCGGCCAACGCCGGGGCGCCCAGCAAGAGGACGCCGACAAGCGCCGCAAAGCCGATCCGATATATGCGCCTCATGGCGACCTCCTTAGCGAATGATGACCAGCTTGGCGCCCTTCACCTGTCCCTGGGATTCCGACACCAGGGACTCGACGGTGACGAAGTACACGCCGAAGGTCAACTGCGTGATGTGCGTTCTGTTGAACTGGAAGAAGGCTGCTTCGCCCTCTGTCTGCGAATCGTGGTCGACTTCGCCCACCAGGTCGCCGGCTACCGAGAAGATCCTGATCTTGGCCTTCCTGGGGACATTCAGGATGCGGATCTTGGTTGAGCCCTCGTAAGTGTGCGGCGACTCGGGGATGTACGGATTCGGCACAATGAGGATATCCTTTTCCAGCCGGTCCGCGCTGGCCGTGGGCACCTGCACGGGGCTGTCGGGCGCCGCTCCCGAGGGGGGCAGATAGTACGTGGAAACGTCTCCGATTCCGGATTCGTAGGCCCGGACACCGCCCTCCACCGTGGCGCCCGTAACCCGGCTGGCGAATCCGGAATTGGCGCTGCCCTGGTAGGAGCGCACGGCATAATAATACTGGAATCCCGCGAGCGACTCCGTGTCTTCGTACGCGTATTCCGCGGAGCCGTTCGCCGGTACGTCCTGGATCATCTTCCAGAGGCCCGGCTGGGTCTCGGACTGGTAGACGCGGTAGCCCGCCACGTCGGATTGCCCGGTATCCGGATTGATCGACTTCTCCGGGTCGCCCTTCCAGGTAATCAGGTTGCGGGCGTTCTCGGAAGAGGACACCGTCGCGTCCACGTCGGGAGGCTGGTTGGGCAGGTCGTAACCCAGCGCATAGGCCTCCTTGGCTTTATTGAGGTGGTTGAGCAGATTGGTGAACGCGGCGCCGTTCTCTTCCTTCTTGAGTTCGCTGGTGTCTCCCGACTTCTGGTAAGCCCGGAAGTTCTCCGTAACCGGTGCGGCCGCCACGTAGGCAAACACGAACTTCACCTTCTGGCCGGGCGCCAGGTCATAGGGGCCGTATGTCTCCAACGGGGTGTAGCCCGCGGCAATGCCGTGCCTGCCCTCCCACTCCCAGGTGGGGATGGGCATATACGGCATTGGACCTGACGGGACCGCCGGAATCGGGAGCAGCGGCACGCCCAGGTTGGGATTTCCCGAACCCCTGCTCGGGCGTTCCAGAAGCGGCTCGTTGAAATAGGACGGTTCCGGCGTGCTGATCAGCATCTGGTAGAGCGTCTCGTGGTTCATCTCATTCGGGTTCGGTTCGTCCGTGAGTAACCCGACGGCGGCCGCCGCGCTGGACGGATACCGGTACAGAAAATGGAAGAAGTTGTACGAGAACGGCTGCTCAGGAACCTTCGGCGCCTCGTAGTTCTCCGTATCGCCCACGAACCCGTCCGTGGGATCCACGTCGATCGGGGCCTTGCCGATCCATGCCGGCGACGTGATGTCCCCGACGCCGATAAGACTCGGGAACGTGCACTGCGCGCACCTGTGTTCGGAGCGGTACGGATCGCCGATATCGTCCGCCAGCGGCCCTGTCAGGCAGAAGTTGTCCCAGTCGTACTGGTACGTCAGCCGGAGGCCGCGCGCGGATGCAGGACCGTCGTAATTGGGCGCCTCCGTATACTTGATCTTGTCGTCCTGGGAATTGTCCAGGGGTCCGAAATTGCTGCTGCACCCGTCTCCCGTGCCGTAGTCGGAATAATACGCCCTGTAACTGACCCGGGAGACGCCCGCGGATGACGGCAGGAACCGGTGATGGAAGGAAAAATAGACGTTCGAGAGATTGTGCCCGCCGCCCGCGAGGTCGGCTGAGCGATCGCCGTCGGTATCCCCGGTGTTCTCGAATACCCACTCGGTGATCACGAAATCGTCGTAGTCCGGGTGGTTCCACGCAAAGGCCGCCTTCTCACCCGTAATGCCCAGCCCGGTGGTCCACTTGCTCAGAACGATGTCTTCAGGAAAATTGTCGGTGGAAACGTCGTTGTACTGGCCGATGCGGTAATTCAGGATTTCCCTGGGTTCCAGCGCATCCAGCTCCACCCCGGTGCCGGGCCACCAGTTGGCCATCGATCGCCCCGAATTGGGGCTGACCACGTCGCTGCCCAGCCCCGCGTACTTGCCCCTGAAGTCCACGCTGGGATCCACCGCCATCGCCACGACGTCTTCGCTTTCTTCCATCGCCGATATGAGGGGGTTGGCCCAACTCACCGCGGCCTCGCCGTTCACTTTGGTGGCGATCCACCATCCGTGGCCGCGGCCGTTGTGCGACGTCAGATCCACGTGCATGCTCCCGGCGCTGCGCTGTTCCCCGTAGTAGGCGGAAAAGTCGTTCGTTCCGCCGCCCCCCCAGCTGATCAGCGCGAACCCCGGATAGGCCAGATCCAGATAGAGGCCGGCATAGTTTCCTTCCACCGGCCGAGCCCCTTCGGCGCCCGTGCTGAGAAAGCTGTGCCAAAGGGTGCCGCGCGCGAGGTGCCGGGGCGTCAGCGATTCACCGGCCAGGTTGGAGATGGTCGCCCGCTGGGCCTCGGCCGGACGCCAGAACGCGCCTGCGATCAGGAGTGCGCCTGTAATGATGGTTATGCGTCTCATTGATTTTCTCCCCGCCTGTTTGCGCCGGGGCAGCCGCGCCGCCCCGGCGTCAGATACATACCTAGAAACCGATCCGCACGCCCGCATTCACGTACCTCGGCGTTCCACCGCGCCTGAAATTCGAGTCGCCGTACTTCAGGTAATTGGTGTCGTTCGGCGTGGGCTTCTTCAGGCCCCAGCGCACATAGTTGGAGCCGGAGGAGCCGTCGTAGAAGGTATTGAACAGGTTGAACACCTCCGCGTACAACGTGGGGGTGGTTTCCCCGATCCTGAACGACTTCTGGAAGTTGAGGTCGGTCCGGACAAAAATCGGACGGTTGCGGACGGTCTGCACGCTCGTCCCGGGAAGCGTGATCTGGAACTGCCGCCCGTTGTCCAGCCGCCAGACCACGTTGGCCTGGATGCCACCCAGGATCTTGGCGCCGCCGATTTCTTCGCCCGGCCCCCAGTCCATCGGCGTGGACCAGAGGAACTGGAAGGAGGCATTCGTGGTGGGCGGCTGCCCCCGGAACGCGTCCACCTGGCGCCAGACGTCCTCGAACCAGAGGTTCTGCATCTCCTGCTTCTCTGATTCGCTCAGGCCGGGATATTCGCTCCAGGGACGTATCGCATCGAGCCGGTTCGTGCCCCACCCCCCAACGAAAGTCGTCCCGTCCGCCTGTTTCTTGCGGATCGCCTCGTTCGCCCTGTGGCCGATCGTCCGGATTTCATCGTCGGTTAGACGAACAATTTCGTCATTCGCATCGACCGAGAAGTATTTCGCACTGGCAATGAAGTTGGAGTCCGGAAACGTCGTAACCTGAAGCTGTGAACCGCCCGACCAGTTGAAGAGCACCCAACTCACGTCCAGACCCACCCGGAATGAGAAGTTGTTGGAAAATGCCTTCGTGAAACCCATCTCGATACCCTTGGTTTCCAGGCGGGCGTTGGGACCGCGGTGACCCACGTAGGTAAGGGTCTGCACCGGATCCGAGAACCGATGCACCCCGCCCGAACCAACCCGTTCGGTCCGGCGGTAGTAGGTGGAAAGCTCCATTACGAAGTCGCTGACGAAGTTCCACTCCCCGGTCACCTCGAACTCGGCGGTGCTCGGCAACCCCCCCGGGTTCTGATAGCCGCCGTCGAGCCGCCACTGCCCGCCGCCGATCCAGTTCAGATCGAACCAGACGTCGTCCAGTTCGGGGTGGTTCTGGGCGTCGGACGTGGTCCAGGGTTCCAGCCACAGCAGGGAGAATTGCGGGGGTTTGTAGTACACGCCGTATGAGTACCGCACGGTGGACCGTTCGGTGATCGGATGGGACAGACCGATCCGCGGCGACAGGCTCGTCATCGGCCGCGTTTTCGCCAGCGGCACCCGCCCCGTGCGCCAGGCCTTGTAGGTCCTCCAGCCCGGCAGTGCCTTCATAAAGCCGGACAGCGTCCGCTCGGGCCCGCCCCAGAAGCTGTCGAAGCGAAGGCCAGCATGCAGTACGAGGCCCTGGAACTCCAGCTTTTCGTCCACGTAAGCGGCCAGACGGTTCACCGTATACCGCTTGCCGGGCTCGCTGTTGCCGGCCATGATCTTGAGCGTGGCGTTGGTCGCGCTGGACCGGTTGTAGTCCCAGTTGAGATTGCTCATGTTCTGAAACACGAAACCGGCCTTGAAGAGATTCCGCCGGGTGAGCTGACCGGTGAAGTCGTACCGCAAGCTGTACCTGTTGTTGTCTTCCACGACGATGCGCCTTCGTTCCCGATCTATATTGAATTGGCCCAGCTTGTCCCTTCGCCATGAGGTTGTCGTGGCGTCCACGTCTTCACCCGGGTCCGTCTTCGTGCCGTAGTACCCCACCTGGAATTCGTGGAACATCCGGGGGTTGATGCTCTGGGTGCCCGTTACGTAGAAGATCCGGTTGACCCGGTTCTGCTGGTAACCGGTCGTGCCGTTGATGAGGAAGAGGTTGCCCCCCACCGAACGGTTGGCGTCGCCGAAGAACGTGGGCTCGTTGGACTGATTGAAGCCCAACTTGACCTTGAGGTTCGGCGACGGGGTGAAGCTGATTTTTCCGAAGATGCTGTGCTGCCGCAGCCCCGTCAGCGTGGGCGCGGGCAGATTGATCTTGGCGCGGCTGGTTTTACCGCTCACCACGAACGTGGCGTTCTCGCCCAGAGGTCCGCTGACCCATCCCTCCACGAAATGTCCGACCGAACTCTCGTAGTCCTGCTTGACGTGGATCTGCTGTCCGGTTTCCGCATCCTGCTCGTTCACCCATTCGGGGTTGTTCCACTGCAGCCTGTCGCGCCAGTACCCGTTCGCCCCGCCGCGCTGCCCCGGCGTGGCGTCGTATATGTTGGCGCCGCGGTGCCGCTTGCCGGGCAATTCCACCCGGAGGTCGAGGCCGCCGCGGTAAATCCGCGTACCCTCCCTGCTGATGATGTTCACCACGCCAGCGGGCGACGAGGCCTGCGAGGCGTCCGCCCCGCCCCTGACCAGCCCCATCTCCCCGACGGCGGTTACCGGCAGGTTCGTGTATTGCCGGACACCCGTCTGCTGCGACGTGTCCAGGTTCATCAACTCGATGCCGTCGAAGGTCCAGGTCTGCGCCGCGCGCATCGAATAATAGCTCATATGCCGGATGCGCACGCCGTTGCCGGGACTGTCGTTCACGTTTGTACCCACGGCGTACTGAAGGTGCTCCCTGACGCCTCTGATGATGGGGACCTGTTCGATCTCCTGCGAGGATATCTTCGCCTCGCTGGACGTCCGGTCCACCTCCACCAGGGGCCGCTCGGCCCTCACGACGATTTCCGCGGCCTCCAGCGCCGATTCCCGGAGCGTGAAATCGGACACCGTTGTCAGGCCCGCGGCCACCTTGACCCGCTCCCGAATCACCGCCTCGTAACCGACAATCGATGCCTTCAGGGTGTATAGCCCGGGCTCGACACCGATAATGACGTAATACCCTTCGCTGTCGGACGTCGCTCCGAAGCGCGTCCCTTCCACCACGACGTTGGCTCCGGGCAGGGTCTCGCCGTCCGCGTCGGTCACCTGTCCGGTAATCTTGCCGTAGAAGGTCTGGGACTGCGCCGGCTCCGCCAGCAGGCATAGCGCCGTAATGATGCCCAAAACCAAAAATCCACGCCTCATACGCCAACTCCTTAGCTGATAGATCCGTGTAAGATCCGACCGTCGTACTCTCCTTGTCTTGCGATCCTCTCCATAGGCGGTGCTCCCTGTTGACAAACCGGTTGAAGTAGATTCAAGCGGAGCTCCGGAGACGGATTCATTCGCCCGCGCCGAAGTCCCCCGCGAAGCTGACAAAGTCCTGGAAGTTGATGGTGTCGTCTCCGTTCAGGTCGAAAACCGGATTGAATTCCGGGTCGCCCCGGCTCCTTCCGAATGCCGCGGCGAAGCTTGAAAAGTCCGCAAAGTCGACCTTGCCGTCCGCGTTGAAGTCGGACCGGTGCCGCGAAGTCACGGGAACGCTGCTGAAGACTCCGGGATTGCTCAACGACAGGATCCGTCCCGGCGCCGGATCGCCGACCCGCCATGCGCCTGCCGGATCGCCGAGTTCCACGCCGTTCGTGAATCCGTCCCGGTCGGAGTCGAGCAGCGCCAGGCTTGGCCCCCACACCACGTTTCCGGAATACCCGGCCTGGGACAGAAACCCGCTCTTTATCGTCACTCCGAAGGCGTTCAGTGGACCCCCGCCGCCCGTGTACGTGTGGCAACTGGCGCAGATCTCGTCGCCTTCGTCTACGGCTTCATGCGTCGACTCGGAAAGCGGGATGTCCAGCCTGGTCGTTGTCCTTCCCCGGTCCAGGTGGCAGGTGCGGCACCGGGCCGCGTTGGCGTTGGGGACCTGAAACACCCTTTTGGGCCGGGCCTCGGTTTCCGGGCGGACCAGGAATACGAGTATGAGCACAAACGCTGCGGTCCGGGCGCTCATTTATCGCATGAAGTACTTGACGCCGACCATCAGGTTGAAACTGAAAATCGGAAACGTCTTCTTCAGTTCCCAGTCTTCGTAGGGCCTCAATTCGCCCATGGATACGTTCCAGCGGACCCTGAAATCCACCAGGAACTGGTCGGACGTGCGCCGGTAGAAGCCCAGTCCGGTGTTGATCGACAGCGCCACGTCCTCGTCCACCGTGGTTTCCACCATGCCCTGCGCATCCGTCCTGATCTGTTCGCCCACCTGCCCCGGCCAGATCAGACCCGAAACCTCGTGGGTATACCTCAGGAACCCGATGCCGGCAGCAATGTACGGAACGCTCTGCCCGACTTGGTCGGGCTTGAGACTGCGCAATCCGTTGACCACGATGCCGCCGATCCACATATTCGCCTCGGCGCCGGGACTCTTGATCCTGGACCCGTTCGCGGCCCCGAGACCGTTGTGCCAGGTGAACTGCCGGTCGGACAGACCGGCGTCCGTCAGCGGCGAGTACGTGACTTCCACTTCCGTCATCGTTCTGTCGGACACCTGGTACGTCAACTGCCCGACAAACGCCGGCGAAATATTGTACCAACCCTTGAGCGGCCCGGCAGGCCGCAACATGGATCCGTGGACGCCGAGCGCGTAACGCATGTCCTGCGCATGCGGAGCGGACGTGATGCCGAGTCCGAACAGAATAAACGCACCCAGGACCGGGACGAGCGCCAATCTGAGAATGCCCGTTGCCTTCATAACTTCGGACCTCCTTTCGAACTACGGCTACAATTCGACCTGTATACTTGCTTGTAAAGATGGATTCCCTCATTCGACAAAGCGCCTCAGGTATCCGTCGACGGCCATCCCTGAAGCATCTCACCAATACGGAATATAATTCTGGGCTAACAGAAAACAAATAGAAAATTGACTGCGTTTTATAGTTCGGATTAAATCAACTGAACGAAGATCTGCATCCGCTGCTGCCCAGGTCAAGTTGAGCGGTGGAACGAAAAACCACACACCCGCGGTAGGTCATCAGGAAGTCGCGATTGCCTTTCCCGGGAGCGAGGGCATCCCTGCCCTCGACGGCGAATTCGCGAGGCCTTTGTGCCGTCACTCCAGATGTGGTTGCGGATGGAAGGCAAGCAATAGGTCCTCGATGTGGGTATGGTTTTTGTCTGTGCCCGTTCGAGGTCCTTACGTATCTTTTCCGGTGACGGATCCGTATCTCGCCACCACAGAACGTCCTCTTTTCCCTTGCCCTTTTTCGAAAGGCGGGGAGACGGCAGACGTTAGACGGTAGAAGAAATCCTTGCCCGGAATGTTATTCCTACTTGCCTCCGGCACGAGAAGAAACCTCGCAAGGCGGGCAATCTCTACCCTCTTCCGTCTCACGTCTACCCGGTTTTGAGGGTTGGGGGCAGGTCCCCCGGGAGCGAGGGCATCCCTGCCCTCGACGGCTGATTCGCGAGGTCCCGGGGCCGTATAACGAGACGTGTTTTCGCATGGAAGGGAAGCAATAGGATAGGCTCGTGGTGTGCAAATTGGTCGGCTGCACGAAGTACGAGGGCAGGGATGCCCTCGCTCCGGATATTGGAAGATCATGTCATGGCTTCTTTGTTTTCCTCCCTCTCTCCCGGTGGGAGAGAGGTCTGCGGGGCCGGGCGGAGGGGTTGCTCTTGGTCTTGCCTTTGGTTTTCGACCTTTGCTTTTCGTTTTTTAGCTGATCGCTGATAGCTTTTTTCCTGACGACAGGAAAGGACCGATCTGATGAAGCGGGCCGGCGGGCGCGTACTGAAGGCGCCTTTATTTCTTGCGATTGTCTTCGCCGCAACGCTGTTCCTGAACGTCACCGGTGCGGCAACGGAAATGCCGCCCGCCGCGCGGCGGGCGCTGGAGGCCGGGCTGGAACTCGCCGGTGCGGGCAGGCTGGAAGACGCGTCGCGCGAAATGGCGCGGGCCGCTGAACTGGCGCCTGAATCGGCGGAGGTCTGGCACAATTTCGGCATCCTTCGCGCGCAGATGGGCCGGCTGGAAGACGCCTCACAGATGCTGGAACGCGCTTCCCGTCTGGAACCGGATTTCCGGCACACCCACGTCGTCCTTGGCGCCGTCTATCAGCGCATGGGACGGCTGCAGGATGCGGGACGCGCCTATCAGCGCGCGGCGGACCTTGCGCCGCACCTGCCGGACGCGCACAGGGCACTCGGTCTTCTCGCGGTGGCGCGAAACGACCTCGCCGCGGCGGCGGCGGCATTCAGGCGGGCCGCGGCGCTGGCGCCACGCAGCGCCGAGCTTCATTACCGGCTGGGCGCCGTCGAGCTGAAGCTCGGCAACGGCAGGGATGGTGAAACGGCCCTGAAGCGGGCCGTCGGCCTGAAACCCGACCTTCTGCCCGCCTGGCTGGAACTGGCGGCTTACTATAAACGCCAGCGCTACCTTGACCCGGCGTTGGATGCATATCGCCGCGCCGCCGCGCTGGAGCCCGCGTCCGCCGCCGCGTGGCTCGGGGTGGGGGACGTCGAAGCCGCGAAAGACAACGCTTCCGGTGCCGCCGACGCCTTCGGGAGGGCGGAAAAAGCGGACCCGTCGAACCCCGACGCGCCCTTCCTGCTCGGCCGGGCGCTGATGGTCCTGGGTCGGACCACGGAGGCCGTTACGGCGTTCAAGCGGGCAATCCGGCTGGCGCCCGACTTCGCGGACGCGCGCTCGGCCCTCGCGGAGGCATATGCCGCGCTCGGGGAGGACCGGAAAGCCGTCGAATCGTATCGTGAAGCCGTCCGGTACGCGCCGTCACACGCGGGCGCCTGGTTCGGGATGGGTGACGTTCTGCTGAGGATGGGCCGCCTGACCGAAGCGGAGGCGGCATTCCGGCGGGTGATCGCGCTGGACCCGGATCACGCGCGGGCGCGCTACGGCCTGGGGCGCGCCTTCATGCTTCAGGGACGTCACGAGGAAGGGAAACGGGAACTGGCGGAATTCGAGCGGCTGTCCAGGAGAGCGCACACGCTGGACGTTCTGGAGCGTGCGGCGCTGCGCCAACCCGAAAACCCCGAACTGCACGATCGCCTCGGTCGGGCCTACGCTTCCATGGGGCGGACCGGGGACGCCGCCGCCGCGTTCGGCCGGGCGGCGGCGCTATACGAACGGGCGGAACGACTGGATGAGGCGCGGCGCACGCTGAAGCGCGTCCTGGCGCTGGACCCTTCGGACGAAGCGGCCCTCGCGGACCTGTCCCGCCTTGGGGAAAATTGATCGACGCGGTGGGCGCGGACGGCGCCCGACCCCGGAATCCGCGTCCTGCATTTTACGTGCGAGGTGTCAGTCGTCCGTAGAACACTTCGTTGCTGTTCTGCTCGATAGGCCCCGTCCAGTAGCAATCTATAAAGGGCGCATGGGTTCCGCCGGCACGCGTTGTGTTGGTAAAAAAGTGCCACAGCCGGGACGGCATTTTCAGCTGAACCGGTTCGCTGATCCGGTCCCAGCGTCCGTCTTCGCCTGCGGCGTACCAGACCCCCTCAGCGTTGCCTCTGCCCCCCCGCGTCAGGAAGTAGTGAAACCGGCCGTCCGGCCCCTGGTAGATCCGGCCACCGTTGAAGTTGCCCATACAGAAGTGTTCGAACGGCCCGCCGGGTTCGCCGACCGCGTGGTAGAGCCGGCTGTTCCCGGGGTCCTGCCCGCGGCCCGCCCACACGGTGGTGGCCGGCTGCCGGTTTTCGTAGTACGTGAAGTGCACCCGCCCCTGCATATCCATCATCAGGTCCTGATGATCGGTCGTGCCCCTGGCGCGCCCGTCGAAGGTATCGGAAACGTCGCTGATAACCGTCATCCGCCAGTCTTCCGGGGATTCGAACACGTCCGGACAGTAGTAATAATAGGCCTTCAGGACCGGGTAGATGCCGCGGGGCGTCTCAATCATACTGATCTCGCCGGTCTCCCGGTCCCTCAGCTTTATCGTCTGGTTGGGAAACTGCTCGCCCGCCAGGAAATAGTCGTCGCTGGAAATCGAGTGCGCCTCGGAGCCGTTGAGGATCACGAAGTTGTAACCGCGGTTCCGCTCGTGTGTCACGCTGCCCGACGCCGCCGGGCGATAGCCCGTTTCCGGGTCCAGCACGTACCAGGCCATGGTTGGCAGCCCGCCGGCGACGAAGATCCGGTCGGCGTCGATCGACGCGCCGAAGCGGCTGTCCGCGGAGGCGTATTCCTGAATCGTGAACCTCTCGACCTGTCCGGGCGGATCGAAGATGGCGTGGTAGCTGGCGTTCTCGCCCGCGATCACGTGCAGCCGCCCGGCGCGGTCAACGAGCAGGTTGCCGTTCTGCGGCACAGGAGGCAGGGGGTCGCTCGCCTCCCACCGCCCGTCGCCGACGCGCCTGAACACCACCAGCGTCATATCATCCCGCCAGCTCAGCGCATAGACGTCGTCGCCCGAACGGACGATGTTGGACTGGTTGTACCCCCAGCAGCTCGCGCCGCTGCCTCCGGTCTGCAGGTGGCCCGCCGTATCCGTAATCATCTCCACCTCAAAACGCGGCGACTCCGGCTGCGCATACGTCACGTGAACCCGTTCCGGTTTCATTCGATTCCTCCTTCCGCGAGAAAACACGCGGCCTGATGTCCCGTCTCGACCTGCGTCAGCTGCGGCGTCTCCCGGCTGCACCGGTCCATGCGATAAGGGCACCTCGGATGAAACGCGCAGCCCGTCGGGGGATCGATGGGGCTCGGCACCTCCCCCTCCAGGATGATCCGCTCCGACTGTGCATCCGGGTCCAGACGCGGCGCCGACGACAGCAGAATCTGCGTATACGGATGGCGGGGACGCCCGTACAGCGCTTCCGTCGGGCCGACCTCCACGAGCTTCCCCAGGTACATGACGCCTACGACGTCCGAGAGGTGTTCAACGACTTTCAAATCGTGAGAAATGAACAGGTACGCCAGACCGAAGCGTTCCTGCAGGGATTCCAGAAGATTCAGAATCTGCGCCTGGATGGAAAGATCCAGCGAGGAGACCGGCTCGTCGCAGATCACGAATTGCGGTTTCAGGGCCAGCGCGCGGGCGATCGCGACGCGCTGCTGCTGCCCACCGGAGAACTCGTGTGGAAACGTGTCCGCCAGTCGCCGCCCCACGCCCACCAGGTCCAGCAGCCGGCCCACCTCTTCCTCCCGTTCCCGCTTCGTGCCCACCCTGTGGATTTTCAGGGCGTCCCCCACGATGGCGCCCACGCTCATCATCGGGTTCAGGGACGCCAGCGGGTCCTGAAAGACAATCTGCATCTTCCGCCGCAGCGCGCGCAGTTCCCTGCCGGACAGCGCCCTCACGTCCCGTCCTTCGAAATACACCCGCCCCGCGGTGGGCTCGTACAGTCGCAGGACCGCGCGGGCGAGGGTCGACTTGCCGCTGCCGCTTTCTCCAACCAGGCCGAAGGTCTGGTTGCTGCGGATCTGAAACGTCACCCCGTCCACGGCCCTCACCACGTCCCGGCCCTGGTGGAAATGCATTTTCAGGTCCTCTACCCGCAACAACGGTTCAGGCATCGTGTTCTGTCCCGCCCGTGAATGCATCGCCGTTTTGGTGTGGAGATCGGGAATAGGGTTTGAAACCCGAAAAAACGCGACGTATATTGGAACTGCAACTTCATGCGTTTCGATTTGTTCCCGGCATCCCCGGTACGACGCCGAAAAGTAGGCCCGGGTACCCCCGGATGCAAGCACAATCAGGGTGCGGACGCCCCGGGAACGACGTGACCGCGTACACACATCGGATCGATACTGAAAGGACCGTCTCATGGCCGTAGATATCACGCTGGCGAATGAAATCCGGGTGCCGCGCCAAGGAGAGTGGCTGTGCAGGGGGCTCCCGTTCCCGGAGGGATCTCTGACGGATTCCGGGAGGCTGACCCTGAAAGACGAGACCGGCCGGGTCCTGCCTCTCGCTTCGGAAGTGTTGGCCCGATGGCCCGACGGGTCCCTGAAGTGGGTGCTGCTTCAGTTTCCGGTACACTTTGACCGCAATGGACGGAAGCACTATGGGCTGACGTGGGCGGACGACTCGCCGGAACCCGATACGGGTCCCGGGATTACGGTTTCAGAAACCGAGTCGGGAATCGAGGTCGACAACGGCGTTCTGCGATTTGTGCTTCCCGCTTCCGGAAAGGCGTTTCTGGTCGACTGCAGCAGGAGAGACAGGGCCTGTATCCGGTCGGTCAGCGCACAGATCGAAAACGAAGCGGGCGTCGCATTCTCGAGCTGTCTGGATGGGGAACCCCGCATCGAGAGATCCACCGGAAAGATGCTGGTGGTAAGCAGGAAGGGCACGCACCGTGACGAGGCCGGTCGAAAGCTGTTTTCACTCGTTTTCCGGATTACGGTATTCGCGGGCGCCGAGGACCTGGAGGTGGAGTACCAGTTCATCCACGACGAGCCCTACCGGGACGTTCCGGAACGGCGGAAACTGGCCCAGGGGATCGGTACCCCGAGCGTGGACCTGGAAAGTCCGCGCCTGCGGCAGTTGCGCGCAGTGCGGCTAGTCGTGGAACACGCCGTCGGCGGCGCAAACGAATTCGCGACCTGTCCCATCGCCACGGTGGGGAACGAGGGCCTGATCACGTCGGCCAGGCCGATACGCGGGCTGCTGACCGACGCCCCGCGTACGGCCATGTACGACGCCATGATCGACGCCGACGTGGACGACGGCGAGACGCAGATCGGCCGGTCGCACGGGTGGGTTTCCGCGGGGGACGGCGAAGGCGGGGTCGCGGCCTCGGTCCGGAAGTTCGTCCAGCAGTGGCCCAAGGGGTTTTCCGCGGACGCCGAAAAAATCGTCCTGGATCTCTGGCCCGAGGCGGCGGGTCCGCTCGCGATCTTCCAGGGACAGGCCAAGTCGCATCAGGTCAAGCTGCGGGCGTACACGGCGGGCGCCGCCAATGCGCGGCTGGCGGACTGGCACTTCGCGTATCAGTTTCCCGTGGTTTTCTCTTCTCCGGACTGGTTTATCGACTCCGGGGCGATCGGGCCCGTGTTCCGCTATCAGCCGGAGAAATACCGGGGAATCGAACAGAAGTTCCGCCTGGAATTCGAGCAATTCCTCGGATACGACCGGCGCCTGGGGATGATGGACTACGGCGACTACGAGCAGCTGATGAGCGCATCCTGGGGACGTCTGGATTTCATGGCCAACTGTGAGCACGACTTCGGCCAGACCGTGTATCTCCAGCTTGTTCGTACCGGCAATTACCTCTATCTCGACGCCTTCGAATCCGCGATCCGGCACGTGATGGACCTGGACATCATCCACTTCGACGATCACTTCGACGAACAGGGCGGATGGACCTCCCATGGCGCCTACCACGTCGGGGCGGACGGGAAGCCCAACTGCCACCTCTCGCACATGTGGGCGGAGGGCTTTCTGTCCTACTACTATTATTGCGGGTATACGCCGGCGCTGGAATCCGCGCGTGGCGTGGCGGATCTGATCTGCAGGAAGGTGGCGGGCGGCGGCGGGCGGCGCGGCGCACGGGACCGGGGGTGGCCGTTGATCGCACTGTGCAGCGTGTATCGGGCAACGGAGGAAGAGCGGTACGCGGAGGTTGCGGAGACGATTGCGGCTTCTTTTACCGAGGGACCGGACCCGCTGGAACCCAACGGCGGCTGCAGCGGCGGCTGGGGCCCCATCCCCTACCAGCAGGCGGTGATGGGGAGCATCGCCGCCACCGGGCTGGCATACCACTATCAGACCTTCGGAAATCCCCTCAGCATGGACTCGTTCCTGAGGTTGTGCGACTTTCTGGCAAGCGAGGACGTTCGCACGCCGGAAGGCCTCTATCTGTCCATGCCGGGAAACGAGACGCCGATGAGCTACATCGGTTTTTCCGCCCTCCGGGAAAGTATCGGCTACGCGTGGGAACTCACCGGTGACGAGAAGTACGTGCACGCCGGTCTGCGTGACATGGAAATGAATATGATTTCGACCTTCCCGTCCGTCGGTCATTTCGAAAAGACGAGATTCGGCTGCGAGGTCGTCCGCGCGACAGGCGACTCCATCAGCGTCATCTGGCGCGATCTGCTTCGATTCTTCGACTACGCGGACCGGGCCGGGTTGCTAAATGATTTTTGATAACGCCATCACGCGTCATAATGCCAGCAGTAGACGGCGTGGTCGTCGGATATCCGGGTCACTCCGGGGTGCTCCTCACGGCACCGGTCTGTCGCGCGTGGGCAGCGCGGATGGAAGCGGCAACCGGAAGGCGGCCGGGTCATGTCAGGCGGTTGCCCGGGGATGGTATCCAGACGCCCCCGGACCATCTTCGCGTTTTCCAGCAGCCCGATGGAGTACGGGTGCCTGGGGGAATTCAGAAAATCACGGACGGGCGCGATTTCGGCAACCGTGCCCGCGTACATGACGACGATCCTGTCGCTGAACTCCACGGCCAGGCCGAAATCGTGCGTAATCAGCACGGTGGACATGCCGTAGGACGCCTTCATCCTGTTCAACAGATCCATGATCTGCGCCTGAGTGGTGACGTCCAGCGCCGTGGTGGGTTCGTCGGCGATCATCAGCTTCGGCTCGCAGCTCAGCGCCATGGCGATCATCACGCGCTGCTTCATCCCGCCCGACAGTTCGAACGGGTAGTTGCGGTAACGCGACGCCGGCGCGGGTATGCCCACCTCTTCCAGCAGAGAAACGGCGCGCTCGAACGAACGCTTCCTGTCGGCCCGACCGTGCCACAAAACGGGTTCTGCGATCTGCGGACCGCTGCGCATCGTGGGGTTGAGTGACGTCTGGGGATTCTGAAAGATGAACCCGATGTCGTTGCCGCGAATTTCCTGAAGCGCACTCTCGTCCAGCTGGAGCAGATTCCGTCCCTCGAAGACCACCTCGCCGGCCTCGATCTTTCCACGCCCCCCGATCAGTCTCACAACGGACAGCATGCTGACGCTCTTGCCGCTGCCGCTTTCCCCGACGACTCCCACGCTCTCCCTTTCCCCAACCTCGTACGAAATCCCGTCCACCGCCCGCACCACGCCGTCGCGGCGATAGAAGTACGTCTTCAGATTACGGATGTCGAGGAGAGTGGACACCGGCGCGCCTCGCAAACTCAGTGGGACCTATTCTTTGGGGTTGAACGCGTCGTTCAGCCCGTCGCCCAGATACGTAAATGACAACAGCGCGAGCGCGAACGTGGCGGCCGGCCACGTGAGCTGATAGGGAAAGGCCCTGAAATTCAGGCTCCCCACCTGGATCAGGACCCCCCAACTCGGCCGGGGAGGCATCACGCCCAGCCCGAGCAGGCTCAGCGCCGACTCCGTCATCATCAGGCCGGGAACCATGAAGGCGATGGCGACGATCAGCGGGCCGAACGAGTTCGGGAGCACGTAGCGCCGGATCGCGTACCGGTGGGTTGCACCGAGCGCGCGCGCCGACTCCACGTATTCGAGGTTCTTGATGGACAGGACCTGGGCGCGCATCAGCCGGGCGAACCCCACCCAGCTTGTGGCGGCGATGGCGATGAAGATCGTCACGATGCCGCGGCCGAGGACGGACACCAGGATGATGCTGAACAGGAACCCGGGGAACGCGTACATCACGTCCGTAAACCGCATCAGCACGTTGTCCACGACACCGCCCGCGTACCCCGCGACCGCGCCGATAAGCCCGCCGATCGCCACCGAAATCACGGTGGCGCCGAATGCGACGGCCAGGGCCGTCTGAAGGCTGAAGATCAGACGGCTGAAGATATCACGCCCCACCTCGTCGGTCCCGGCGATGTGCCGCCAGGACGGCGGCTGGTACGCGTTGTCCAGGTCGATCTGGTTATACCCGTACGGCGCGATGGTGTCCGCCAGGGCCGCTGCCAGAACCATCGCGATCACAAACCCCAGGCTCAACACCGCCAGACGGTTCGAGGCGAATCGCCGCCAGACGGCGCCCCAGTACGAAATCCGCGGCGGAGGCGACGACTCATCTGCATCCGACAGCAGACGGTCGGACGGATTCAATGCAGCCACGCGTCATCTCCTTCTAAAGGGTCATCCCCTGTTCTGTTTATAACTCGCCCGGATGCGCGGATCGATCAGCGCGTACCCGATATCCACCAGCAGGTTCATCAGCATGATCAGGAATCCGAAGAACAGGGTGGACGTGATGATCATCGGATAGTCGCGGGTTCCGGCGGCGGCCACGAACAGCTTGCCCAGGCCAGGGATATTGAAGATTTCCTCGATAAACGCCGTACTCACCATCAGATTGGCGAACTGCGGTCCGGTGATGGTCAGCAGGGGGATCAGCGAATTCCGCAACGCGTGGCGGAAGACGGCCTTGTTCCGGTTTCCCCCTTTCGAGAAGACCGTTCGCACGTAATCCTCGCCCAACTCCTTAATCAGGCTCACCCGGACGTACCTGGCGATGCCTGCAACCGGCTGGAAGACCATCGCCATCACCGGAAGCACCGCGTACTCCCAGGTCCCCCATCCGGACGTGGGAAACAGCTGAAGCGACACGGCGAAGAAGACGATCACCAGCAGGGCGATGACATAGGACGGGATGCAGATGCCCAGCATGGAAACGAACATGGTCGTACGGTCGATCCACGTGTTCCGGTACAGCGCCGCCCCGATGCCCATGGGTATGCCGATCAGGAGGGCAAGGAGCATCGGCGAGAAGGCCAGGACGAACGTCCGCGGGAAGGCCTTCGTCATCATTTCCTGGATGGTCGTATCCGGGTAGCGGAATGAGGGTCCGAAGTCCAGAACGGCCGCGTGCCGCAGATAGATCAGGATCTGCTCCCAGACGGGCGTATTCTCGCCGTAGCGTTCCTCCCAGAGCATGAGCGTCTGGCTCTTCTCCTCGAACTGGCTCAGCCGGCTGCCCGTTATCTGCTGGTTCATCAGCCGTTCGATATTGAAGAAGTCGCCCGGCGCGGCGTGCATCAGGTAGAACGTGATGATCAGAATCGCGATCAGGCTCACGAAGATCTGACCGACCCGGCGGAAGAAGAACATCACCATAACGATTCTCCGTATCGGGACCGCTCCCGATTACAGTTGCTGACTCCTGTCATCGATATCGATCCATTTCAGATACATGGGATTGGCCCACCAGTAGGCGCAGAATTTCAATCCCTTCACGTAGGGTTTGACCAGAGCGGTGGCATTCGCGACGTGGAGCGGGAAATCCCAGCTGAACGCCTGTACCAGACGATGCACTTCGCGGTTGATCTCAGCCTGGCGGGACGGGTCCCGCGCGTGATGCGCTTCCTGACGCATCTGCTCCAGCCGCCAGCGAAGGTCGCTGGTGTTCGACCACTGGAAATAGTATTGGCGGGCCTGGAGAAGCGTGACATTGAGCGCCTTCCAGCACCATTCCAGGTCCGCATCCGGCCCGCTCGCCGTCCGCAGAATCTCGTCCGCGGTCTGCCGCCAGCCGCTCATCGCCTCCTCCGCCTGCCTGCGCAGGTGCGGACCGTGTCTGCCGTTCGCAAAGAGCGACATCACCGAGTCCGCGTACGCCCTGATTCGCCGGCGGACCGGCTCGAAATCGGAGTGATTTTCCCCGCCTTCGAGCTTGATCATGCCCGACCGGATCTGCAGGATTCGTCGCTGCCCCTCCCACCAGACCCCGTAGACCCCGGGATCGTCCGTCCACTGGATGTTCTCGATCCACTGGGTGCCGTAGATGGGATTCGGCCACGGCGCTCCCGAGGCCGCGAAGCAAAACCCCGCATAATCCGATGGATTCAGGGAAACCCGTTTGTCGGCGTACACCCCCAGTTCCTGATTGTCGATCCTGAACCGGATGCCCAGGTTTTCTTCCAGCATGGCGGCGATCACCACGAACTGCGACACCATCTCGGGCGCCAGGTACGACGGGATCAGAATCACCGACTCCGGAATGCCCTTCCCGCCCGGATATCCCGCTTCGGACAGCAGGCGCCGGGCTTCTTCGAGGTCGAATCTCATCCCGAATCCGGGGTCCCAATCCGGCATCGCGGGCGTGGAGAGCATATACATCGGCGTCTCCCGTCCGAGAAAGATCGACTGCACGATCCGCCGCTTGTCGAAACCGAGGGCAATCGCCCGCCGAACGCGGGCGTCCCAGTAGACCGGGTGCTTCGAGAACAGAAATTTAACGAAGGAGAGTCCGCTCGTGGGCGTCAGGACCAGTTCGTCGCTCAGTTCGGGATGGTGTCTGGCGTAGTAGATATCGGCGATCGACGGCAGCAGTGCGAAGTCGATCTCTCCGCTCTGATAACCTTCCAGCGGTCTGCCCGCGAAACGGCTGTGTATCCGCTCCAGATTGCCCCTGGACAGATTGTACTTCGGATTCGACTCCAGGATGATGTGGGAGTTGAGTTCCCACTCCACGATCCGGTACGGTCCATTCCCCTGGTAGTTGGGCAGCTTGTGCCACGCGTCTCCGTACTTCTCAAGTGAGCCTCGGTGAATGGGAAACATGCTTCCCGTGACCATCGCGTTCATGAAAGCGGGATACGGCCTCGCGAGACGGAAGCGCAGCGTGAAGTCGTCCGGCACGTCCACACCCACCTCGTCCTCCCGCGCCGCGCCGTTTCTGAAATCCATCGCCTTGACCACGTACTGCAGCGGCGTATCCCAGAGCCACTTGCTTTCGCGTCCGGGTTCCATCTGATAGATGAAGGCGGCCCTGTAGTCCCGCGCGGTTACCGTCGTGCCGTCGTACCAGCGATTGTCCCGCCGCAGAAAAAACGTATACGTCAGCCTGTCTTCGGAGATTTCCCATCGTTCCGCCTGCGCCGGAATGAGCCCGCCTTCCGGCCCCAGTTGCACCAGGCCCTCCTTCGTGCCAAGCGTAATCTGCGCGTACATCCCACCCGTATACAGATAGCTGTTCAACGTGCTCACCGGCGGCCCGATGTACCGGATCTCCCTGGGACGGCCGGCATGCGCCGGTACACAGGAAAGCGCCGCCGCAAGCACTGCGAAAATGACGCCCGTTCGCCAATCCGTGCTCCGGAGAGTCATGGACCCGCTTCTCCTTCCCTCACGACGAGCTCCCGATCGGATGCAATGCTCCCCAACCGGTCCACCGTGCCGCCCGGCCACCGGACCGTGACCGAATCGGCCGCCACGTGCTTACCGAGTCCGAAATGGAGACGGAAGTCGTTCTGCGACAGATAGCTCGATCCGCTCCGGACTTCGCGGACCTGCCGGCCGCCGCCGGCCCAGACCGTCACGCGGGCGCCGATGCCGTTGCGATTGGACCTGCGGGGGGCGCCGCCTGGATGCTTCTGATTCCCTCGTGCTGCTCCCACGAGCTTTATCCTCAGCCAGCGGTTCCGGTTACCCACCTCGTTTCTCAGCAGCCGCGCCGCACCGTTCACTGCCAGGATGAACACGTCCACGTCGCCGTCGTTGTCGTAGTCCCCGAAGGCGGCGCCCCGGCCGGGAACCGGTATGGACAGATCGTCCTTCACTTCTCGAGTGACGTTGACGAACCGGCCGTCGCCCCTGTTTCGCATCAGGATGGCCGGTTGCCGGTAGACACTTCCCACCCGGTCGGCGTTGTCGAGCACGTGGCCGTGCACCATTAGAAGATCCGTCCAGCCATCGTTGTCGTAGTCCAGAAACCCCATACCCCATCCAACGTGGCGAAGCGTGGGGGTCCTGATCCCCGAAATCGATGAGATATCCATAAACAGCGCGCCGTCCTCGTTGCGGTAGAGCCCGGCGCCCTCCAGTCTGAAATTGGTGACTGCCAGGTCCAGGCGGCCGTCCCGGTTGAAGTCGCCGAAGTCCGCGCCCATGCTGGACTGGAGCTCGCCCGACCCGCTGTAGGCCACGCCCGACAGAAGTCCCTTCTCCACAAAACGCCCGTCGCCCTGGTTCAGATAGAGAAAATTGGGCGTCATGTCGTTGGCCACGAAGACATCCACGGCGCCGTCACCGTCGACGTCGGCGCACGCCATCCCCATCCCCTTGCCGCCGGGATTGTAGACGCCCGCCGGTTCCGTGACATCCTTAAACGTCCCGTCGCCGTTGTTGCGATACAGGCGGTCCGCCGCCCCCTTGAAGTTGTCGGGATGCGGATAGAACCGACCTTCCTCCGAGAGACTTGCGGCACGGGAAACGTAGGGCCTCAGCCCTGTCTCCGTGGAGGCGGTCGAGTATTCGACGTAGTTGGCCACGTAGAGGTCCAGGAATCCATCCGCGTCGTAGTCCAGGAAGGCGCACCCCACGCTCCACGCGGCATCGCCGGCCACGCCGGCCTCGGCTGCCACGTTTCTGAACGTCCCGTCGCCGTTGTTCCGGAACAGGCTGTTGGGCCCGTAGCAGGTCACGTAGAGGTCGTCGTTTCCATCGTTGTCGAAGTCCCCGGCGCAGACGCCCATGCCGTAGGCCGTTTGGCCCACGCCCGCGAACCGCGTCACGTCCGAGAAGCGACCCCCGCCGGCGTTCCGGTAGAGCCGGTTCCGGGGGGGAGGTCCGGCATAGCCGGGCAGCGTCCCTCCGTTGACGGCGAATACGTCCAGCCGGCCGTCGTTGTTGTAGTCCAGGAATGCGACGCCCGCCCCCATCGTTTCCACGAAGTACTTCTCCCCCGTCCCGCCGTGGACGTGCCGGAAGTCGATGCCCGATGACGCCGTCACGTCGACGAAACGGGGCGTCTCCGCGTACGCCGCCCCGCCGCCAAGAATCAGAAGGAAGAAGGAAAAAGGAAGAAGAGCTGACAACCTTCCCATATAACACCCTCGAAGCCGGACTCTCGCTAACAGTTAGAAAGAATTGGATCACGAATGAGGGCGCGAAACCGGGTGTGGCGTGGTGGCGTCCTCTTGCTTCTCCGGAACGAGACCTACCCCCTAACCCCCTTCCTGAAGGAAGGGGGAACGGTCATGGGTTGATGTTATAAGATTGCGACAGTGCCGGGATGGCGCTGTCCTATCAACCAGAGCATCTATTGGAAGACCGGCAAGCGAAGCCCCGGTTTTCTCCCCCTTTCCTTTAGGAGAGGGGGCCGGGGGGAGAGGTCTGCGGGGCCGGCGGAGAGGTGGATTTTGACTTTGCCCTTCTTTTTTGGCTGATAGCTGACAGCTGATAGCTGATAGCTTCTCTTGCGTCTACCCGCTTTACGGAAACTGCGGAACCGTTACCCGTTCGCCTCGCGCGGCCGCGAGTTCACCGCAGATCGCGGGAGCGCACGAACGCGCGGCCTGGACCGCGTCGATGAGCGGGCGGCGGTCGCGTACGATGGCGTCGAAGAAGTCCAGCATCATATCGAATTCCGCCCCCTGGTGTCCGGGTCCCGATCCCGTTATGAGGGGCAGCTCCATCCATCCATCGCCCGATTCCACGGTATTCAGAAACCGGTGGGGAAGGTGGACGTACCCGGAACCGACCTCGTTGCGCCGCTCGCCTTCGTAACATCCCAGCGTTCCGTAGAGCGCGAGATAGTTCAGGTGGGGGCGGCGGAATCCATAGCTCTGCAGCGCCTTGATAATCACGCCGCTCTCGCTTTTCATCAGCGCCACCGCGCTGTCGAAGCCGTCGCCGGCTATCCCGCCGAATCCCTCCTGCGGGCTGCCTTCGACGAAGCTCGTGCCACGCATCCCGAATGCTTCCACATCGACGATCTGCTCGTCACCCAGCAGCCAGCGCGACGTGTCGAACGTGGTATGCACGGCCGCGTTCAGCGGCGGCTCGATGCCCCCTTCACACCCCCTGTCGGCCGGCATCCCCACCTCGCGCTCGCGGTCTACCCAATACCGCTTCCTCCGCCGGTAGTCGCAGTTGTACTCCGCCTCCACGTACTGCACCTTGCCGAACTCCCCCTCCACGCACAGCTTCTTCAGGGCTTCGTACCGGTTATACCACCGCAACTGGTTGCCCATCTGCACCTTAAGGCCGGTTGCCTCGCTCAGATCCACGATGGCCCTGCATTCCTCCAGGGTGACGGCAAGGGGCATTTCCACAAAGACGTGCTTGCCCGCCTGCAACGCCTGGATTGCATGCTCCCCGTGCCGGTCCGTGCCCGTCTCCACAACGACCACGCGGACCTCGTCGTCCTTCAGCATGTCTTCGTACCGCCGGTACGATCTGGGAATGTCGATCTCGCCGGCGACGTATTCCGCCAGGTCCGGGACCTCGTCGCATACCGCCACGGTCCGACTCCGGTCAAAAAGATCGCACAATTTCGCCATGAACCGGCCCCGTCCCATGCCGACCACCCCCACGTTCAAGACACGGGCGCCCCGGTCGGGTCCGGCAACCCGCATGGGCGGCCTTTCCTGGCGCGCCATCCATTCCAGGTATCGCTCCATCTTGCCCTGTCTCGCCTTTTCCGAATACCAGTCTCGAGACAGGTACTTTTCAAGAACGTCACGTCTGTTCGGGTCCATCATGGACTCCTGTGGTCACACGAATTCAGTAGGGGCGACCGGCCGGTCGCCAAAAGGCGGTGAGACGTAGAGCGTAGAAAAAATGCGGGTAGAGGTAAGAGGGTAGACGGTAGAAGAAGCCCTTGCCGATTTGTTCCTCCGACTTGCCTGCGGCATAAAGAGAATCCCTTTACGGCATCCGATCTCTACCCTTTCCCGTCTTCCGTCTCCCCGCTTTTTAGGAACACGCCGTAGGCACGATTTTGACCAGAAAGGCAAAAAAGGATTTGTCATTTGCAAGTCGGCTCTTTTCTGATAAATTCTTATTTTTCTATTTCTTACGTCCTTTTTCCACTCTCGCGATTCGGCAGGGGGCCGGTTTTTCCGTGAATCTCCTCAGTGGCCAAAACGGTATTTGGGTGGCCTTCGATCCTTCGCGGAACTTCCGATCAACAGAGGTGTACGGATTAACACGGAGAACCTGCCTCCGCCCGCGCAGCGGGTGACCTGTTGTTCCGGTGGTTTATCGGAACAACAGGGGACGCGTGGTTCTGGCGTCCGAGGCTGCTGGTGAGCGGCGCGCTTTTTGCCGCGAACAAACCCCCCACGCAACCACCGGACACGCTCTATTTGAATTTGTAGGGGCAACCCTTGTGGTTGCCCATGTAGCGGTAGAGATTTCGGTGATTCCCAATGCGTATCCATAACAGAAACCACTCTTGGCTGACAGCTGACCACTGATAGCTGATAGCTCTGCCCGAGGGCCGGGGAGAGAGGTCTGGGCGGCAGGGGGCAGAGGTGGTTTTTGAATTTGGTTCCCGCCTTTTGCTTTTCGTTTCTGGCTGACAGCTGACGGCTGATAGCTGATAGCTTCTCCTGCGCCTTCCCACCTACTTGCTGTTGAGCAGCGTATGTACCGCCCGTTTGAACACGTGGATCGCGCGTTTGGCGGCGCCGTGCGGCCCTGCCGTGGCGACGTTGAGCTCATAGAATACGCTGGGGATGCCAAGCCTCCGGGCCATCTGATAGCACATCGTATTCTCACGATGCACGTTGGCCCTGCCGTGCGTGGACATGCCGTCGGTCTCCAGGCGCATCGTATCGCAAAGAGCCTGGTACTGCCTGGCCCGATTGGAATTCTCGAAGACGGGATCGACCACCTCGTACCATCCGTCGTAAGGGTATTCTCCGTTTTCCCGCCAGCCCACGAACGCATGGATATTCATCCACAGCGCCGGCCGGTCCTTTACAAGCATGTCCCATAGCAAGCGGCTCTCGTGGGCTTCTGGCGCCTCCGCCGCCGGGTCTTCGCCGAATGACCGGTACATGTCGAACCCCTCGGCGTTGAACGCGTTCCTGCCCGCAGCGTTCCCATCGGGATTGACCGCCGGCAGGACCTCCACCTGTATCCGCTCCCGGAGAGCGACGGCGTCGGGAACGAGAGACGTGATGAAATCCGCAATGCCAAGCATCCCCCACGTGCCCGAGAATTCGACCGCGTGCTGCCCGGCCACGCACAGAATACGGGGCTTGCCGGGCGCGCCGGTCCGGATTCCGGTGATGTCCCGCCCCTGCACCGATTCGCCAATGGTAAATGCCTCGCAGCGGTCCCCGCGTTCATCCGCCAGCCTTCGGAGCGCGTCTTGCGTATCGCTGTAGCGCGCGGGCCATGCGTTCGTTACCCGAATCGTCTCGTTTGCCTTCAGATTCAGGCGGATCAAGAGCGGTTCCTCCGTATTCCGGACCCGTTCGCGGTCGAGCGGCCTGAATCGACCGTCGCCCCGGGACGCGACCCACACCGTGGTCGGCAGGCTGACCACGAATCCCTCCGGACCGAATCGCGAGTCCGGCCACACTTCAACGGTCACAGCCGATGCGGGCCCGTCATTCCGGACGTCGAAGCAGAAGTAGTAACAATAGGTCGGCTTGTCTCCAATGACCTCGAGCCGGAACCGGTCGATTGCGATCTGCCGGATATGCTTCGCGTTTCCGCATTCGAAATCAGCCGCGATTGAAATCATTCCAACTTTCCCCCGTAGGCGTCTCAACGACACGCGCTCGCGTGATGGATGGTATCAACCTTAACCAAAATTAAAAAAACAACAGTCAAATTGGCCACAAAAAGCACAAAAGGCACAGAAGGTATTGGTGCAAAACGGGGTATTGAGGTCGTCCGGAAGGACAGTTTCTCCGTTCACGCTCAGTTACCTGGTGTATCCTGGTAATCCGCCTTCTAATCGCCTTTATCTACTTGCATATATTCGATTTAACGTCCCCGAAAACCGACGAATCCTGGTTAGTAATATCCGGTTCCCTCCGGCGGCCGGGCGTACGCCACCGCGATCCGGCTGGGAACGCCTGTTTGTTTCATCGAATTCACGCCCCTGCATGACAGCGACTGGACCCCCTCCCGCATCGGCCAGTCGAAACGCTCGCCGCACCGCTGCCAGACCCCGTCGTCGAAGCGGATTTCGTAGTGATCGAAGAACGGCATACAGTGCGAAAGCGTTACCGCCAGCTTTGCCCCCTCCTCATCCCAGGACGGATGCGTCGAAATGCGCACCAGATTCACCGTCCAGTACACATCGGGAAGACTGGAGGTCAATCGAACGAGGCCGAGTGGTCTGAAGTTGCTCACGAACGTGGGCAGGCACCTTCGATCCACCCATTCCAGGGTGAGGCGGTCCGTCAGAACCCGGACCCGGGCGTAGTAGTCCATCACCCGGTTTCGCAGGAACCTCGCGAACAAATGGCGGTTGACCTCCTCGTCATAGTCCTTCCGGCAGGTGGGGTCGCGGAGCGCGAGACGGACGTGCCTGGCGTCGGGAGTGGCGAATTCCGGCTGATCCTGCACCATTTCAACCTCATCCGCAACGCCGTCCAGCCACGCCTCCCGGATCTCCAGCGCGTTCAACGGCGTACCGTCCCGCTCGTAGTGGACGTTGATATCGGGATCCATCATCACCCACTTCCGGTATTCGTTGGACCAGACCTCCGCAACCGCGTGCCCCACGTTCCACATCGCGTAGTCCCGGGGCGCCTCGCAATCTTCGATGGAGACCGCCACCCGCCGCGCCGGCCAGCCGAGCGCGGTTGCCGCATCCACGAAAACCCGGGCGTAGGAACCGCAGAAGAAGCGTTCCCCGCTGCTCACGGCCTCCAGAATCCCCAGGCCGTCGTCGACTTCCGGACGGTTGTACCAGAGCCCGTGGTCCCATTGTTTGCGGACCCATCGCTTCAGGGCCAGAAACCCCTCGAATTCCGTCCCGCAGCCCGCCACGACGCTTTCAAGCCCGTACTTCTCCCTGAGTCGCGCGATTCTCGGCGCATGCGGGTCCCCGTAATCGTGGCACCTATAGTCCCCGCTGAAGTCCGGGACGTTATAGGAGACGACTCGGAATTCACCAGGACACATCCGGCTCATGGGATCCTCCCGAGAACTACGCGGCTCGCACCGGCTTTTCGAGCGCCTCGGCCATCGCACGGATGTGGGATGGACCCGCGCCGCAGCAGCAGCCCACGAAGTTGATCCCTTCCGCCTTCGCCTTCAGTGCGAACGCCGCCATATCGTCGGGCGTGACGCCATTGCGGTGACGGTGGACGGCGTAGCCGACGTCTTCGGTATCCGTCATTTGCCTGAATCCCTTCGGCTGGCAGGCGATCGGCACGTCCACCGCTTCCCGCATCTCGAGCGCCGTCGGCAGCATCTGGTCCGGATCACCGATGCAGACGGTCCCCACGATATCCGCGCCGTCGCCCACGAGGGCGCGGGCGCATTCCGCCGCATTGGCGCCGTCCTGAGTCGCCTTATCGCTGCCGATGCCCACAAGCGCCATCGTGGGCAGGCCGGTCTTCTTGCAGCTTTCCACGCACAGGCGCATCTCGTCCAGACGGAAGAACGTCTCCGGGATCAGAAAGTCGGCGCCGGCGTCGACGAGAATCGCGATCTGCTCTTCCCATTCGGCCTGCGCGCGGGCGTGCGACGAACGATCCTCCGGATTGTAAACCCGGTCTCCCAGCCGGGATCCGGTCATCGTGGAGACGAGACAGCCGCCTACCGGCGCCTCCCAATCAGACGCCTCTTTCGCCGCGCGAATCCCGGTCCTGTTGATTTCGTCCACGCGGCCTCCCCATCCGTATTTCTCCTCCAGTTGAGCGCCCGAGGTAAACCACGTCAACGCCTGGAGCACCTCCGAACCCGAATTGTAAAAGTCCCGATGGATCTGCTGAAGCGCATCCGGGTGGGAGCCGATGATGCCGGGTACATCGTAACCTCTCCAGTTCGCCTCCAGGTACATCCCGCCGTCACCGAGGACGATTCCCTCTTCGAGCATTTCCATTAGATTCCCCGCCATATCTCAATTCTCCTCTCTACAGAAGTTGAATTCCCCTGATGTGGGTAGAGGTGAGAGGGTAGACGGGAGAAGAAATCCTTGCCTGATATGTTGTTCCTTCCTGCCTCCGGCACGTGAAGAATCCTCACGAGGCAGGTGATCTCTACCCTCTTACGTCTTACGTCTACCCGCCTTTACAGCAGTTGACACGGACACGGCGCCCATCTGGCTCATGAGGTCCTCCCGAGACTTACCCGGTTCGCACCGGCTTCCCCAACGCCTCGGCCATCGCACGGATATGGGATGGACCCGCGCCGCAGCAGCACCCCACGAAGTTGATCCCTTCCACCCTCGCCTTCAGCGCGAACGCCGCCATCTCGTCAGGCGTGACGCCGTTGCGGTGACGGCGGACGGCGTAGCTGACGCCTTCGGTAGCCGCCATTTGCCTGAATCCCTTCGGCTGGCAGGCGATCGGCACGTCCACCGCTTCCCGCATCTCGAGCGCCGTCGGCAGCATCTGGTCCGGATCACCGATGCAGACGGTCCCCACGATATCCGCGCCGTCGCCCACGAGGGCGCGGGCGCATTCCGCCGCATTGGCGCCGTCCTGAGTCGCCTTATCGCTGCCGATGCCCACAAGCGCCATCGTGGGCAGGCCGGTCTTCTTGCAGCTTTCCACGCACAGGCGCATCTCGTCCAGACGGAAGAACGTCTCCGGGATCAGAAAGTCGGCGCCGGCGTCGACGAGAATCGCGATCTGCTCTTCCCATTCGGCCTGTGCGCGGGCGCCCGACGAAGGATCCTCCGGATTGTACGCCTTGTCTCCCAACCGGGAGCCCTTCATCGTGGTGACGAGACAGCCGCCGACCGGCGCCTCCCAGCCGGACGCCTCCTTGGCCGCGCGAATCCCGGTCCTGTTGATGTCGTCCACACGGCCTCCCCATCCGTATTTCTCCTCCAGCTGAGCGCCCGAGGTAAACCACGTCAGCGCCTGGAGTACCTCCGATCCCGAATTGTAAAAGTCCCGGTGGATCTGCTGAAGCGCATCCGGGTGGGAACCGATGATGCCTGGTACATCGTAACCTCTCCAGTTCGCCTCCAGGAACATCCCGCCGTCGCCCAGAACGATCCCTTCGTTCAACATGTCCATTAGATTCCCGGGCATATCTCAATTCTCCTCTCTACAGGAGTTGAATTGCGCCACCCCCAAAAGCCCCTTTTATGTGGGGAGAGGTCGAGGTAACGCGAGTAGCCGGGCGCCCACAAGGGACGCCCCTACAAAGCCAAATGTCCACGAATCGAACTTTTTGGGGTTTCGCGCCGATGTTGCATCTGTAGGGGCAACCCTTGTGGTTGCCCAGATAATGGCGCCGCCAACCGTGAATTGATATCGCCTGGCCGTATCGTACACCGGGTCTAGCTGATTGCTGACCGCTGATGGCTGACGGCTTCGACCGTAGAGGTAACGCCGATGGCCGGGCGCCCACAAGGGACGCCCCTACAAAACCAGACGTCAACGAATTGAACTTTTAGGGTTTCGCGCCGATGTTGCATTCGTAGGGGCGTCTCTTGTGGGCGCCCAAATAATGGCGTTGGTAACAGTGAATTTATCTCGCCAGGCCCAACCGCTAACCTGGTTTGGCTGACCGCTGATGGCTGAGAGCTGCATTTCCTGTCACCGCCTTTACAGTAGTTGATACGGTCCCGGCTGATCCGGCATCGACGTGGGTTTTCCGATCGCCTCCGCCATCGCCCGGATGTGATACGGAAGGGCCCCGCAGCACGCGCCGATGAGACCGACGCCCATATCCCAGGCATCCCTCGCGTAGTCGGCCATCTCACGCCGGGGCTGGTGGCGGAGCTCGAAATGAACGCTGGATCCCGAGGCGATCTCCCGGGTATACTCCGCGCCGTTCTCCAGCACGTACGCCAGGGGCTGGGCGCAGACGGGTACGGAAACGGCGTCCATCATCTTCCGCATGATATCCCGGTACATGTACCACGGCCGCCCGCAATTCACGCCCACGACATCGGCGCCCGCGTCCACGAGCCGTTTCGCGACTTCATCCGGAAGATGCCGGTCGGCGGTATACTCCCCCGACTTATAGGTGAACGCCACCGCGGCTGGCACGCCGGCGGCTTTAATGGGGGCTAAGCCCAACAACGCCTCTTCCACCGAGTAGAAGGTCTCGACGATGAACAGGTCCACGCCCGCCGCCGTCTGCTGTCCCACCCGCCGTTCGAAGAACGCCTGCGCCTCGCTCTTTTCCCGCGCGGAAAGGGGTGACCGCCTCCGGTACGATCCGATTCCGGAGGGGCTGAGCGTACCCGCCACGAACCGGTCCGGGCCGGCGGCCTCCCGTGCAAGCTCGACCGCGGTACGGTGCACCTCTTCATCCCGTTCCATCCTGCCCACGCCCCAAGTCATGGCCTGCAGCACCTCGGCGCCCGCGAGCGCGAACTCCCTGTGCAATTGGAGCAGGCCCTCAGGGTGGTCCAATACGGCCCAGGGTACGCCTTTGGCGAAACTTCCCAGGCACCGCCGTTCAAGCTCCAGAAAGTAGCCACCGTCGCCAAGTATCGGCCCGTGCTTCAGACGGTCCAGAAAATCTGATGGCATTGAATTACCTCCCGCCGGTTTTTGGCCTTAATCAAAACTGTCCAAAAACGGATTTGATTCACTACGATAATCGCGAAATAAATGGCTGGAAAAATCGTCCACAGTTATTGGCGAAACGAGTCGGTCGTGCCTTCGAGAAGACTGTCATGTTGGGGTGGACTCCAGGCAGCTGATGTGTCCGCGCACAAGTTCATCTTCATACGGCATGCAATACATGTACAATCGAGAATACGGGAGATTCTTCGCTGCGCTGTGATTGACATATTTTGCGATAACGATTGGCGAAACGCTGAGCTCACACCTTTGCAGAACATGTCATCCTGAGGAGGCCAGCGCGCTCAGAATGACATGTTCGACGATTGTCATGCACGTGGCTTCCCGTTGTCATCCAGAGGAGGCCTTCAGGCCGACGAAGGATCTACTGCAGCATCGGATCATCCCATTGCGATTTTCACGTGTCGATACCTGAGAGGCGGCACGTCCGCCTGCAGCGTGGGACGGACGGGGCGAGAGATTCATCGACCCCGCTCAGAATGCCATGCGATGCAACAAACACCGACCGATGGCAACCTGGTTTCCGTCTTCCGGGCAAAACCCGTACAAGATCGCGAATTGTAGCCATTGTTCGACCCCTATCTCTGAGAATCCCACGGTTCCTGGACAGCAGTGGATTTTCATAACGTACAGGGTCAGACGGCGGACTTGCTAAGTTGGATAATTGCCAGCCTTCCTTTTTTCCGAGGGCCTGAAATCCGGCACTTCCAGACACGCGTTCCCCTGCTCCACGGACTGCACGGCCACAATGGCCGGCGCCGTCAGATCCGCCGACCGGTACACGTTCAGCGGCGGGTCCGAATCGTCCAGGATGGCGTCCAGAAACGAGGAAAGCGCGAAGTAGTCCATATTTCCGTGCCCGCTGCCCCGGGCTTCCTCCGGAAGGTCTTCCGGAGAATATCTCCATTCCGCCTCCCGCATCGATTCCTCTCCGGAGCTCTCCAGCCAGATCTTCGGCGTGTCCACGCCGCCGGCGCCGCCGTATATCTCCGCGGAGCGGGCGGTCTCCACCTTTCCCCGGGTCCCTTCCAGGTGCCACCAGTGATGGTCCCTGGGCGTCGCATACGTAAACCCGGCCGCCATCCGGATGATCGTATCCTTTTCCGTTTGCATCAGCGCCACCTGGATATCCGACGCCGGGATGCCTTCGTAATAATAACTTTCCTGACGCGTTCCCATGCAGGTCACCCTCGTCACCCGGTCCTGAAGCACCGTCAGGATGGGGCCAAGGTCGGTGGCCAGGTACAGAATCGGGTGCGGAAACCAGTTCCACATTCTGCTCTTCGCGGCCCTCGGATGATCCCCTGCATCGTCCAGGTGGATACGTTCGCCCGTCCCGGAGTCGACCCAGAACCGGTCCGGCGTCATCCAGTGAAGATACTGCCCCTGGGCGAAGACGACGCGGCCGAGTTCGCCCTCCTCGACCAGCTTGCGCCAGGCTTTTACAAACGGGTGGTACATCACCTGCTCGGCCATCTGAAACTTCAGCCCGCTGCGCTCCACGGCCACCACAACCCGCCATAAGTCATCCATATCATACGTGAGCGACACTTCGCAGGACGCGTGTTTCCCCGCCTCCATCGCCCGGCAGATCAGATCCGGCTGGTCGTGCGGCGCCGTTACAATGGCCACCGCGTCGACGTCCGCCTTCGCCAGCATCTCGCCATAGTCGGTAAAACACGCGATATCCGGATCGCCGGCCTCCCGGTACGCCTGCCCCACAAGCGCCTCCACCCTGTCGCAGAGCGCCGTCACACGGCACGTCCTGATGCGCAACAGGTTCTTCATCCACGACAGCCTGCCCCGCGGCCCCAGCCCCACGATCCCGATCTTTACCTGTTTCTGTTTAGCCATGAGATGTGTCTTTCAGAGGTAACAATACTGAAGGTGTGGCGTGCGGCGTTGCTTTTGTAGGGGCGACCGGCCGGTCGCCCAAATGCGGTGAGACGTGAGAGGGTAGACGGGAGAAGAAATCCTTGCCCGATATTTTATCCCTCCTTGCCTCCGGCACGAGAAGAAACCTCACAAGGCAGGTGATCTCTCCCCTCTCCCGGCTTACGTCTTCTCGCTTCTAAGACCTTTCCCCTAACCCCCTTCCTGAGAGGAAGGGGGAACGGTGATGGGAAGATGGGCAGGGCCTGCAAATGTGCCGGGTAGCGATATCCTATCAATCAAAGTACCTATACAGGCCCGGCACACGATGTCCAGCCTTGCACCCTCTCTCCCGCGGGAGAGAGGGCCGGGGAGAGAGGTCACCTAAAGACGGTGAGACGTGAGAGGGTAGACGGGAGAAGAAATCTTCGCCCGATATAATATTCCTCCTTGCCTCCGGCACGAGAAGAAACCTCACAAGGCAGGTGATCTCTCCCCTCTTTCGGGCTACGTCTTCCCGCTTTATGCTGACTGCTGAGAGCTGAAGGCTTACAGCTTCCCTAGCTGCTTCTCGATACAGCAGAACACGCCCGGCTCTTGCATTCGACGCTGATGGTCAGCAGCGCCAAGTGATCCCCAAACAGAAACGGCAGCCGAATATGTGGCTGCCCATGCCTCTGCGCAATATGCGGTCTCCATTGACAAAACTGCTGCAATTCGACGCTATCCGTCAGTGAATCAACGAGGAACTACCGGTCGCCCCACGTTTGCGAAACCCGCGTCAAACGTAAACACCGGGGCATCTTGCATCTCGCGAGATGCAACAGCAGTTGTCCAATCCACAAAGCTCAATCCTCGCCCCTCATCACCGACATAGCGTTCCCAGGCTTCCTCGTGCATTCGCCTGTCTATCCAGATCACCTGTAAATTCGCCTGGCGACGCCATTCGGAGAATTCCAATACGACCTCAAAGCCCAGACGGCGATGCAGAAGGGCGACTGTTTCAACCACAGTATAGGATGTTGTCCACAACTCCTGCTCTCTGTCGATCAATTGCTCGTATGTACCATTGGCCCTGGCATGAAACAGATCGGTTGAAGAACGGAGGGCGAAGAATGCCGACGTGTCTATCAACACCCGATCAGCGAGTGCCATGGGGATCCTCCGAAGCCAGGTAGTCATCGTGCCTGGTGGAGACATGGGGATCGGGATCTTTACTTGCTCCGACGAACCGCATCAGTTCGCGTCTCTCTCTGACTTTTCGGGGATTTATGCTTACGGATACGAGGCGCCTGCGCACGTCAAGGTCGAGATACACTCCCCGGATTGCCGAAACGCGTTCGTGGACGTCTCCGTTTCCCTCACCGATCTTTACGGTCGCCTTCGATTTGTAGGACCCAGGCGACTTGCCAAGAGCCGCCCTGACTAAGCTCTTCATCTTCTCATAACCAGCTTCCTCAGGCAAGCTATCGTCCATGATAAGAGCGGCACAATGTTGAAGGCCCTTGGCTGCTTCCTCAGTAGTGACCGGACCCTTGTCCAAGTCGCCGAACACTTTGGCCAAACCTGCACGGTGGAAAGCGGTCTCCTGTTCCGTTAGTCCGAATGACGACCTTCGCCTAACTATCTCAGGTGGCTGTTCCGGAAGAAGATCTACCACCCCGGGCAGGTATTTGCGAAAACCCTTCGGGTCTTCCTTGTACTTGGCGTGGAGTAGTTCGACTAAGTGTCTTTCCTGTATGGTCATTGGGTACCCACTTTGTTATGATTGCGGCTGGCATCTTTCCATGAACTCTACGACCAAGCTGTGTATCCGGTCTTCGAGTCTATATTTCCTTCCCTCATCTTCCTCTCTGTTCAGGGTGCCTTCCTGAGGGTTGGTCAGCCGATAGGAGAGCCCATATTTGTGGTGAAGATCGGAGAACTTGTGCTCGCTTCCCATGGCCCATTTGCCCTCTACTTCAGGATCATATTCCCCAATGGTCCGCAACCTTTCGTTGTCCGGGAGCCAGCAATCAAAGGGTTCATATCGGATGCTATCTCTGGTGTAAACTGCTCCGGCTACCCTGCTGTGTGTGTTCCTGTAGTGCTTAACGACGTTGAGTACCACTCCCTTGAATTCTACCTTGGCGCCATACCTCTGCATGAGTTGCTCTTGTCTATCGTGTACAAGGTCAACTCCCTGTAGCGAGAGTGGCTCGGGAATGATCGGCGAGATGTAATAGTCGCTGGCGATCAGCGCTGCCGAGGAAAACAGGGATAGACCAGGCGGACAATCGATCAAGATATAGTCATATCTTTCCCGAGCTGGATTTATCGCTAGAAGGAGAGTTTCCCTGACGCGCCGGGGCATTGGCCTGCCGGCATCCCATAATTCAAGAAGCTCCTCGTCAAGCTGGGCAACGCTTGGCGTTGAGACGACCATGTGGAGGTTCGTTCCGTACGACCCGCTTCGGGAGATGTTGGAAACTACCAACGGCGGCTGGGTGATATAGTGTTCAATGTCAAGAGGACCCAAGTGCAAACCGCTGCGAAGAAGATGAAACGCCGTTCGTCGCTCTCTATTCTGGTTCTGAATGTGATAGTCCGGGACCATGCAATAACTAAGATTCGCCTGTGCGTCCATGTCAATTAAGAGGACATTCTTGGAATGCCGGAACGCAAGGAATTCGCCGAGAAGCATGGTCAACGTACTTTTGCCGACACCGCCTTTCAATTTGATGATACTAACTGTGACCGCTGGCATCAAGAACCTCTCTATTTCGGTGCATAATCTGCCAAACTACGGGTAACGCTGATCGTTCATGTCTTTATTTCGAGACTTTGGGATACCTAACGGATACATCCGCGCAGGATAGGGCATACGAATATCCGAACTCTTCTCATGGAACTATCGGTAACGAAAACTATTGATTAGAAATCGAATCGCGGGCCAGTGCCTGACGGACAAATTGAAGGATATCGCCGGCAAAGCGCAGGCCCTGCTCGCTCTGAAGCGCGCCGTAGTGTTCATAGGCCGCCCCATCAGCATGCGACCTGGGACTGCGCGTCGGTATATAGTAGTTGTCGAGTACCCGACCTCTATCGACGAGATCTTCCGGCGGCGTCTCCGGGAGTTCGGTCAGGAGGCGGGTTATAACGTTGCCTGTCAGCCTCTTTCCGCCGGCAACATGGAGCGCCTTGACGGCCTTCTCGGCCGCCTGGTGCGAAGCGAAGCAGGCCCAGGCGTGACGGCCGTCACACTTTGAGGCTGCAGCGTGCTCCAGATCGTGCTCCGCCTGGTCGAGCCAATCTCTCCATCGCTGCGTCATCCTGTTACCCCAACCCTGTCTATTTCCGGACTTCGGTACCAGCAATTCAAGTCTTCATTTCGCCACGAAAGGCGGCAATCTCACTGACCCATGATGGGGAAAACTAAAATATCCCTAATTCTAAACTTAAGCAAGGAGAAATAGCCGTCGACTGCCGTTTGCAGAGGCAGGAACTTGCGCCGACTCTACCGGCTCTCAGTACCCGCAGGGCGCCATTAGACACATAAAGCATTGACGGGGCTTGACAGATATTTAACTTTAAATTCGATTCCACGTATGGCCAGTGTGTTCGCTCGGATATGATCAGAAAGGAAACGACAAATGAACAGAGATGAAACCCTCAAGCTACTTCGAGCGCACAAGGCGACACTCGTACAACGCTTTGGCGTCGTTGATCTCGCCCTGTTCGGGTCAATCGTCCGCAATCAGGACACGGGCGACAGCGACGTGGACATCCTGGTGAAGTTCGACTCGCCGGCGACTTCAAGACGGTATTTTGGCGTTCAGTTCTACATCGAAGACCTGTTGGAGCGTCCCGTTGACCTGGTTACGGACAAAGCGTTGCGGAAGGAGATGCGTCCATACATAGAGCGGGAGATGATCAGTGTCTGACATGTACAAGGAAGAAAGAAGAAGGAAAAAGGAAGAAGGAGGAAGTGCATGATTGATGAGCTGAGCGAGGTGTTGGAGGAATGAAGGAGGAAGGAGGAACGAAGAAGAAAGAAGTGGTCGATCTTCGGACCCGGACGAAGGAGTTTGCGTTACGGATCATTCGCCTGTATTCGGGTCTTTCAAAGCAGACCGAGGCTCAAGTCATAGGCAGGCAGATGATTCGTTCCGGAACCTCTGTGGGGGCAAACTACCGGGAGGCATATCGCGCGCGGAGCAAAGCGGAATTCATCTCAAAGGTTGGCGAATGTTTGAAGGAGATTGAAGAAACCGGTTATTGGCTTGAACTGCTCGGCGACTCAGGAATCGTCTCCGAGGAGCAACTTGCTGGCCTGACAGATGAATGCGGCGAATTGACCGCGATTTTCGTCGCTTCAATTCGTAGGGCGAAGCGCAGCGATGAACGAGGAGCGTAAAAAAGGAAGAAGGAAGAACTGCGATTCTTGGAATCGGCATTCAATCGCATACATCGTGAATGCTGGCGGCAGTCCAAGCGATCATCCTGCCTTAAATTTTTCCTTTTTCCTTTTTCCTTTTTCCTTTTGTTTTTCGATGAGCCGCGCCAGTATCCAGGCGGGATTGGATCTCAAAGGCCGGCGCCATTTCATCGAATCGTACCTGAATCCTGCCCTGGATGCCGGATTGATTGAAATGACCCTCCCGGACAAGCCCACGAGCCGCCACCAGCGCTACCGCCGCACTGCTAAAGGTGAGGCATTCGTGGAACAGATTAAGGGGAAGAACGACGCGAAATGAACACGTCGCCCTTTGTCTCCAAAGTAAGGGAGAAGGAAGAATTGCGATTCTTCGAATTGACAATTCTCTATTGGTTGCCTGAAAAGGTTCCCGTATCCTATGGAAAAGCGGTAGTTTATCACCTTCCCCTCATCGGTTGAAACACCTGGGAGAGGCGCATGTCCGCCACAGTTTTTACTGTTTTGTGTGTTCAAAAATCTGGTTATTGGTTTGCTCAGTGTTTGGATCACAATATCGCAGCAGAAGGTTCAACCCTGGAAGAAGCCAGAGAAAACTGGGCCGAACTATTCGAGAGTCATTTGCGTGTTGCCGAGAAACTAAAACAAGAGCCGTTCACAAATATTGGGGATGTTCCTGAAGAATATTTGGAGTTGTATAGGGAGAAATGTGAAGTTGAAAAACAAGAACCTGTTCCATTGCAGATGACGGTTACTGGCCATAGGGATGCGAATTTAACGAATGCAGCACGGGCGGTGTTTGTTTGAAAATTTAGAGCAGGTTTTATCTTTTCGTTTTTTAGGTCCACCATCCGATTTTAGCTGACCGTTGAGTGTTGTCCGTACTGCCGTACACAACCCCGATGAACATCTCGTCGGGGTCTTTTTCTATGCCGAACAGCGTGCCGAAACCGTCGCAGAATGCTGCACGTGATGAGCTGATGGCCGCGCAAGGGCAAACGCAGAACGAATGGGACAATGCGGGCGACAGATCACGGAATCCCAGCGACGGACCACGCGATCATCCTGCTTTTCCTTCTTCCTTTTTCCTTCTTCCTTTTTCCTTTACTGGATTGGAGAAATCTTGCCCAAACTCAACGCCAAGCGACAGATCACGCTGCCTGCTGATCAGTGCCGTTTAGCCGGCATCGAGCCAGGCGACGAGTGCCTGAGTTTCGTATCCGATGGCCGCATCACCATCGTCCGCCAGGAGCCCGGCAGTGCCTGGGGATGCCTGGCGCATCTTGAAGGAGACCCGACGGTTTCAGACGAGGCGTCGCGGCAGGACGCCATTGAAAGAAAGCAGGGCCAATCGACGTGATCGCAATCGACACCGATGTCCTGCTGCGCTATCTCTTGAGAGACGACGAAGCGCAGGCTGACGCAAGGCAAGGAAGAAGGAAAAAGGCAGAACGAAGAATGCGTGATTGATGAGCTCTACCATCTTCTTGCTCGGTTGGTATCCGCTTCCAATACCCCTTCACATCCGGCCTCTGCTTCCGCTCATCATTCTTCCTCAGCTTACCTCTCTTCATGCTCGCTGCAACTACCCCAAATTTCATCATATGCACTTGACAGGATAAATCCGATTGGGTACTTTTTTCAAAAAAGTGGGATTATAAAAAACCCACGTTGGCCACCGTACTTTGTCGAACCGAGTTACCTTACTTTTTCGCAAGAGACAACTTGCGGAACACACAATGAAATGGTTCAAAGAAAATGCGTACGACGCACTCTTGTATCGCGAAAATAAGGGGAAATCATGAGTAACAGCCTATGGTCCAAATGGGGGGATGCGATAAAAGTAGCTGTTTCCTTTGGCAGTGTCCTTGTTTTGTTAGTGGGTGTCAACCTTGCCGTTGTGCAATGGATGGTGAGCGCTTCGGAATCTCGTTTAATGGCAGAGATTAAAGAGAATAAAGAGACAATCAAACAGGTTGAATTTCGATTGTTGCGAGCGATTGAACGCATAGACGAAAGGCTTGATAACTTTGGGGAGCGTATCGCAAAAAACGAAACGCGGTTGAACAGCAATTGATTTCCTGACGGTATCGTCATTGTTGCATAACCCCTTATCTCTTCTTCCTTTCTCCTTCCGGATGTCGCCTTTTTTCAGGTCTTTGTAAGCGGATCGAGGCCCAAATAACCGCCAAGCATCCGCGGACAGCTTGAATCCCGGCGACAGACCACGCGCCTATCCTGTTTCTTTTTCTTCCTTCTTCCTTCTTCCTTTTTCCTTCCGCCCTTTGTCAATGATCGCCCAGATGAGGCCAATGCGGGATCGGCCTAACCAAGCCAGTTGAAGATCGGCCAAATCGGGCCGGATCATTCGCCTTTATTCGGGTCAAGTCCAGTTGACCGACAACCCGTTTAGCGTGCGATTTCTTTCTTTTTCCTTCTACATCTCTTCGCCTTTATTCTGGTGTTCCGAGCGGAGCGGATCTCGAGTGACGGGCCCACAATCGCAGACGTCGTGAATGCTGACGACAGACCACGCGAGTATCCCGCCTTTGATTCTTCCTTTTTCCTTCTTCCTTCTTCCTTCTTCCTTTATTCGGGTCTACCCTGGCGGATCGAGGCTCAAGTAACAGGCACGGATTCCCAAACAGATTGAATCCCGGCGGTCCTGCTGCGCTATCTGCTGAGAGACGACGAAGCGCAGGCTGATCGGGCGCGTCGCATTGTTGAAGGCGGTGAACGCGTTCTCATTACGGACGTGGTACTGGCGGAAACGACGTGGACTTTAGCCGGCCGCCGATATCGCGCAACCCGGGCCGACCTGATCGATCTGGTCAATCACCTGCTGCAGGATTCCAACGTGTGCTTCGAGGACGATGAGGTGGTCTGGAGCGCCTTGCAGGCATTTCGCAGGACCGAGGCGGATTTCGCAGACGCCCTGATCTTGTGCAAAGCCAGAAAGACGTCAGCCGACGGAGACGAGTTGAGCGCGTTTTACACGTTCGGTGATGCCGCCCTCCAGTTGCCGGACACCAAGGAGCCGTAGCGCGATCGTGTACGAAGAAGGAAGAAGCAAGAAAAAAGAAGGGAATAGACGTGTGTTTCAGTCATTTGCAGCGACCCCACTCTATCAGCGAATCGAGATCTAACAACACCTCGGATTTCTTAACCAGAGGCTGACCTTGCGGAATGGGCCTGATCCGAATGCAGTTGTTGTGGTACAGATGCCCTAGCTCGACAGCGTCCAATTACCGTCTGCATTTTACGGCTATGTGCCCGTGGCCTTTGGAGAAGGTTCGAGAACCTTTGAAAAGCTCCACTGAATGGCGGGAACGGCACTGAATGTTATCGGTTGACGCGTATTAGGAGTTCCATATATTCCACTACATGGAAAATCCAGACATTCATATAGACGAGGAACGATACGTGTCCAACTATAATCTGGAAGTGTTGTTAAAAAGACTGAATCGAAAAGTCAGCGTCATCATGTGGATTCAGATTGGCATAGTAGCTGTCGGAATCGCGTTTGGCATACTGATTGTAGTAGCAGGGTTAGTGTTGCCTGATGTCCTTCGGGCCGCTAAGTTTTGAAAATAGGCTCCAAAAAAGCCCGGAATTTTTCCGGGCCTTTCTGCCTTCCTTTTTCCTTTTCCGTTCTTCCTTCTGCCTTCTTCCTTTTTCCTTTTGTTTTTCGTGGTTCCCCTCGCCCTGGCGCGCAGGTCGCCGTTTGGCTTCGCCACGAAGTAGCACTATCCGGTTTTAGCTGACGGTTGCGTGTTGCTCTTGATGTGTGACAGATGACCCCGATGAACGATCTCATCGGGGTTTTTTCTTTGTCGCAAAACGCGCCGATACCGTCGCAAAATGCGTCACTTTTTGTTGTCACCTGATTGAAGATTTCCATATATTGCGGGCTTTATGGGATAACATATGTAGTTCGATCGAATTGTGCGAATCAACGAAACAGGACCATAGCAGTGACTGATATTTTCCGCACTCCGGAACAAAAGGCGCGCGACAAAATCGACGCGATGTTGGATCAGGCCGGCTGGAAGGTACAGTCGAAAAACAAGCTTGACTTCAGCGCGGGACCAGGTATCGCTGTTCGTGAGTATCAGACGGATGTCGGCCCAGCCGACTACGTTCTCTTTGTTGACAAGCAGGCCGTCGGCGTTGTCGAGGCCAAGCCGGAGGAGTGGGGCCACAATATCACGACCGTCGAATCGCAGTCCGGCAATTATGCAGCTGCCGAACTCAAATGGGTCAACAACACAGAACCCCTGCCGTTCGTATACGAATCTACCGGTGTGCTTACGCGGTTTACCGATGGACGCGACCCGAAACCTCGTTCGCGGGAGGTATTCAATTTCCCTCGGCCGGAAACCTTGCGGGAATGGAACGCAAATGACGGCTCGCTCCGCGCCCGGCTTCGAACATTCCCTGAGCTCAACACTGCAGGACTCAGGGATTGCCAGATAAGCGCCATCGAGAATCTCGAGACCTCGTTCAGAGACAACCGTCCGCGCGCACTCATCCAGATGGCCACCGGATCTGGAAAGACCTACACTGCCATAACGTCGATCTACCGCCTGCTCAAACACGCGGACGCCAATCGGATTCTCTTTCTCGTAGACACCAGGCATCTCGGTGAACAGGCCGAGCAGGAATTCATGGCGTACACGCCCAATGACGACAATCGCAAATTCACTGAACTCTACAACGTACAGCGTCTCAAATCGTCCTTTGTGGCCAACGATAGCCAGGTCTGTATCAGCACCATCCAGCGCATGTATTCGCTTCTGAAGGGCGAGGAGATGGACGAAGCTGCGGAAGAGATAAACCCCGCGGAATTGACGCAACCCAAACAACCTGTACCGGTCGTCTCCAATGAGAAAATTCCGCCCGAGTACTTTGACTTCATCATCATTGACGAATGCCACCGGTCGATCTACAACCTCTGGCGCCAGGTCCTGGAATACTTCGACGCCTTTCTCATTGGCCTCACCGCCACGCCGGACAACCGCACATACGGATTTTTCAGGAAAAACGTCGTCAGCGAATATACGCATGATCAAGCCGTCGCGGACGGCGTCAACGTCGGCAACGAAGTCTATGTGATCGAGACGGAAAGGACAGAGCGCGGGGGCCAGATCAGGGCACGCCAAGCGGTCCAAAGACGAGAGCGGCTAACGCGGCGAAAGCGCTGGGAGATTCAGGACGAAGAGCTTGTCTATACAGCCAGAGAACTGGACCGCGCCGTCGTCAATCCGGATCAGATCCGTACCGTCATCGGCGCATTCCGCGATAAAATACCTGAAATTTTCCCGGGTCGCCGCGAAGTTCCGAAGACACTGATTTTCGCCAAGACCGATAGCCATGCTGATGACATCATTCAGACTGTGCGTGAGGAATTCGGCGAAGGCAATGAGTTTTGCAAGAAGGTCACATACAAATCCGAAGAAGACCCAAAATCTGTCCTCGCCCAGTTTCGAAACGACTATTACCCGCGCATCGCTGTCACGGTGGATATGATCGCGACTGGCACCGATGTCAGACCACTCGAATGCTTACTATTTATGCGTGATGTGCGTAGCCGCAACTATTTCGAGCAGATGAAGGGTCGTGGGACCCGTACTCTTGATCACGACGACCTCAGAAAAGTCTCTCCTTCTGCTATTACCAGCAAGACCCACTATGTCATCGTGGACGCGGTCGGCGTCACGACGTCGCTCAAGACCGCCAGCCAACCCCTCATCACCCAGCCGACAGTGCCACTTAAGGATCTCGCTATGGGCGTGATGATGGGCGCTCACGACGAAGGCACGGTGAGCTCCCTCGCCGGACGTCTCTCTCGTCTAAACCGGCAATTGAATCAGGCTGAGCAGGACCGCATAAAGGAAAAGGCTGGCGGGATCGAACTCACAACGATCGTTGGCGCCCTGCTGGCGGCAATCGACCCGGACCGGATTGACGCGAAGGCTCGCGAAATTGAAGATGTGCCTGAGGATGCCGATCCGTCATCCCCCGCCCTTTGCCAGGCGCGCGAAAAGTTGGTGGTCGAGGCTGCGAACGTGTTCAACGGAGAGTTGATCGAACTGATTGACTCGATCCGCCGTGACAAGGAACAAACCATCGATCATGACAGCTTGGACGCAGTGCTGAAAGCTGAATGGAAAGGCGACGCGCAGGAGAATGCAGAGGCCGTTGCCAAAGATTTTCGGGACTATCTTGAAGCCAATCGCGACAAGATCGAAGCTCTGACCATCTTCTATGCCCAACCGCATAGGCGCAGTAAATTGACATTCAAGATGATTCGTGAGGTCTTCGAAAAGCTTAAGAGCGATCGGCCTTTACTGGCCCCTTTGCGTGTCTGGCAGGCATACACGTTTCTGGATAAATACAAGGGCCGCAAACCTGCCAGTGATCTGGCGGCGTTAGTGGCATTGATCCGACGTGTCTGCGGCATTGATAGCACGCTCTCGACCTTTTCGGATACCGTGCGCCGCAACTTTCGGGATTGGATCATGACACACCATAGCGGCAGCGGAGAGAAGTTCAACGAAGAGCAGATGGACTGGTTGCGCATGATCCGCGACCACATCATCACGTCGTTTCATCTGGACCGCGACGATTTGGACATGGCGCCATTCGATAGCAAGGGAGGAATGGGGCAGATGTACAAGCTCTTTGGCGAGCAGATGGATGAAATAGTTGAACAGTTGAACGAGGTGCTGGCGGCTTAATCGTAATGAATATAGCCCAAACCATTCCTAAAACGTGGGTCCTAGCAACTGTCGGTGATGTATGTTGCCAAACCCAGTATGGCTATACTACCAAAGCGTCGAATCGTGGTGACCTACGTCTCTTGCGAACCAGTGACATCACATCTGGCAGTATCGATTGGGAAACCGTTCCCTATTGCGCAGAGAATCCCGATGATTTAGAGAAGTATATCGTCAAGGATGGGGACATTCTAGTATCGAGAGCTGGGTCCGTAGGCGTGAGTTGTCTGGTAACGAAACCGCGGAAAGCGGTTTTCGCGTCGTACCTAATTCGTCTCAAACCGTTTATCGATAGACGGTTCCTGGCATACTTCCTCCAAAGTCCTGAATACTGGGTTACCATCGCCGATGAAAAGATGGGCATTGCCGTACCTAACGTTAACGCTAAAAAACTCAAGTCCATCTCGATACCGATCCCTCCCGCCGCAGAGCAACGTCGCATCGTCGCCAAGATCGAGGAACTGTTTTCCGAACTGGACAGGGGCATCGAGAGCCTAATAACAGCGCGGGCGAAGCTCGAAGTCTACCGCCAGGCCGTGCTAAAGCACGCCTTTGAAGGCAAACTCACGGCCCAATGGCGCGAAGAAAACAAAAACAGGTTGGAGAGCGCTGAACGGTTCATTGCTCACATGAGGACGGACCGCGACCTGCATCATAAAACAGACCTCGTCGAATGGAAGTATGACGATAGAAAGTGGCGAGAAGCTGGTTACAGACTGCAAGGACTGTCTAACACCGTCGCTATCGGGATCAACCATAGGGATGTGGCACCGAGAAATTGGCTTTGGTTACGCATAGAAGACGTCTGCGACATCGTCGATGGAGATCGTGGCCAAAACTACCCAAAGAAAGTCGACTATCTTCCTGATGGATACTGTCTTTTCTTGAATGCAAAAAATGTGACAACAAGAGGTTTTGTGTTTGATGAATGCCAATTCATATCCGAGGAAAAACATCTATCACTTCGAAAAGGCAGTGTGGAAATAGGCGACATAATTTTCACGAGCAGAGGTACTATTGGAAACGTCGCATTGCACTCATCGCCCCTAGACTTCGGAGCGATCAGGATTAATTCAGGGATGTTTATTCTAAGGAATTACTCCCCCATTTTGATTGGAGAATATTTCACTTGGCTATTGTTGTCGCCAATCATTGCTAGGCAGATAAAGAGGTTAAATTCTGGAACGGCACAACCGCAACTGCCGATCCGTGAGTTCAAGCAGTTTGTGATTCCCGTTCCACCGATCCCTGAGCAAGAGTTAATCTTGAGGACGATTGAGGCACAACTGTCTAGCATTGACGCGATCGAGGGCGATTTGTCGGACCAACTAAATTTAGGAAGTGTGGCCCGTCAGTCAATTCTGAAGAATGCATTCTCGGGTCAACTAATCGCGCAAGATCCCAATGATGAACCTGCTTCGGTTTTTTTGGACAGAATCAATGCAGAAAAAGCGCAGACGACCAAGAATGGCGAGGACGAAGAGAAAACCAAGAAGAGGAACTTCGCATGAATACTGCACCTATCGTCTCCAAAGTCTGGAGCTTTTGCAACACGCTGCGCGATGACGGGGTGAGCTATGGCGACTACCTGGAGCAGCTCACGTATCTGATCTTTCTCAAGATGGCCGACGAGTACGGCAAACCACCGTACAACCGCGACGTTGGTATTCCAGCAGACCTTAACTGGCAAAGCTTGAATACGAAGAGAGGCGCGGAACTTGACGGCCATTACGCCGGCCTGCTCCGCGAACTCGGGACCAGGACAGGCATGCTTGGTCAGATCTTTACCAAGTCCCAAAATAAGATCCAGGACCCTGCAAAGTTATACCGCTTGGTCGACATGGTAGATGACACGGAATGGGTCAGGCTGGGCGCCGACGTAAAGGGAGACATCTACGAAGGGCTTCTTGAGAAGAACGCTGAGGATACGAAGTCAGGCGCAGGTCAGTATTTCACGCCACGCGCACTTATCCGTGCCATGGTCGAATGCGTACGCCCGGAACCGGGCACGCTCATTGCCGACCCGGCCTGTGGTACAGGCGGCTTTTTTCTCGCTGCGTACGATTATGTCACGGATCCGGACAACTTCAACCTCGACAGGGATCAGAAGGCGTTCCTGAAGCACGAAGCCTTTCACGGCAACGAGATCGTCGCCAATACGCGGCGTTTGTGTCTGATGAACATGTTTCTGCACAACATCGGCGAGATCGACGGCGACGTGCCCATATCGCCGAACGATTCGCTGGTGGCAGATGCAGGCCAGCGCTTTGATTGTGTGCTGGCGAATCCGCCCTTCGGCAAGAAGAGTTCCATGAGCTTTACGAACGAAGAGGGCGCGCAAGAAAGGGATGACTTGACGTACAACAGACAGGATTTCTGGGCGACCACCTCAAACAAGCAACTCAACTTCGTGCAGCACATCCGCACCATGCTCAAGACCACCGGCCGTGCAGCCGTCGTCGTGCCGGACAACGTGCTGTTTGAGGGCGGCGCTGGTGAGACGATTCGCAAGAAGCTGCTGGACAATACCGACCTGCACACCATCCTCCGCCTACCGACCGGGGTTTTCTACGCGCAAGGGGTCAAAGCAAACGTGATCTTCTTCGACAATCACGAAGCCAGCCCTGCTCCGTGGACCAAAAGGGTCTGGTACTATGATTACCGAACCAACATTCACCACACCCTGAAGAAGAAACCGATGCGCTTCGAAGATCTATCGGAATTTATCGAGTGCTACAATCCGAAAAAGAGGCATCAGCGCAAGGCGACCTGGGACGAGAAGAATTCGCCGGACGGCCGCTGGCGAAGCTATAGCTACGAGGAGATTTGCGCACGGGACAAGACCAGTCTGGACATCTTCTGGCTAAAGGACAAGAGCCTGACGGACCTCGACAACTTGCCCGAACCCGACGAACTCGCCGAAGAAATCATCGAAAACCTCGAAGCCGGGCTCAACAGCTTTCGCCGGGTTTTGGCCGGATTGGGGACGAAATGAGTGACACTTCTGGATTAGTGATTTTCCGCCGACGATGGTGCGATGTTGCCAAGAAGACTTCCGATTAGCTCTTTGCGTGGGAGTGCTTGTGAATACGGCTGGACAACTTGGATCCACGGACATTGATGTGTTTGCGCTAGCTGTTCGTGACAACGAGTCACGCCGACTGATTGGTGAGGCGATTACGGCCTATCGCGGCGGCGCTTTACGATCTGCCATCGTGTCAGCCTGGATTGCCGTTGCTTATGACGTCATTGCCAAGGCTCGTGAGCTAGCCAACCAAGGTGAAGCGGCTCCCCAAGCGTTTGTAGAGGAGTTGGACGACGCGATTGAAGCAGATGACAAGCGAAAACTTCAGACGATTGAATCCGAGCTGATTACAAAGGCAGACAGCGACCTTCAGTTACTTGCGCCACACGAATTGGATGCCCTCGTGCGCCTACAGCGAGATCGACATCTATGCGCCCATCCCGCGTTTGTAGTCGAGGATGAACTTTATCAACCGACACCTGAACTGGTTCGCGCGCATATCGTCCACGCCTTACAATACCTACTCGTGCATGCTCCTTTGCAGGGCAAGAGTGCCATTGCCCGGTTTGACGCCGATTTACTAAGTCCGTCTTTCCCAGCAACCCCAGAGGAAATCAGTACCTTTCTTCGTACAAGATACTTAGACCGGGCAAAGGCAGTCCTTGTCGTCAATCTCATCAAGGCAATAATCAGCGCTCCATTTGGCGTAGAAAGTGCCAAGTATGCCGGGAAGATTCGGACTCTGGCACTAACTCTGCGTGAGATCGCGAATGCAAAGACGCAAATATATGACTCGATTGTGCCCGGTTACGTGGCTCAGAAATTCGATAGCGTTACAGACGACGTCATTCTTCGCATTTGCCCATTTCTCGCGAACGACCCGCGCATTTGGGACTGGCTTAAGGAGTCCGAACACACCCGTATCAGACGGCTTCTTGAGACGGGTGACGTAGAAACCCTTAAATCCTGCTGCGCCTTCGACGCAATTGCTACCGATCCCGTGTCTGGAGTCCTTTTGGATCGGTTTGACAAATTTCCTGATGCCGTACAAATAAGCATTATACTCGAACACCCGAGCAAGGAGTTAGTCAGCAAGGGCGTCGAAATCTACTCCCAAGCCGCGACTTTCCGACATGCCGAGCATCTTGGTCAGTCAGTTATAATCCCGCTCGCCGAGTTCTTCGATAGTAGAGATGTTGAAGCGGTGCTGACGGCCGCTAGCGAAAATGAACAGATCTGGCTTGCGAACGGAACATCCGCCATCCTAGGACAACTGTTCGACCAGACGACGTCGCTTCTCAGTGAAAGCAGACCTCACTGGGAGGAATTCGTTCGCGGACAGATAGAACAAATGGATGGCGATGCGTCGGAATACTATAGTTATCCAAGTATCCAACGGCGACTAGAACGCAGTGGCGATTCGAGCTGAAGCAGGATCGTCTAACGTTCGACATTATAGTACTTGCGCCGGGTCAACGTGGAAATCAGTACTGGAATTTTCGGGGTGCCGACTTCGAAAGAATCATTGACAGCACTACGATCACGTTAACGCCAAGACGTCCTGTAAGCGGCTTCGTTGACTGGCTTGTCGCAGGCTGTCACTCCAGTAATTACGGACACCTTTTTTGAAATCGGACTTAAATTACCGAATACCCTCCCCCTTAGAAAGTGCTTGACTACAGGGTACGTATTACATACACTCAATGTCCTTTGAAAATAAATCTTCAACAAATGATGTTTGAAATAAGGACTAGAACGTGGTTTTAAAAACGATAATTATTGCTGAAATGATAAGAACAGCAAATAACGGACCAACAGACATTTTGGGACTATTACATAGAATTGAAGCAGAGTCATTTCCCTTTACACGACCCGAAATATCGCTATATCTTCAACTCGCTGGCGATCAGCAGGATATTGGCACTCATCAGCTTTATATTGATATCGTTGATGATGACTATAAGTCAGTAGCGAAATCACCTCCCATCAACCTTAACATAACATCAAAATTAACAGAAAAAGAACCATCCGAACCATTTGAGATAGAACTAACAGTTAAAATTCAGAATCTACAGATCCATAGATCTGGGCCATATGAATTTCGCGTCGTGGTGAATGATCGTATTATTGGAATTGGAACATTAGTGGCTCAGAAAAGTAATACTAGATAAGTGGATCGGTAGTTATGGAAAATCTAGAAAGGGAAGTATTAAACGACATAGATATAGTCGTTACACACAATAAAGAAACTAACCAACTTATAATTAACATTAAACTCGACGAAGAACCATTTCATGAGTATATCGTCACACCGAAGATTTCAAACCGTTCAACAAAACCGTTGCTTCGGAGAGCTTTATCCACAACACGGTCAGCCCTGGTTAACTTTGAAAAACTATGGAACACAGTAAAGGAGTTGACAGAATGGATAAATCATTAAGCTACTACCGAAAACTTCCTTACACGATATTGACGGAAGTGCTTCATAAAGATGGCCAGCAGATTTGGATTACGAAAATGAAGTTGCTGGAAAACTGTGTTGGAATTGGACACACGCAAGTAGAGGCCATTAACAATCTTTATTCAGCGTTCGATGAATGTGTTACCACACTCATCAAACTTGGACAACCAATTCCAGAGCCTAGGGCAAGAAAAGCAACCGAACAAGAATTAGTGCTTAGCGATCGCCCTCAGCAACCGAAACCTAAAAAACGAGTGAAAGCGATTTATGTTGTTGACAGACAAATAGAAACAAAATCACGCGCCCGTATTGAACATCCCCACCTGGACTTCAAACACCATTCCCCTATTTCTATTAGTCCATCAGAAACGGAAGAGCCACAAAATGTAGAATACGTCACTGCTTAGGATTATTTCTAGTAGTAATCGTAGCGAATAGACAGCCCAGGGGGTTTCCCCTGGGCTTATTTGTAGTCTCTCGTTATTGGCACCAATTCTTAAATCGGTTCAGGTGAACGGAACTCCTCTTCTGTAACGGAACCGACATACAATGCGTTTCAGATTCTTCCACCACCTGTCCAAAAACCGGAAAAGGGGAAAAATGCAATTCGAGTTGACACTCCGCTGACTAAAAGCACGTTTTGGTGCCCTTGAATGTAGACAGGTACGAATTGACAACTGCGGAAGGAGATCCTCATTTGATTGAAAAACCGGATAGGCTTGCTAATTGGCTGCACTCGGCCTTCGAGGACGAGCCTTTTGAGAACGGAATGGACCATCCTGCCGATCAAATGATCGAAGATGCGCTGCGTTCCGCCAGAGACGAACGCATCCTTGAGCAGTTTGCCGCCTTGTGCCTGGACATTGAGCGGCCGAGTTTCTCGGCATCGATTCTCCGTTGTCTTGGGCGTCAAACTGAGATAGCCAATGCTACCTTGCGAGCCGGAGTCGTGCGTAACGCGCTGGCAACTGATGATGTCGAAATCAGGGACGCGGCGGTTCATGCGGCTGAATTCTGGGGTGGGACGGAGATTGTCGATGCTCTGATTTCCCACAACGAGCCGGTGCCCTGGCTGCGAAACTACATCCGGGAAGTCATTGACGACCTTGGTGAGTAGAGGGAAAAATGACTTACAATTTCAGGCACGACAGGTCAAGAACGGTCGAGATTCTAGCGCGAATCAACGAAGACAGACAAATCTCCCAAGGTTGGGGTGGGTGCAAGGGAGCCGACCTTGATCTCCGTAAGGAAGACCTTGTAAACAAGACGTTTGACCATTACGGTCTCAAGACGACAAGAATACCGAGCAATCTCACACGCATGAGGCAATTCCAAGACGGAGATTTATTGGTCACGCCACATCTACCTGAATACGGAAAAGTCAGTGTGCACATCGTAGACCGGGATTTCCCGTGTTGTTATAACTATGACCCGTCCGATGATACACATCAAAGTCACCGGATCGCACTCAAAGACTCGTTTGGATTGGCCGGTGAGATCAGTATCGATCACGTGACGCTACTTGCCTGGCGGGCGAAGTTGCCGTGGTTGCGATTTCCCGTGTTGCCGATTCCTGATTTCAGTGAGGCATTCTCGGATATAGTCACGAAGATGAGCTCCGGCCCGCCACTTAGCTTTGGTCCGTCGAAGTTGGATGAATTTCTGACCGGCCTCTTTGAAAAGGTAAAGGAAGTTATGACAGTGGAGTTACGCAAAATGCGCCCATCTGGCGGCGCAATTTCGTTTGAAGCTTTATGCGAGAAACTTCTGCTAGAAAATGGGTACAAAGTCGTGCAGCGCAATCAATATGACCGGCAGGGCGGAGACGTTGATCTCATGTGCAGCCGTTCACGGCAAGACTCTTCCGTCTTCGAGGGCGGCGAAGTTTCTCTCTTCGTCCAGATCAAGAAACACGAGAAGAAGACGGGTCCTGAAGCCGTAAATCAGGTGCTCAAGATGATCGGTGAAGATCAATATGCGAATGGCTGTGTGATGTCTATTGCAGATGGTTTCACTGAGGAAGCGGAGCGATTGGCCAATAATCACGGAATAATCCTGCTGGATCGCCACAAAATCTGTGGACTGTTGGTGCCTCAGCTATCAAAACTCAGCGGGGAAGCATAACATTGAAAGCAGTGGACAAGCAGCAGATTTCAACTATGAACGAAAAGAACCTCTTTAACCTGACCACTCTTGGTGAAGGCTATACCATTGAGTTCAAACGATCGGGCACTTCCGATCTCGGACGTGAGATATGCGCCTTTGCCAATGCCACGGGAGGCGTGATCCTGATCGGCATTGCCGACGACGGCGGAATCTGCGGTGTTTCCAACCACAACCGCTTGAAGTCCCAGGTCCAGACGATTGCCCGCAGCGCTGAGCCGCCCATCGCGGTAGAGATCGAGAGCGTGGATGCCGTACTCTGTGTAACCGTACCCGCGCAGCACAGCAAGCCCTACTCTTTCGGCAGAAAGTTTTTCATCCGCGAAGGAGCGAGCAGTCAGCAGATGTCGCGCGAGGAAATCCGTGAGTTTTTCTATAAAGAAGGTTTGATCCATTTCGATGAAACGGCGTGCGACAGGTTTTCATTGGAGAATGACCTGGATGAAGAGAACTGGTCCCTGTTTCAGCGCCGCGCCAAGATTCCCGAGGATATGGATCCTGAGAATGCGCTTCGCAATCTGCACCTGACGGCTGAAGATGGCCGCATGACACACGCCGGCGCCTGGTTGCTGGCCAGTGACATCCGCAAGTTCAATATCAGCGCCGACGTCGCGTGCGCTCTGTTCATGGGCACCGACAAAGTGCGCATTCTGGACAGGCGAGGCTTCTACGGCGACGTCTATTCGATGATTGAAGAGGTTATGGCCTGGATTCTCTCGAAGATCAACGTGGAGTACGTCATTAAGCATGTAAAGAGGGAGGAGCGACCGGAACTGCCCGAAGAGGCCATTCGCGAGGCGGTTGTCAACGCTCTGGCCCATCGCGACTACCGCTCCGCCGCGAATGTGCAGATCTATCTGTTCACGGACCGGCTTGAAATTGTCAGCCCGGGCGGGTTGCCCGCCGGTATGACGGAAGCGGATCTCGGTATCAAGAGCGTACCGCGCAACCCTCTGTTGTTCGGAATCCTGCGCCGCATGGATGCGGTAGAGAGGATCGGTTCCGGCATCCGGCGTATCCGTGACCTGTGCCGCGAACACGGTGTGCAAGAGCCGTTGATCGAAGTGTCCGGGTCATGGGTGACGACGACCTTCCGGCGGCCCGTGACCGAGTCCCAGGAGGTAGCTGATGACAGGTCGGCACCAGGTCACCGCACAAGTTGACAGAAATCTGCAAGAAGACTCTAACACCCTTTCGGACAATAGGTTATAGGTACTTTGGTGCGCCCTGGAGGACCTTACCGCACAAGTCACCGCACAAGTTGTCTGGCATTGCAGGGGACCGCACTTTGCGAATGAGAATATGGAGTTTCCTGGACTGAAGCACCGGAAGACTTTCCGGGTAAACTACCTCAAGCGGCTAATGGACGCGGGATGGCTGGAAATGACCATTCCGGACAAACCGACCAGCAGCAAGCAGAAATACCGGCTGACCCACAAGGGACGGCAGCTTCTGGCGGAGTTGGGAGAGGACGATGTCTGACGACAGCGCATGGAACGAGACTCTGGTCGAAGGAAAGATTGCCTACCACATTGAGTTGGAGGGACGCCACTTCCTCATCGAAAACGTCCCGGCTCGAGTCAACGTCGAGACGGGCGAGAAGCACTTCTCACCGGAGACCGTCGAGCGCTTACAGCAAGTGGTGTGGGAACGACTCCGTCCCGTTCGAACCATTGAGACCCTGGTTTACGAGTATGAATACATCACCTGATTGTTTAGGCATCCGGCGAATCGGCGTCCTGTGCCGTCAACACAGGTTGCGTGAGCCGGTGATCGAGGTCTCAGCGTCGTGGGAAACGAAAACGTTCCACAGACCAGCCTCAGAATCGGGAACCCGCACCGGGCTAAAACAAGAGTAAGGCAAGGGTCGGGCAAGAGTCAAGGCACTAAGTCGGCACCAAGTCACCGCACAGGTTGACGAAAATCTGACAGAAGAACCTAACACCCTTTCGGACAAGAGGGTACAGGTACTTTCGGGCGACCCGGAGGACTTGACCGCACAAGTCACCGCTCAGGTCGTGTTTTATTGCAGACGACCCCGATTTACGAAGGGAGATTGTGTAGATGACCGAACAGAATAGAAGCGTGGAACAACGCAAAACGTACTGTTATGTGGCGACACACAAGGACAGCGGGAAACGATACGTGGGTATTACTAAGCGTAGTTTGAAGGTACGTAAAAGTCAGCACGAGAGAGACGCGATTCGTGAAAATGATCAAGGCTCTTATTTCCTCCAAGCACTAAGAGAATGCGGCAAAGATGCCTTCACGTGGGAAATCGTAGCTGAAGGCAAAGATGAGGTAATCAAGCTGTTAGAACCTGCATTAATTGGAGCATGGGATACTGCTAGAATAGGTGGATTTAATTCAACAGGTTTATATGAGGAGGCACCAATCAGGGACTTGGGATATGAAGAATTCGCTGAAGAAATGGATGCCAATGTAAGTCAATTGCATATGTTGAATGACCTGAGTTCTATTGTCAGTTATTGCGAAAAGAAACCTTATATGGCCCCTGGACGTTTGGAGGATATACGAGATCTTGGCACGCGATTAGTCAAATGTGTGGATGAGATCATTAAGAGCCAGAATGTGTAACCGGACTGCCCTTTTAGGAATGGTCAGTCAAGCTGAGAAAATAAGCCACACTTGTCAAGAAACCGAATTGAAAAGGCGGAAATACAATTCGAGCTGACGCGCCGTTGACTAAAAACAAGCTTTCAGTGCTCGTGGATTTAGACAGCTTCGAATGAACTTCTGTGGAAGGCAGTCCTGAATTGATCGAAAAACGAAATAAGCTTGCGATCTGGCTGTACTCAGCCTTCGAGGACGAGCCTTTTGAGAACGGAATGAACCATCCTGCCGATCAGATGATCGAAAATGCGCTTCGTTCCGCCAGCGAACAACGCATTCTTGAGCAGTTTGATGCCTTGTGCCTCGACGTTGAGCGCCCGAGTTTCGCGTCGTCGATTCTCCGTTGTCTTGGGCGTCAAACTGAAATAGGCAATGCTGCCTGGCGCGCCGGGCTCGTGCGTGACGCGCTGGCTACGGATGATGTTGAAATCAGGGACGCGGCGGTTCATGCGGCTGAATATTGGGGCGGTGCAGAGATTGTCGATACTCTGATTTCCCACAGTGAGCCGGTACCCTGGCTTCGAGATTACATTCGAGACGTCATTGACGACTTAGCGGAGTAGGTGATCATTATGGCGCGCGAGATCCCGCACGCCAGGTGGGAACCCAGGTAAGGTTCGCTTTAGCAAGACCCAACTTCCCTACCCTCACGAGTATTCGATTTCATTTTCAATGCACTGGGCAGATCAGGACGAATCCCAATGGCGCATGTGCAAGTACAACAACCAAAAGAAGCAAGTCTGCCGCGTCTCTACGGCCGCCAACGCCTGCTGCTTGGGTTGCTCGACGCGATTGGCGGGGACGTGAGCAATACGGACTTTCAGAAGCTCCTATTTCTCTACTGTAAAGAGCATTCGGCAAAGAGGGCAACTGAAACCTCTCAAGGACTGTACGACTTTGTGCCTTACAGATATGGCGCATTCTCGTTCACCAGCTATGCAGACCGACGCCGCCTGGTGGAATGGGGGTTGATCACGGATGACGACCAGAATTGGATCCTGACTGAAGACGGGAGCAATATCTCGCGAGAATCAGAAAACAACTCGATTGGCGCGTTCGCTAATCGCTATCGCAGCCTGCGAGGGGATGCGCTCGTTGCGGATACCTATCGGCGGTATCCATATTTCGCGATCCGCAGCGTAATTGCAGACCAGGTCCTTCGGGACGATCGGTCGACACTTGATCGGATTGAAGCGGCTCGTCCAGAGAAAACACCGTCGAGGCTTTTCACAATCGGTTACGAAGGGCGAACTCTGGAATCTTATCTCAATTTGCTTATTCGTGAAGGCGTGACCCTGCTGTGCGACGTGAGACGGAACGCGATCAGCCGCAAGTACGGTTTTTCAAAGACCACACGTGACCGGGCTTGCTCAGGGGTAGGGGTTCGTTATGAACATCTTCCGGAGCTTGGAATTGAGTCGCGGCGACGCCGAGGTCTCAAGACGGATGCAGATTTCAAGACCCTGTTCGAAAACTATGAACAGACGATCCTGCCGGATAAAGGCGATGCCCTGGAGAGAATCCGAGCCTGGTTGCGGGCCGGCGAATCGGTAGCACTCACCTGTTTCGAGCTCAAAGCCGACCTGTGCCATAGGCATTGCGTCGCCGACGCGCTCGAAGAGATCACCAACCAGGTCCACTTTGCAGATCCGGACGTTCGATGCCTCCTCCCCAACGGCGTAAAACACCTTTGACCGAAAAAATCAAAGAACGCATCCTGGTTACTGTAAAGACCTAACCGACGCTTTCGAGGAAATACGGCGAAACTGTGTGCACCGCCGGTGTCAAGGAGGATGGATCATGGGTACGAATCTATCCGGTGCCTTTTCGAAGGCTGGAACAAGAGGAGCAATATCGGAAATTCGACTGGATTGAATGCCCGCTCGTCCGTAGAACGGCCGACCCTCGCCCGGAATCCTTCAGCCCTACGGACACAGGCGGCCTCGAACCAGTGGGTCACATGGGGACAGCCGACAAATGGCGTGAACGCCGCCGGCTGTCGTTGCAAAATGCGACGGTTTACGATAGCCTCGACGAACTCATCGCTGGCGCCAAAAACAACACAGTCTCGCTCGCTGTGTTCAAGCCGTCAAAGGTCATTGATTTCATTTGGGAGGACGATGATCCCGTATGGAGTCGGCAAAGGCTCGAGGAGATGCGTGCGCTCCACGGTCAGCTTGCTCTATTCGAAGACAATAGCTGGCGCGAGACGTTTAAGGTAATTCCCAGAGAAAACAACCCGCTGTTTGTCAACCCAGGCACATTGGCGGTAATATTACAGGGATTCAGAGGATTGGAGTGCGATTTCTCTGGCTTCTTTGTATTTCCCTTCTCTTGAAAGTTCTGCGATTTTCTCCAAGAAATCTTGGCGCGCTATGCTTGTTAGGACATGCCCAGGCATGCTCAACTCGGCTCTGAACGCCACAGGCAAGGGGATCCCCAACAGTTCAAGTTTTGCTAAAGTGATGGACACATGTCCCCTGTATGCTTCTTCGTACAGCTTCAAGCCATTGGGATCGTATATGTCAACCTTGGGAATGGAATCAAGCGTATCAATTGCTGTGACCAAGTCGACGTAAAGTTCTTGGAATTTCCTCGACTTTCGATTCTTCCATTGGTCATATAAACCAAGGCGCAGGAAATGAAAAACACTCGCAATTATTGCTCCTATGACTGCAGAAATGAGATGCAGCATACTGATTTCCATAGCTGGTAACGACCTCCTTTCCAACCGAGTTAGTATATGAAAAAGAAGAAAGGACAAATGATGCGAGCAAATCGGTATAGTATGTTATCGACAGACTGATGAAGCGATGGAGTTGCGAAGTCGATGCAGCCGGATTTTCGTTGATTTAACATAACAGCAACAAAAAATCCCCATTCCGTTTCGAATCAGGGATTGGAGCGGCAAGTTAGAGCTGGCATATTATGGGTGGATCTCTAGGAGGTTGCCAGCATTTCGGCTAACCACTCACTGGTGTTTCCTTGATGGAGCCTTTTATTCTCTAGGAGGATTGCCTCAGGTTCTGAACCCGACGTGGTCAATCAAAAAAAAACTGACAACCATAAATCACTCTTCGTCGTCCGTCCAAATTTCAAGTGCGTCTTCAGAGAATATATCTCTCTTTAATTCGCCCGTGTTGTACAAGAACCAACTACAACGAACTCTGCTAGGTCCGACATATCCCTCTACGGTCATCATTGGATTCGGATGACCCTTAAGTACTACGTTATCCCCTGCGCTAAACGTGGATCCCACGATAATTCTCCTTTGCCATCAGTTGCTTCACTAGATTCCTGCGAGATTTGTCTCGGTTTTATTGGCACGTACTGCTGTCTAAATTTCGGAGAAGGTGATCGGGTGTGGCAGATTTAAGGGTTAACTTGGAGGTGGAAATGGATCGTTTCCATATGAGTTTCGATCCCGAATCTGCCCGTTGGGGCGATGGATAAACAGTTCTGTTCCCATCATTTGCGCAAGCTGCCTTCCGTGTTCAGCAGCAGCTGATTGCGTTTGATGTATAGACACTGGGTAATCTACGTTTGAGACCTTTGTTGCCCACTGGCCGTCGTACGGGACGGCATGAACTGATTGTTTTGCCATCGTCTTATCTCCTATTCGCCACACCCGATCCCGTCCTCCGATTTAACCATACTCGAAAGCCAATGGAATGTCAAGGGTCCAAATCGCGTTTATGGTATGTTAATTACGTCGGCCAACAGCACGTTGTTTCCTTCCAAAATCACCAGTTAGCTTTCCCGTCGATTTGGGGATGCGATTAACAAAAAAAGCGAAATGCAGGTGTTCGATTGAGAAGCCGGCACCAAGTCACCGCACAAGTTGACAGAAATCTGCAAGAAGATTCTAACATCCTTTCGGACAATAGGTTATAGGTACTTTGGTGCGCCCTGGAGGACTCGACCGCACAAGTTACCGCACAGGTTGTCTGGCATTGCAGGCGACTCCGCTTTGCAAATGAGATTATGGAGTTCCTTGAATTGAAACACCGGAAGACTTTCCGGGCAAACTACCTTAAGCCACTAATGGAAGCGGGATGGTTGGAAATGACCGTCCCGGACAAGCCGACGAGCAGCAAGCAGAAATACCGGTGACGGATGAGGGACGGCAACTTCTGGCGGAGTTGGGAGAGGACGATGGCTGAGGGCATGGCATGGAACGAGACACTGGTTGGAAAAAGGGTGACCTACCTCATTGAGTTCGATTGGCAGCACTTCCTGATCGGAAACGAAGTTTTCGACAGGCTATGTGATTCTCTTTTTGGAATCCGTTTTCCGAGGATCGGCTCACGTAAAGAGTCGAAAAATCAATAAATTAGGTTGTCTATTGCGAAAAAATGAGGTTCGTTTTCGGCAAGCCCTTGACTTCCTTGTACGAAGTTAGTATATCCAAGGATGCGGATAGACTCGGCCCACGAAATTCTTTGGTCGGAGAGGACGATTCGGAAGGGGAATTCGAAGACGGATTGTACGTAGAATCCAAGTCAACCGGGGGTGAGGTCCCAGCGCTAAGTTGCGGTGAGAATCAAACCCGATTGTTGACCTGACTCACCGATGACGGCCTCTCTCGTTCCTGCCTGCCGAGGTCGTTTTTCATTTCCACAAATGCCGCGGAGTCGACTCGTTCCGTCGACTGTTGCAGGGGTACTCCATCGAGAGCCGATCATCGCGCGGTGCCTGGTATCGCGACAATCCACTTACCTATTGGAGGTTTTTATGGCTCGCCCAATGTATCCCGATGAGCTCAGAGGACATTTGACGGAAATCAAAGAGCTTCTCGAATTGATCGTCGCACAAAACCACGCTGCAAGACCATCTGTTGACATAGACTGGCACGTCGCAAAGAAGCGAATGGATCCGGTGTTCAAAGAAAGGCTCGATAAGGTTCTCAGGCACTAACAGCCGGTTATATATTCCGCGGTTTCGTATTGAGAAACTTGAGGTCTGTCTCTACCGCGAAAAGCGGCAAGTGCATCGACTTCTTAGTCAAATCCAGATCGTCAGATATCTTGTGTCGCCATTGATTTGGGAAAAACCGTGCCGGTGTCAACACAACAGTTCTGTTTTTGACAAAAGCGCCGGTTTAGAATTGGACACGATAGACAGATTGGTGAATGGATCAGGGTGGCATGAGTTGGTCCTTTTTTCAGGTATGTTGCTGCGTGTGTGTTGACAGTCCCGCGTTTCTGCGATGTCGCAGTCGGTAGTTCTCTCCGCGGATGGATATGGCGATGGCGTGATGGAGGAGAAAGATGTAGCGGACCTGTCGCCACGCCTTGTTGTAGTCCTTGCCTTCGTTGTTGGCAAAGTTCTTTCTTGGTGCCGTCAGCCTCTTGACCGTGCCAAACCGGTATCGTCACCGTATGAGGGCGCAGATCGATGTTCAACGTAATTTCGAAACCTGCGGATCAAATTGCCATCGATGACATTCAGGCTCTCATCGAAATGGATGTCCCTGAGGGCGACCAGATCGAATTCAAAGAAAGTCTCCGCAGGCGGGCCAGTTCACCCGATCCCTGGATTCTCGGGGAGGATCAAGTTGGCGAAGGAGCGCGGGACGCGATTCTGGAGGAGGCCATCGCATTTGCAAATGCTCATGGCGGTGCATTGTTGATCGGTATCAGAGAGTCCAATTCCAATCCTCCCGTAGCGGCTGAAATAACGCCGGTCCCGCGATGCGTTGAGTTAGCCGAACGCTTCAAACTGAAATTTCGCGATTGCGTGGAACCCAATATCCCAAGCATAGAAGTGTTTGGCGTGCCAACAGACGGCGATAGTGGTGTCGTTATTGTACGCATTGGACGATCACGTCTCGCGCCCCATCGTGTTACGCGCACTCGCAATTGTACGATTCGCCGAGCAGATCGATGTGAAAGTATGACAATGCGGGAGATCCAGGATATGACGCTGAACATATCCAGGGGTTTGGAACGCTTTGAAAAACGACTTGCTGAACGATCGGAGCGCTTCCGGCGTGAACTTAACAGGCTGCAAACCCCTGATGATTCGTACGGATTGCGGTTAACCGCTTTACCGGTTGGAGAGGAAATCAGGTTCGATCGCGTTTGCAACCAACAGGGAATTTTGGATGAACTTTACACTCCGTGGTGTAGGGTAATCTCAAGAAGGCCTGGTGGCGATCGGGAATTGGTAAATCGGCCAGACCTTCCCCCTCTGTACCGGAGGCCGGTTCTGCGCGGCGCCCGGGTAGAGAGTGATCGTAGTCCATATAAGCAACAGTCATTGAACTACCAGGAACTTCATTGCGATGGAATGGTGGAGTTGGGCTTTGCCGCATGTAATCACACATCAATTCTCGATCCTGATTTGCCTCTGGTCTTGTTTGCCAATACGGTTGTATGGACTAACCATGTTAGAAGCCGGTCATTCGCGCCGATGGCTGAATATGGTCTCGAGGTAGAAATACACGTTATGGGAGATTCGGTTCGGATAGGTAAACAACATGAACGTGTTGTCAGGGCTATAGATCCTGCGGCAACGAGTGACGGCGGTCTTACACGTATGGACATCGTTGTCCCGGAAGGCTTGAGCGCAAAATTCCCCCTTTATTCGCTGAACGGCGAAGAAACTCCCACCTCTCTTCTGTCGAGATTTAAACAGGATTTTTGGAGTTGGTTGGGGGAATACGTTCACAGCGACACGGAAGAGTTCGTGATTTCACATTGACATTTCGCACAAGACAGTGTGATTGACGAGATCACGGCGAAGAACCTCATTGGCGTAGATAAACTGATGGGTATGGACGATCTACAGTCCTGATCATGGAGACGACGAGATGTAAGATGCGTAACCTTTGGACCATGTTGAGGTAACATCGACGTACCGTGTCAAGCGTGTTCTCACGTATGCCTGAACCTCGTTTGCTGGAAGGCGCGCCAGGAAACAGGTATCCTGATATTGAGCGAATCCTGGCATAGCTAGAACGAATCACATCCCTTTAGTCAAACCTGGATGGAAACAGAGGAAGTATGACGATTCCTGAGCTTGCCTATGTACTAAATCGCCACGCTATCGATGAAGATTTCGAGATTGGGAATCTTCAGGAGATAAGGAAACGTCTGCGCGGCCTAAAGCATGCACGACGCCATATATTCGGACCCCAATCGATCCACGACGGATACGCCTTTCACCTTGGAAGTCGAAAAGGAAAGGAGATACAGTTCAACATTGGTTTAGAGCAACGTGAGGAGGGCGAGATGATTCGATATGGGGTCGCGTTTTCACTTAAGACCAGCCAAACGCTACCAAGGCTTGAACCGATGATTCCGAAAATCTGTCGATTCAACAGATATGTGAATGAAAACTCGGAAGACTTTCCCGGTTTTGTCATGTGGCACCACGACGACGAGAAACACCGAAGCGAGGATCGTGCGGTCGGTTCAATTCCAGATGAATTGATGAAGTCAGGCGTCTTCATCATGTTGGGTGCAAGGGTCGCACACGATGATTTGGATGTTAGGGAAATTCTGAGCGTCTTCGATAGGCTGCTCCCTCTGTATCGGTATGTCGAGGGTGAAGAAGAGGTTCCGCCGTCTACATCAACGCCGGATCTCAAACCAGGGTGCCCGAGCTTCATCAAAAAAACTGCCGCACGCCAGGCAGGACAGACGGTAGACGTGGCCCTGCGGCACAATACACTCCAATTGGCGTTGTATAAGCGCCTGTGCCAAGAAGCCGGTGACGACAACGTCCAAATGGAGCGTCCCCTCGCTTTAGGGGTCCGGGTTGACGCCGCCGTGCGATGCAACGGCAAGGAGACATTCTACGAAGTCAAGGTTGCCTCCACCGTTAGGTCGGGCGTCCGCGCCGCACTGGGCCAACTGATCGAATATTGCCACTGGCCTTCGGCTGACCGCGCAAGCGAAATGATCGTGGTCGGTGAAGCGGAGTTGGATTCGGACAGCAAGTCTTACCTCGATCTTCTGCGCCAAAAATACGGCTTACCCATCTGGTATCGCCGCATCGACATAGACAATGATGTTCTTGAAGGGAAGGCTTGAGGCGCGTGTTCGAGATAGGATGCAAGCGAGTGATGAGTCGATTAGGTCGTGGATAGGTGGCTAAGAGTTTGCAAGAGGAGGGTCGGCGTGCGGTAGGAAAAACAAAATCGCCGCGGCAAATGTCAATCGGTCTGGCGACGCATCCAATCCAGCAGCGATCTTCGCAACGGTGCGTCCCACGGCGTGGTTTCAACGACTGACCCCGATGATGTCAAAGATGCCCATAATTTCGTGCAGAGATTCATCACCGATCACCCGGCATAAAAACGGGCAATGATCAATATGAACCCAAAGACCCTCGCTCAACTGACTATTCTTGGTGAAGGCTACACCATTGAGTTCAAACGATCTGTCACTTCCGATCTCGGACGTGAGATATGCGCCTTTGCCAATGCCACGGGAGGCGTGATCCTGATCGGCATTGCCGACGACGGCGGAATCCGCGGTGTTTCGAACCACAACCGCTTGAAGTCCCAGGTCCAGACGATTGCCCGTAGCGCTGAGCCGCCCATCGCGGTGGAGATCGAAAGCGTGGATGCCGTACTCTGTGTAACCGTACCCGCGCAGCACAGCAAGCCGTACTCTTTCGGCGGCAAGTTCTTCATCCGCGAAGGGGCAAGCAGTCAGCAGATGTCGCGTGAGGAGATTCGGGAATTCTTCTACAAGGAAGGGCTGATCCACTTCGACGAAACCGCGTGTGACAGGTTTTCATTAGAGAATGACCTTGATGATGAGAACTGGTCCCTGTTTCAACGCCGCGCCAAGATTCCCGAGGATATGGATCTGGAGACCGCGCTCCGTAACCTGCACCTGATGGATGAAGATGGCCGGATGACACACGCCGGCGCCTGGTTGCTGGCCCGCGACATCCGAAAGTTCAACGTCAGCGCCGACGTCGCGTGCGCGCTGTTTATGGGTACTGACAAGGTCCGCATTCTGGACAGGCGCGACTTCCACGGCGACGTCTATTCGATGATTGTAGAGGTAATGACCTGGATTCTCTCCAAAATCAACGTGGAGTACATCATTAAGCACGTAAGGAGGGAGGAGCGCCCGGAATTGCCCGAAGAGGCCATTCGCGAGGCGGTTGTCAACGCTTTGGCCCATCGCGACTACAGGTCCACCGCCAATGTACAGATTTACCTGTTCAACGACCGGCTGGAAATCGTAAGCCCGGGTGGGTTGCCCGCCGGAATGACGGAAGCGGATTTGGGTGTGAAGAGTAATCCACGTAATCCACTGCTGTTCGGCATCCTGCACCGCATGGACGCGGTGGAGAGGATCGGTTCCGGCATCCGGCGCATCCGTGACCTGTGCCGCGAACACGGGGTTCCGGAACCGCTGATCGAAGTGTCAGGCTCGTGGGTGACGACGACCTTCAGGCGGCCGGTGACCGAGTCCCTGCAGGTGGCTGATGACAGGTCTGCACCAGGTCGGTACCAGGTCGGTACCAGGTCGGTACCAGGTCGGCACCAGGTCACCGCACAAGTTGATAGAAATCTACAAGAAGACTCTAACACACTTTCAGACAATATGTTATATATGCTTTCGGACGCCCTGGAGGACCTGACCGCACAAGTCACCGCACAAGTCACCGCACAAGTTGTCTGGCATTGCAGGCGATCCCGCTTTGCAAATGAGATTATGGAGTTCCTTGAATTGAAACACCGGAAGACTTTTCGGGCAAACTACCTTAAGCCGTTAATGGAAGCGGGATGGCTGGAAATGACCGTACCGGACAAACCGACCAGCAGCAAGCAGAAATACCGGCTGACGGACAAGGGACGGCGGCTTCTGGCGGAGTTGGGAGCGGACGATGGCTGAAGACCGCACATGGAATGAGACACTGGTGGAAGAAAAGGTGGCCTACCACATTGAGTTCGATGGACGGCTCTTCCTCATCGAAAACGTCCCTGCGTGAGTCAACGTCGAGACGGGCGAGAAGCACTTCTCACCGGAGACTGTCGAGCGCTTGCAGCGAGTGGTGTGGGAGCGATGCCGTCCCTTTCGAACCATTGAGACCCTGGTGTACGAGTATGCGTCCCTCGCCTGAATGTTTCGGCATTTGGCTTGGCTGTTGTATGCATACTGTATGGTTTTGTAGTCCCCCCACCGCATTAGCCTTCGCCGGCCCTTCGACAAGCTCAGGGAACGGCTCGGCTTCTGCGACTTCCCCTCAAGGGGGGAGTGAATGGTCCATCCAACGGGCGCGCGGGTTACCAGCCATCTATTTGGTTGCGGTTGAATATAGCGAAGCCACGCCAGGGAGTTCCCTCGAAGACTGACAATGGAGCAGTTGTACCGATCGGCGTTCCCGGGAGCGAGGGCATCCTGCCCTCGACGGCTGAATCGCGAGGCCTTGGCGCCTTCATTCCTTATATGATTTCGAATGCAAAGCAAGCAATGATCCCCTGGTGCGGACATTGATGGGTGAGGCGAAGTTCGAGGGCAGGATGCCCTCGCTCCGGATGGTGGTGGATCGCGTCGCGCTCGTGGCCGATGTCGTGATATCCGGGTATTACGAGCTTCTGCGACTCCCCCTCAAGGGGGGTGTGATTGCGACGTGATTGCGCGACAGCCGGTATCGAATGCCTCCACCAGGTGGCTTGATCTCGGTTTGTCGCTGGTCGGCGCTTCCTCATACGAGAAGCGATATCGGCCACTTTGGCGGCGAGCTTGGCGCCGTAGTCAGGAAGAAAGGACAGCCCATGGATATCGCGTGGATTCGCGGCCAGATACCAGGCCTGAAACACGGCGTTTACCTTAACACCGCTGGAATCGGTCTGTCGCCGGTCAGTGTGAACAAGGCGGTCGCCGAGGGCTATCAGCAGTTGCGCAGCGGCAGTGTCAGTACGAGCGACTGGTACACCGCAATGAGAGCGGCCGAGGCCGAATTGCCGGCCAGAATCGCCGCCTTCTTCGGAGCCGAGGCAGGAGAAATCGCGCTGACGATGAGTACCGGCGAAGGTTACGGTATGGTACTCGGCGGGCTGCGGTGGCAACCGGGAGACGAGGTTCTCATAACCAATGAGGAACATCCGGTACCCCTTCAGGCCGCCCAGGGTCTGGCGGACCGTGAAGGGGCGATCGTCAAAGTGGTCGAAATCGACCAGGATAAAGACCTTTTTCTGCACCGGGTGGAGCAGACGATCACCCCGCGTACCCGGCTGATCTGTTTCAGCCATGTCACGACGGATTGGGGGACCCGGTTGCCCGCCCGCGAGATCTGCGGCCTAGCACGGGCCCGCGGCATTTTTACGCTCTGGGATGGCTGTCAGGCCGTCGGGCAGTTTCCGGTGGACCTGCATGAAATAGGCGGCGACTTCTACGCCACCAACGGCTACAAGTGGTTGCTCTCGCCGATGGGTACTGGCTTTCTCTACGTGAGGAAAGGCGCGCAGCAATTCTTGAAGCCGCTGCGGCAACCGCACGCTCCCGATGGTACGGCCCGGCAGTACGAGACGGGAACGCCGGCGAGCGTGCTCTACCTGGGTCTGGGCGCGGGTCTCGATTTCCTGGCCGGCATCGGCGGGCCGCAGCCCATCGCCGCGGAGGCGGGACGAAAGGCGGAATCGCTGCGCGAACGCCTGGACGCCATTCCCGGTGTGCGGATCATCGGCTCACGCCGCGCCGAAACCCGTACCTGCATCGTCGCTTTCTCCATCGAGGGCATGGATGGGAACGAAGTCTCTGACGCACTCCGGAACCGCTGGCAAATCGCCCAACGGGCAACCAACATCAACGCACCTTCCGGTGTGCGGATTTCGGTGGCGTTCTACACCAGCGATTCGGAGCTGGATACGCTGGTTGAAGCGGTCACGACACTGGCGGGCGAAAAAGGGAATCCGTAACAGGTGAAAGGCCGATTGCTTTCGCCGTTGCAGTAATCGAGGTTGTGCCGGCACGCCGCGTCGTGGTCGGCCGGAAGCGACGTTGACAGACACTCTTCTTGACGTTCGCGTTTGTCTCCCGCTTGCCGACAAGCGCATGCTCGTGGTGCCGTTGAGCGAATTGTGGGAGCGATAGGGACAGGCCAAGCGCAACTAACCAACAAATGGACGGGATCTTAATCAACAATTGGACGCTAATGAAACCGGCAATTGGACGCAGTATAGTCTCCGGTCTACGCGGGTTGTGAAAGCTGTGGATTGCTTATCGTTGAAGGATTGAGGTTCGCTTGGTACGTTTGAGGCGTCGGTCCGGCTACAATGGCGCGAACTACCAGTTCGCGCTACCGGTTCAAGCAGTTGCAACAGAAAGGAAAGACGCGTTTGGCGCAATGAACCAGTAATTCGTGAGTTTAACAAATGTCAGTCGAGAGACAGCGCAAATGGACGCTGATCGTACCCTGTTTCGCCGTTCCCTGGAACCAGCTTGCCCTTCATCCCAACTTTCACATATGCACTTGACAAGATGAATCCCGTTGTGTAGTCTTTACTGAAAAGATTCGCAAAAGACAACCATGGTATTTAATGGACCTCATACCCTCCGCACGAGATAGAGAGTTGTTCGTTGCTGTCGCCAATCCCATATTTTACCTTAGCACAATCTGCTATATCGCCACCCGAGAAACATCAATTCTCTCCGTTAAAGCCGCTCAAGACATTACAGCCATCGGCATCTTCTCTATCACCATTACCTTTTTCATTTTGGAGCTCAAGGACATGTTCTACGGACAAGCAATGAAACAGATAGGACGGGAGGAAAGGGACCGGGAAATAAGTCAAATACTCGATGCCGCACTTAAGGAAGACCCACCTCCCACCGCAGAGGAACTTGCTCAAAGAGTGTATGAAAGCAGGAAAAAATCTCACAACAAAACGACGGAAAACTCGAACAGCAATAGTTCGCAACATCAATAACGTCTTCAACAGCCCGCCAGAACAGCATATCGACAGGCCTTGTCATACCTTCCCGTCCCTCGCCTCCTGCTTCCCCTCCGCAGAGACTTCTCCAAGCGCCATTGATCCTTGCGTCCCGATTCTGCCTGATTGCCACGTCGCAGCTATTCGACAGTTGGACGCTGGTCGTTCCATTTTCATTCGCTCGCCTGCGCCCCTTTTACGGAATACGCTGGAAGACGGTGAGACAGTTCACAACGCTATTTTTCGTTGCGGTTTTCTAAAGGAAACGCAATGAAACTCCGCTACTATCCCGAAACCGATAGCCTGTATGTCGAGTTTAAATCAGGTCCGGGCACGGAGACGCGAGAAGTCGCGAACGGGTTGAACGTCGATCTCGATGCCAACGGGGACGTCGTCGGTTTCGACATCGACGCGGCTTCCAGGCGTCTCGATCTTTCTACGCTTGAGACGGAGGCGCTGCCGGTACGCGCCTACAAAATGGGCTGACGGCTGTACGCTGGCTGCTGATTGTCTATCTATGGAGTGCTCTATGAAATCTGTTCTTGATCGCCGGCCGTGCGTTCTCGTCGTGATGGCCGCTGCCCTATGTCTGTCTGTCGTTCCCTCCGAAGCAGGTCCCGCGGATGGATCCCGGATGACCCTGGAAGCGTGCCTGAAGCAGGCTCTCTCCAGCAACCGCCAATTGCAGGCCGCGAGGTTCGCGGCGGAGAAGGCGAACTGGGACCGCCGGAACGCCTGGTCGCAGTTCGCGCCACGGGTCAGCTTCAACACGGAGGTGACGCGGATTGACGAGCAGACGCTGGCGGAGCGGGACTTTTCCAGGTATTTCCCTCCCGAGATCCCGGTACCGCGAGTGGCGTTCCGCACCTCCTACTACTCGTCGTTCCAGGCGCACATTCCGATCTTCGACGCCGAACTGATCAACGGCCTTTCCGTTGCAACCACCGGACAGGCCGCGGCCGAACGGACCCGGGAAGCCATACGGGACCGGATCCTGCTCCAGGTCACGTCAGGTTACCTGGAGGTGCTGAAACGCGGCGCGATGCTAGAATTGCAGCGTGAGTTCCTCGTCCTCACCGGGCTGAACGTGGAAAAGGCGGAAAGGATGCACCGCGCGGGCAGATATTCGAAGCTGGACCTGCTGCGGTGGCAGGTGGAACACCAGGGGCAGAAGAGCAGCGTGGCCGCGGGCGAGTCCGCGTTGCGCGATGCGACGGTCCGCCTGCGCAGGCTGCTCAACCTCCGTACGCTGCACGCCGATGCGCTGGCAGACCGGGTCCCGGACCGGCTCGAGGCAGAGGTAACGCGGGTGGCGGGCCTGTCTGAAGCGGAAATCCGGAAGCTTGCGGGCGTGGACAGCCGCACGCTCGTGAACGGAAACGCCATGCTCGCGGCGGCCGAACAGGACCGCGAACGCAGCCGCCTTGTCTATCGGGGGCAATATTCGAGCTATCTGCCCGACGTCTCTCTCAGCTATTCCACGGCCTGGCGGAGAAACGACACGCTGGCGCTGGACGAATACAGACCTTCGACGGTCATGCTCAATCTGTCGGTACCGCTGTTCACCGGGTTCCGCAATCTCTCGCGGCTGAAGTCCGCGCAATTCAGTTACCGCGCTCAGGATACACGCTTCTCCGACCTCGTCGACGAAACGCGGCAGGCGCTCGGCGAGACGGTCAATCGGATCGTCAATCTGAAAACCCAGCGCGAACTGATCGGAACCAGCCTGGCGTTCAACGAGAACAACTACCGGATCGTCTCCCGGGAAAAGGAAATGGGACGGGCTTCGAACCTGGACGTGATCGACGCGAAGCTGAACCTGCAGAACGCCAGATTACTGGAGATTACGACGCAATTCGACCTCACCTCGGCGGTGATCGAGCTGCGCTACCTGATGGGCGGCCTCGACGAGCTGGTCGAGGAAATCGTGGAGTCAGAATGAAATACAAGGATACAGTAAACTTCGCGGCACTCACGCTTTGCTTTTGCGTGATTTCGTGCGGACCGCAGGAGGACGCCAATTCAGGCGTAACGGCCGACCCCGGCGTGGATACGATCCGGGCGGTGCCGGTCAGGGCCAGGGTTGTGCGGCAGGAACACGTGGAAGAGGCCGTTGAGGTCACGGGCGTGATCGCGCCGCACCGGGCGGTGGACGTGGTTGCGGAAGCCGGCGGCCGGCTGATCCGCGTACCGGCTGGCGTCGGGCATCGCGTGGCAGCGGGCGATACCCTCGCCGTGATCGACGACCGCGTGGCCGCAAGCCGGCTGGAACACGCGGAGGCGCAGGTCCTCTCCGCGCGGAACCAGCTGAAGATCGCGCAACTGAATTTCGAGAGCGACGGTCAGCTCCTCGACTCGGGGGACATCTCCAGGCTGGCGTTCGAGACGTCCCGGTTTGCCGTCAAATCCGCGGAAGCCGAACTGAAATCGAACCAGGCGGAACTGAGCCGCGCCCGGAAGGGATTTGAAGACACGCGGCTGACCAGCCCGATCGACGGATGGGTATCCAGGAAGTACATCGAACGGGGCGCGATGATGTCGGTCGGCAAGGCAGCGTACCGGGTGGTCGATCTGACAACGATGAAGATCAATCTCGGCATCCCACAGGCGGCCATCGGCCGGGTAACGCCGGGCGGGTCCGTACGTGTAACCGTCGACGCGCTGGGAGGCCGGACCTTCGATGGGTACGTCCGTTACGTTTCCCCCCAGGCCGAGGAGGCTACAGGCGCGTTTCCCGTCGAGGTCCACCTGCCGAATACGCCCGGCATGACCATTCGCGCGGGAATGACGGCCCGATGCCGCGTGATTCTGGGGGGTTCAGGGCTTCAGTTCGTCGTTCCCGGAAACGCGGTGGTCGCCAGGGACGGCAAGGAGTACGTCTATCAGATCCGGGACGGTATCGCGCGGCTTACAGAGGTGAAGACGCGGGAGACGTTCGGCGCCCACGTCGCCGTGGAAGCGGGTCTCGAGGAGGGGGATTCAATTGTCGTGGAGGGCATGAACCGTCTGGGGGCGGCGACGCACGTGACGGTTCGCGACTTACCATAGATGCGATGTAGGTAGAAGGGTTTCGAAACATAAGGCATTCCAGATATGTCGATAGCGAGATTTTCAGTCCGAAATCCGGTTTTTGTGAACCTGGTCATGGTCGGACTGTTCTGCTTTGGCGCCATCAGTCTCGTCAGCATGCCGCAGGAATTGAACCCGCAGATTGACTTCAACTGGGTGATTGTCTCGATTCCGTACCCGGGCGCGAGTCCCGAAGAGGTGGAGAGCCTGATTGTCGAACCCGTCGAAGCGGAGATCCACGATCTGGACAAGCTCGATGAGCTGCAGTCCTCGGCGGCCGAAGGGCTCGCCCTGTTCCTGGTCAAGTTCGAAGACATGTCGGAGTCGGAATTCAGGGAGATCTACACGGACCTCAAGGCGCGCATCGACCGGGTGGACCTTCCGGATGAGGCCGAGGACCCGGACGTGGACGACTTCGACAGCGGCGATTTCCTGCCCATTCTCACGGTCAACATGGCGTATACGATACCGGAAGAGAACGCGCAGATTGTCGCGGAGGATCTCGAGGAGGACCTGAAGAAGCTATCGGGTGTCGCCAGGAGCCAGGTTTCCGGCCTTCCCGAGCGTGAAATCTGGATCGAGGTGGACCCCACCAGGCTGACAGCCCGCGGTCTGTCGGTCCTGGACGTGGTACGGGCGCTGCAGGCGAGGAACCTGAACGTGCCCGGAGGTACCCTCACCTACCGTGCAAAGGAATATGCGATCCGGTCCGTGGCCGAGTACCGGAGCGTGGAGGAAATTCGCGAGACCATCGTCCGGGCGGCGCCGGGCGGGGAGACTGTGAGAATCCGTGACGTCGCGAGAGTCACGGACCGCCGCGAAGAGCCCAGGGTCCTTTCCCGCCTGAACGGCGAACCTTCAATCACGTTCTCTTTGTCGAAGACGACCGACGCCAATACAAACGACGTCATCCTGGCCGTCAAGGAAACGGTCAGCCGTTATGAAGACCGGGTACCGGACGGAATCAGCTTCAGCTTTACGGACGACAATTCCGTCTACATCAACCGGGTGATCGATGCGCTCCGGAACAACGCAGTCACCGGGATGATCCTCATCTCACTCGTTCTGTGGCTCTTCCTGGGGTCCTGGAACGCCTTCCTTGCGACGCTCGGCATCCCCATCTCATTCTTCATTACCTTCATCCTGTTGAGTTTTTCCGGCTATACCATCAACGGGAGCACGCTGTTCGCCATGGTGATGGTGCTCGGCATCATCGTGGATGACGCCATCATCGTGATCGAGAACTGTCACCGGTACCGGCTGCGGGGCCGCAGCGCCAGCGAGTCCGCGGTCCTCGGTACTGACGAAGTGACAAAGCCGATCCTCAGCTCGGTGGGCACCAACGTCGCCGCTTTCCTTCCGTTGATCCTTCTGCCGGACGTGATGGGCAAGTTCATGCGGGTCATCCCGCTGACCTTCGCGCTGGCGCTGGCCGCCTCCGTATTCGAGGCGTTCGTCCTTCTGCCCTCACACTATGCGGAATGGACCCGGCGGTCCAATGCCCACAAGCGGGGCGAACAGCCGTTCTTCAGGAGGCTCCGCCGGATCTACGGTCGCCTGCTGGTCCGTACCCTGCGGCGGCGCTACTGGGTCATCGGATGCCTTGTCGCCGTGCTGGCCGGCGCTTTGATGCTCATCCCGCTTCTCGGCGTGGATTTCTATTCCGGCGAGGAATTCGACGCGTTCAAGGTGCTCATCAAGTTCCCTGAAGGAACCAGCCTGGAGGAGTCTGACCGCGTCACCCGCGCCTACGAGGCCGAGGCGCTCCGGCTTTCCGACGCGGACGTCGCGGGCGTGGTCACCAACGTCGGCCTGCTGCAGAGCAACACCGAGTGGGTGACCCGAAAGAGCGTCTCCCAGGTCATCGTACAGCTGAAGCCCAGGGAAGAGCGCGCAAGAATTTCGGACGACCTGATTGCCGTGCTCCGGGAGCGCACGGAGCACATCGCCGGGCCCGCGTCCGTTGTCTTCGAAAAATTCACCGGCGGACCCCCTGAAGGCAAGCCCATATCAGTGAAGGTCCAGGGCCGCTATCTCGATCGCATGAAGGAAGCGGCGCTAGCGCTTCAGGACTCGCTGCGCCGGATCCCGGGCACGGTCGAGGTGACCGACGACTTCCCGCCGGGCAAGGACGCGATCCGGATCGAAGTGGACGAAGTGCGCGCGGCCCTGTACGGGTTCTCGGCGCGGGAGGTCGCCCTGAACGTCCGATACGCGTTCGACGGCGTGGAGGCGACGAAATTCAGGGACGGAGACGAAGAGGTTGGCGTCATCGTGCAGTACGACCGGAAGGAACGGTCGGCTGTAGAGGACGTGCTGAACGTGCAGGTAACGAACTCGAGCGGCAGCACGGTGGCGCTGCGGGACATGGTCTCGTTCTCGATCGGGCCGGGCCGGACGCAGATTCAGCGCTTCGACCAGAAGCGGACCATTTTCGTAACCGGGGAAATCGATGAATCCGAAACGTCACTGGACCGGATCAACGCCAGAATGCTCGAAATCTTTCCGTCGATCGAGGCTCGCTACTCCGACGTGAACTTCGTGATCGGGGGCGAGTTCACGGACTTCATGGAAGCGTTCGAAGATATCGCGGCTCTTTTCGTCATCAGCGTGATCCTGATGTTTGTGATTCTCGGGTCGCAGTTCAACTCGTACGCGCAGCCGCTGGTCATCCTGACTGCCGTGCCGTTCGCGATCATCGGCGCGCTGCTCGGCCTGCTGATTTCGGGGAATCCGTTCAGTCTGACCGCGATGTTCGGGTTTGTCGGGCTGGCGGGTATCGTTGTAAACGACGCCATTGTCATGGTCGCATTCATCAACAGGCGGCGCAGAAAGGACGGCTCCGTGACGAACATCTGGCGGAGCATTGTCAACGCGGGACGACTGCGGCTGCGACCGATCATCCTGACGTCGGTAACGACGATCTCGGGCCTGCTGCCCATGGCGATCGGCATCGGAGGAAAGTCGGCCCTCTGGTCGCCGCTGGCGAACGTCATCCTTTTCGGATTGCTGGTTTCGACAATCCTGACGTTATTTGTCATCCCGTGCTTCATGGCGGCCCTGGACGATATCAAACGGGAAAGGAAAAAGGCGCGTCAGAGGGCGGACCGACCAGGTATTAAAACGCCTGCGTAACGGCTGTTGGAATCGTATCGTCGGCAACAAAGTGGCGTCCGATGCGGGTCGATCTCATTTTTCGTACCTTGACCAGAAGCTTGTCTTTCGACCATGGTTCTTTCGCAGTACCTGCGTGTACTCATGATGAGGCGAGATATTCCTCCAGTCATGGATCCGGAGATCGAGTGTATCCAGCTTCTTTAGATAACGCACACCGTGAGTGTAGTACTTGGACTTACCCCGTCTAAGGACAGAATCCAGGAGTGCGCGGTAGAGAACACTTGCCGTGACCCATCTCCTGCTCGCTTCCATGTGATCCGCCAGAGGCAGAAGGCCTGAATAGTGATCGCCATCGAGCAGTTCCCATCTATCCAGCAAGTAGGATTCAGCCTCGTCAAGATGATTGATTTCAATCAAAAACGTCGCGTCAGAGTAGGAAAGGTGGTCGGATTCAAGGATGGCTTGAATCTCACCCTCGATCACCTGATCGCGCAGGTCTTCACCGACTGCATCCAGAAGGCATGCGAGGGTATGTTCGGTGCGATCTCGACGGAATATGCGCCAGGCGACGCTCTCCATTTTCTCCTGATCGCCGATTGTCTTGTAGATGGTCAACAACAGGTCATCTTGTTCGTGAACTTTGAAATGGTCTCTATTCGGAATCCTGCGAAGCCATGTAAGCGCCGTTTGCGCGTCTCCTGTTTCCAGATAGATCCGGGCAATGTCAATACAGGCGGCCGCGGAAAGTTCGGGCCAAAGAGCCAATCGGGCTTTCTCGTAGAGTGGTGCATCTTTCATCTGACGCGCTAGGCTTTCAACGCCTGAAATCCAGTGCAGGGTTCTGTCTTCGTCAGTCTCCTTTCCAGACAGATCCCACAGACGATCTACCATACTTCGCATTGCCTCGTCGGGCAAATACTCCGACGCGCACTGAAACAGCGAATCACGAACCCCGTACTCATCCTCCCTGTTCAGTTCCAGAACCAGATCTATTAGCTCTTCCTTGTCGTCGCAGTTGGCGGCAAACGAAACAAACAGATTGCTGGCGTCAATCCGAAATATGTCACCAATGTTGCCGTAAGAATCGTCACATTGCCTGAAAATCGCGTCATCCGCTTTGTAGAATTCAACCACCAGCCTTACACCCATCAGGTAGTCGTGGATTCCTGCCCGTAGATCCTGGAGCAGACCTCTGAGTTCATCAGCGAAAGCAAACGACGCGCCGCGACCCAGAAAACGGCGGCGGCGTTTGATCCCGGCCAACTTTGCCTTGAAGCGTTTGGTATTCTCTTGTGGAGTCGCCGTCAACCGCTTGACGATCGCTTCTGCATCTCGATGCCGGTCTGCAAGATTCAACAGGACATCCGTGAGACGTTCCGGTCCCAGTTCTATCAGCCGGTTTCTCGTATCTGTGTTCTTCTTTTTTTTGTTCATCGTGTCTTCCAAAGCGTGTCCATTGGCGTCTGAGTCGCTGCCCGCGGCATTCCCGTTTTCAATATAGCCTCCGTCTCACATAGAGACAAGAATCCGTGTTGTGAGTTCCTGAATCGAAAATCGGCCTTGGGCTTGTTTGTTTATCGCGTTGAGACGGGCGAATTCTAACCTTGATTCGTAAGTCTTCGGGGACGTTAATTCGAATATATGCTTGTAAATAAAGGCGATTAGACGGCGGATTACCAGGATACACCAGGTCAGTGGACGTGAACGGAAAAAACATCCTTCTATACGTCGATAACGCCCTATTTCGGAAGGTTTTATCGCGTCGCCGCGTTAATTTTTTTTGATCGAGGCTAATCGCGGATTGGCGGAATTGGTCGAGACGTACACGGGACGCCGCCACGACGCTGGGATTCACCTGTCAACACCGACGCTAAGAAGCGAATTGCGAAGACTCAGTGCGGCTATAATTCCGGTTAAATTGGACTTTTCACCAGCTTGCGTATATTTTAATCCAGACTCCAAGCATACCGGCGGTCTCAGAACTCGTCTGCGTGATGCGATTCAATATTGATGCATGGTGGAATGGCCTCACGGTCGCCAGGTGATCAGGCGACGGACCGGCGTTCATTTGGAAACGGTTCAGCTGCAAAATGAAGCCACCGTCTTACTGCCGAAAGGAACGCCGATCTTACAATCATTTTGGAAATCGCCGTCAATCCAGGAGTTGGCGCGTTCACAAAACGTGCAGCCAATGGCGAACGTAAGGACGCTGTTTGGAACCTGGCCGGACGAAGAGAACGACGGGTTCGAGGCTACGATCGACCAATTGCGACATCCCGAAGGACATCGCGCATTACTCCCCCCTTGAGGGGGAGTCGGCAAGCCAAGGGCGTCAGCCCGCAGGCGCGCCGGTGGGGGGATCAAGCGTCGCTATACCCGTCAAACCCTGGCAGGTGATCCGTCACTCTGCCAGATCCAGGCCGCCGTCGAGAGCCTCCTCTGGCGATTCCTTCGCAACAAGCAATACGGCAGCCAGCACGCGGCACGTCAGGGTTACACTGAGAATCGAGATGCGTTCTTGATAGAGCAACGCTGACGGGTCCTGCGCGCCTCAAATCGTGAGGTGTTTGAGAACGGTTCCGGAGTGCTGGAAAGGGAGTTCGGGGCGTCACCCCCCACCGCATCAGCCTTCGCCGGCCTTTCGACCCTTCGACAGGCTCAGGGATCAAAGGGTCAGGAACCGGCTCGGCTTCTGCGACTCCCCCTCAAGGGGGGAGTGATTGGACCGTCAAACGGGCTTCCGCATTTGCTTCCAGCTCTTAGGTTGGGGCTGAGTGACGGGAAATCGCCCAAGGCAAAGGAGAAACGAATGGCACTGTCAGAATCGGAACTGAGACAATACGAGGAACAGGGCGCCGTCACTGTCGACAGCCCGTTTACAACCGCCGAGCTTGACCGGGCCGAAGCCGCGTGGGACCGGCTGACGGCGAGCGGCCGTCCGTTCTACGAAGAACCGGACTACCTCGACGTCTTCCAGCACCCCTATTTTGAAGAAGTGGCCATGGACCTGTTGCGCGCGGATGCCGTACATCTGTGGTGGGGCGTGTCCCCCCACGGCCGTTCCCCTGCCAAAGCGCCTTTCGGGAGCGTGCGAGACCAGTGGGCCGGCGGATGCCACACCGACATTCAGGCCACGTGGGACGACTTTCAGGCGACGCCCCGCAGGATGCGCGCCGAGCTCTGGTTCTGGCTCAACGATGTGCCGGAGCATCGGGGGGCGATGCGCATACTTCCTGGCAGCCACCGGCCCATCATGGAATACTGGAACCGCGTCCTGACTCCGGAGCACAAGGCTATGCTGCCTCGTGTTCACGGCGTGCGCCCGGGCCCGAAGGAAGGCGCTCCGGCTTATCCGGAGCATGTCCCCGATCTGACGGATTCGCCCTGGCTGGAGCAGGAACCGACACCCATGGTGGCACGCAGGGGGCAGATGCTGATCCTGTGCAGTTCCGGCCTGCACTCGGCCTGGCAGAACGAGGACACGGTTCCTCGAAAGGCGATGCTCTCGGCCTATGCAGCCGCGGGCGTTTCGTGCGGACTCCCGAACGGCCAGCGCGACGCGCTGATGGATTTCTTCCCGAAGCTGCGCCGAAAACTGCGGCCCGACCGGACGCACATCGTTCCGGAGGACTTTGACTGGCTCTTCGAGAGCAACTACGAGCCGAAGTGGCCCGAGACGTTTATCGGGACTTGACCTCTTCTACCTGTTTAACCCAAACTAACATGGATGGACAGGATAAACTGGATGAAAGTCAAAAACGACCAGGATTAACAGGATTAACAGGAGCCAAGATCAGAACCGACCAGGATTGACAGGATAAAAAACCAGGTTGGGATCACACCTGGCACGAGCGTGGTGCGATCGACGGCAATCAGCCCTCTTTCGCGGCATGATCCACCGATATCCGGAGCGAGGGCATCCTGCCCTCGAACTTCGAGTAACCGACGGATTTCCACATCAAGGGCTAATTGCTTCCCAACCGAAACCACGTCTGGCATTACGGCGCAAAGACCATTCCTATTCGCCGTCGAGGGCAGGGATGCCCTCGCTCCCGGGAACGCCGACAGGATTAGAAACAAGGAGTGGGGTCACGCCGGTCCAAAATCGTCTTTTCCGAGTAATTTTGGACAGAAGTGAGACCGGATAACGCCAGGAGGAAGCAGGATGCAGACGATAGATCGTGAACGATTCCTGGAAGAGGGCTACCTTGTGGTAAAGGAAGCCATTCCACCGGAGAAACTGCAGGACGTCCGCCGGGCTTACGAAACGCTCGTGGACCGGCAGCGCGAAAACTGGAAGGCCATGCGAAAGGAAGGAGACCCGCCGGGAGGCGAGTGGGAGTCCAGCCCGCAGCCCCGCCTGATGCTCAACCGGCCGCCGCTGGCCAGCGTCATCAGCCGGGAGACGGCGCCGGCCGCGGAGGTGTGGCTGGAGCCGAACATTCACGGCATCAGTTCACAGCTTCTCGGCGTTGCGGATGCATCGGTAACCGAAATGATGATGATGTGCAATCCGGTCCGGGACCACGGCCCCGCGAAGTGGCATCGCGACCACCACCCGATCGACACCGCACCCCTCAAGGGGTACATCGACGACATCCTGGAAGGGGGACCCCGGTACGTTCAGTGGAACATCCCCCTCTACGACGACAACGTCCTGTGGGTGATCCCCGGCAGCCATATCCGGTTCAACACGAAAGAGGAAAACGAGTACCTGCTGGCCGATCCGTGCCAGCCGTTGCCGAACGGCGTCCGGACCCACCTTGAAGGCGGAGACGGCGTTGTCTACATCCTCCCGATACTCCACTGGGGCAGCAACTACAGCCCGAGGTTGAGACGGACCGTTCACGGCGGATTCTCCACGCATACGTCGATCGACGATCTTTCTTTCGTGGAACACCTTTCCGCGGGCGCGGCGGCTGCATTCCGGCGGTGGAACGACCGGAGCCGGGAGATGATGGAGTATTCGGAGGTCGTGTTCAGGGCGGTTGTCGAATGCGACGGAGAGGCGTACATCGAGGCGTTGAACCGGCTTCATCCGGAACGAGGCGAAAAGGGAAGGTTGCTCTCCACCGTCTTCCTCTGCAAGGCGGCTCTGGCGATCCGGCTTGCCAAGCATGCTCCGTATCCCCACGTTCCGGACGAACTCTCCCGCCGGCTTCGGGGCGCACATCCGATCACCCTCAGCTGGGGTCCCGACTTTGCCGGACGGTTCAGCGAGTCGGAGGCGGAGACGTTGTGGAAACGGTTCGAACCGCTGGACAGGCTGCTCCGGTCGAAGGCGGAGCATTTCGTGCCGGGATTCCAGTCAGGGCCGATGAAATACCACTTCAACGAAATGCCGGAGAATTTCACGACCTCGGATTTCATCGCGGGATGGGCTTCGTAGCCGTGTCACTTCGCCCCTGCATTAGAACACGAAGATGTCCTTTAGACCGACCTCGCTGACGGAACCGTATTTTTCCAGCGCAGCGAGGTCGATTTTGTCTTTGTCTCCCACGATGGATATCAGTTTCACCCGGTTCTTCAGGTTCTTGCCGTAGAACGCCAGCATGTCGTCCATCCCGGCGGCCTGGATCCTCTCGAATCGCGACTTTCGGGGATCCACCGGAATGCCGAGCCGTTCCCAGGAACGTACGGAGCCCAGGACCCGCCGGAAGCTGATTTTGTTGGTGCGATATCGGTTCAGTATGGATGTGCGGGCTTCTTCGAATCGCTCGGGCGTGACCGGCATGTCGTCCATCAGGCCGATAAACGCTTCGACGGCTTCGATCGTCTTGTCGGGCTGGCAGGCGATGGAGCCCGCCAGGGTATTCTGGTCTCCCTTCCGGCTGCCATTGAAGTATCGCGCCCACGCGGAGTAGGCCAGCGCGCGGGCTTCCCGCAGTTCCTGGAAGACGATCCCGCTCATCCCCCCGCCGAAATAGCTGTTATAGAGTTCGGTCGCGGGGACGGACGCCTCGTTGAAATCCTCATCGCCGAATTCTATATAAACGAGGGCCTGCGCAAGCGGCTTGTGGAAGAAGCGAATCTCGGTCCGTTCGGGAGTCCGAGCCTTGTAGAACTTGTACGGCGGCGGGTCATCGAGCGAACCCGGGATCCGATGATGTTTTTTCAGAGTAGCCAGGACCTGTTGTAAAGGAAGAGAACCGGTATAGGCGATGGTGTGTTTGTGTTTGAACAGGCCGCGGACCAGTCCGTGAAGTTCCTCTACGGCGAGTTCCCGCAGGGCTTCGTTCGGCAACGCGCGCAGATATCGGGAGTTTTCGCCGTATCTGTTGAACAGAACGACGCCGCCCTGAAGGGTGCGGTGGTTCTTTTTCGAGTCTTCGCGTTCTGCCAGGACGATCTTCACAAGTTCGTCAAGGGTCGATTTGTCCGCGGACGGGCTGTTGGCAAGTTCCGCCATCAGAGAAAGCGAAGCCTCGATGTTTTCGTCCAGCCCTGAGATGGTTACGCTGGTTTCGTTGTTGCCCGCCCGCATCGAGAATTCGGTGCCGAGTTTGTACCACTCCTTCTTCAGGGCTTCGGCGTCGTGACGTGCGGTACCGGACTTGTCGAGCAACCGCGCGGCCATCCCCATCCTGTTGTTCTGGTTGTTGCCCAGGTCTGCGGTGAACGTCAGTGTGAAGAGATCGTTGATGGGGTTCCGGGAGTAATAGAGCCGGACGTCATCGTGGTAATCGGCAATCTGATAGTCTTTGCCCGGGTCGACGAAGGAGGGTTCGATCTCCTCGACCGGCATCGCCAGCACGTTGCCGGCAAAAGCCGACTGGCGGGTGGCGTCGATGTTGATCTTGTCGATCCGGGGCTTCTCGATCTTTGGAATTTCGTGCTGTTCATCGACCCGGTATCCGGCAACGTAATTGTCCGCGAAATATGTCCGCGCGACGCGGACCACGTCGTCTTTGGTGACCCGCTCCAGACGGGCGATCTCATTGACCGTGTGGCTCCAGTCGTGATACGCCAGAAACGAATTGCGGATCCGGCGCACCCGGGCATTGTCCGACTCCAACTCCCTCTTGTTGTTCTTTTTGAAGTCGGTGACGATCGCGGGCAGAATCCAGTCTTCGAAACGCCCGCCTTTTATGATTTCAAGCTGATCGAGCAGCAACTGTTCCACTTCCTCAAGGGTCTGGTCTTTCTTTGGAATGCCCCAGAGAAACTGTGCGCCGCTGTCGTTGTACAGCGAGGGATACGATCCCGCCCGCCGGACCTTCTGTTTCTGGTTGAGATTCAGGTTGATCAGTCCGGCGGTGGCGTTGTCCAGAATCATATCCAGGAGTCTCAGCGCGTCCGCGTCCTGATGGCTCCTGGATGCCGTCCTGAACGCCAGAAGCACGTATTCCTCACCCTGGAACCCGACCTGCACCCGCTCGGCGCCGCTGAGGGGCGCCTCCTTCCAGTCCGGCAACTTCGGCAGAGGCCCGGGCTTCCATGCCGAGAAATGCTCGTCGATCAGTTTTATGGTTTCGTCGATCCGGATATCGCCCGATATCGCGATCGCCATATTGTTCGGGACGTAATAGGTGTTGTAGAACCAGTACATGTTTTTCAGCGACGGATTCTTCAGGTGTTCCACTTTCCCGATCGTGGTCTGCTGGCCGTAGGGATGCACCTTGTAGAGCAGATCGGCGACGGCGTAGATGATCGCCCGGTCCTTGTTGTCCATGGACCGGTTTTTTTCTTCGTAAACCGTTTCGAGCTCCGACTGAAAAAGCCGGAAGACCGAGTTCGGGAAGCGTTCGGATTCGATGACCGCCCAGTGGCGCAATCTGTTGGCGGGCAGATTGATTCTGTACACGGTCTCTTCGTGCCACGTGTGCGCGTTGAGACCGGTCCCGCCCATGGCCTTGTACAGTTTGTCGATTTCATTGGGAATGGCGTATTGCGCGGCAAGCTGGGATTGCGTGTTGATCTCGGCGTAGATGGCTTTCCGCCTTTCGGGGTCGGTTTCGCTGAAATGCGCCTCGTAGAGACGGGTGATGTTGTCGAGATGCGCTTTTTCCTTTTCGTAATCCAGGGAGCCGATATTCGTCGTGCCCTTGAACAGCATGTGTTCCAGGTAGTGCGCCAGGCCCGTGGATTCGGCCGGATCGTGTTTGCTGCCCGCCCGAACGACGATCTCCGCGTAGAACCGGGGTGTCTGACGGTTTTCCGTGAGATAGACCGTGAGGCCGTTGTCCAGGCGGAAGATATGCACCGCCATCGGATCGTCGGCGCCCGGTTCGCTGATGCGTGTGTATCCAGCGTATGCATTAGAGACAATTACGCTCAGAAGAGCGACGACGAGCAGCGTGGACGACGCGGTTCGCAGCTTGTGCATGGATGACTCTCCCACTCTTGAATCGGTTTGAACGTCTGAAGGTAAATGGACATCTGCCGTGGAGACGGCATGATCGGCGAATAAGCAATATAACAAGAGTGCCGGTCGAATTCAATCCCCTACGGCCATTTCAGGTTGGTCCGGTTCCCCGCGACCGTTCGCACCCTAGGCGTACAAGGCGCTTTTTTCAAACACAAAAACGGCCGGCGTTTCACCGGCCGTCCCGTGCCACAATCTAAGCGGTCCGATCTGAAGAACACTGCGCTCCGCACGGATCCGCGACTTACTGAAGTTCGGCGGCCTGCGTGACCACCTTTCGGAAGGCCTCCGCGTGTTCTCTGATTACTTCCGGGCGATGGTGTTTGAACCACGGAATGGAAAACAGGCGCTCCGACATCCGCTCCGTCTGCGGCAGGCTGCCCTCGCCCTGGCGCACGTCGGCGTCGGAGTGCGCGACTCGGGTGGGTTCGCCGTGGCCGTAGACGTCGGCGTCGTTTAAAACGGGATGCAGGTGCATGAGCAGATTGGCCCCCGCGCCGCACGAGGTCCCTTCGGCCCGCACCGCCTCGCAGAACTTCCGCAAGGGCAGCCCGCCGAGCTCCTCGGGCACATAGATGCCGTGCGCCGCGTACCAGCCGCCCATTGTACTGCCGGAGCCCTTCGGAGGCCTGTGGGGGCGCAGCCCGGGCGCGCCTTCGAGCAGGTCCCAGAAGCTGTTCATTGCCCTGTCGATTTCTTCCATCCGCTCCCGGTAATGCCTGAGCTGCACCCGCCCCACGGCCGACGACAGCTGGTGCATTCTGTATTTGAACCCGCCCAGCGGCAGGCCCGCGAACTTCTTCAACTCCGGGTTTTCGATCTGCCCCGTCCGCTCGTAATGGCCGAATGCAACCGCGCGCTCATAAATCTCCTGGTCGTCTGTGACCAGCATGCCCGCCTCGCCGATGGCCAGCGACTTTCCGGCCATGCAGGACATCGCGCCCACGTGGCCGATCCCGCCCGTCAAACGACCCTTGTATTCCGCGCCGTGCGCGTGCGAGACGTCTTCGATGACCTTGATACCCCGGGCGTTGGCGATTTCCATGATCGCATCCATATCTGTCGGATGGCCGAAATAGTGGACGGCCACGATCGCCTTCGTCCTGTCCGTAATCTTTCGTTCCACGTCTGCCGGGTCGAGCGTGATCGTATCCGGATCGATATCGGCGTAGACAATGGTCGCGCCAAGATTCATCGCCTGCAGCACCGACGCCCAGAACGTCATGCTCTGGCAGATGATTTCATCGCCCACGCCCACGCCGCAACCGAACATCGCCGAATGGATGGACGACGTGCCCGTGTTGTGCGCGAGCGCGTACTTCGTGCCGAACCAGTCGGCATATTCCTTTTCGAACTGCACCGTGACGTCCGTGCCGGACATGGCCCCGCGCCGCAGCACCTCCAGTGCGGCCTCCTCGTCCTCCCCGGTGATAATCGGCCAGGTGAACATATCTCCCGAATCGGTTTTCACCGCCTTCGATCCGCCCAGAATCGCCAGCTTGTCCATCGTCAATCCTCCTCGGATGCGTTCCACCCTCTCCTTCAGGTTATTCGACAATAATCCAGCAGATCAACACACCACTACAGTCGATTTAATAGCAAAAAAAAGCCGAATCCGCAAGGGAAATATCCCGCAATCAACCTTTCGCGTTTCCCCTTGATTTTCGGACGTGAATTAGCCTCTTTTATACAAAAACCCAAACCGACCAGGATTAAGCAGGATTAAATTCCAGGAGCGGGATTAAGCAGGATTAGAAACCAGGAGCCAAGATCAAAGCCGACCCTGACCAAGAACCAAGAGCAGGATTATACCTGTCCAATATCGTCGTTTCCGGACTATTTATTATCGGCTGACAACCGAACACTGAATTCTGTCTTTCCCTTTGTGTCTTTGTGTCTTTGTGTCTTCGTGTCTCCGTGTGAGTCGAATCGTGGTCGTTTACTTTCGGCACGGAACACCGGTATCTCTGGACCTGTTGAACTTCACATCCGGCTTTCATGTCAGTTCTCATCACCGGCATTACAGGAAGAATCGGCGCCAACCTGGCCAGAACGCTCGTTAATGAGGGTCATGCCGTGCGCGGCCTCGTCTGGCCTCGAGACCCTCGCATCGACAAACTGAACGGCCTGGACGTCGAGCTTGTCACCGGCAGCCTTACGGAACCGAGAGACGTCCTCGCGGCCGCAAAGGGCGTCAGCACGGTTTACCACCTCGGCGCGGCCTTTCAGGGCGGCGGTCCCTTTTCCGAAACCGACTATTTCGACATCAACGTACGCGGTACGTTCAACATGCTGGAGGCCGCCAGGGCGCAGGACAAACCGCCCACGTTCATATTCGCGGGCACCGACGCCATTTACGAAAAGTACGTCCCCGGCGGACTGGCCGAACCGATCCGGGAAGACCGAACCCCCCGGCGCTGCCGCGGATGGTACGCCCTGTCCAAATCGCTGGGCGAAGAACTCTGCACCGGATACTGGTCGACCTACCAACTGCCGGTCGTTATCCTTCGATTCTGCATGGTCTTCGGCGCGGGCGAGATTCTGGGCTTTCCGCAGTTCCGTCTGAGCGGATTGAAAGGCCGTCCCGAATTCAAGGGCATGTGGCAGGGAACAGAACGTCTGGTGGTACTCAAGGACCAGAATGGCAGGCCGTACAAGAAACACGTCGCGGACGTGCGGGATATTGTCCTGGGCTGCCGTCTCGCGATGAGCGCCGAGGGCGTTTCCGGCGAAACCATCCAGCTCGCCGGCCCCGCGCCATTCACCTGGGATGAAGCCGTCACCTGTCTTTCGGAGCGTCTGGGGATCCCGTTTGTCGAAGCGGTCCTGAAGGGCGACCCCACGTTCTACGAATTCGACCTGTCCAGGGCCCGCAGACTGCTGGGTTTCAAACCCGGGTACGATATCCGGCGGATGATCGACGACGCCCTGGCGTACCGCCGAGGCGGGGACATCGGCGTCCTCCCGACGGATTAGAAAAGGAAGTCATGCCACCGGACCGCTCCTTCTGGCCTGAAGGCATCCACGGCGCCGTAAGTCTCACCTTCGACGACGGCCTCGATACGCAGTTGGACAATGCGATTCCCTGCCTGGACGATTGCGGCCTGAAAGGGACATTCTATGTCAATCCGGGGCGGTCGCAAGCCTGGGAGTCGCAGGTTCCCCGCTGGCAACAGGCCGGCAAAAACGGCCATGAACTGGGGAATCACACCTCCATGCACCCCTGCTCCTGCAATTTCGGATTCCGCGACGACGGCTTCTGTCTGGAAAACCTGGCGCTGGATGACATCGCGCGGACCATCGACGAAGCCACTGAAGACCTGAACCGCCTGTTTCCCGAGCAACGCGGGGACCGGACTTTCTGTTACCCCTGTTATCAGACGTACGTCGGCGCCGGCGAGAACCGGCAGTCCTATGTCCCACTCGTCGCCCGCCGCTTCAAGGCCGCCAGGGGCTGGGGCGAGCGCGCCAACCATCCGGAACGGATCGACCTGGCCTGCACCTGGTCGCTGGCCGTCGACGGCCACTCCGGAGAAGCGATCGTCGAATATATCGAAAACGCCGTCAACGACGGCCTCTGGGCGGTCGTGTGCATGCACGGCATCGGAGGCCAGCATCTCTCCATATCTTCAGCGGCATTGAGAGACGTCGCCCGGTTTCTGCATGGTAACCGGGACCAAATCTGGACCGCCACGATGATCGACGTTGCCAACCATATCATCCGGCAGCGCCGTCGACGCGACCGTTAACGGGACCATCCGGCGCGCGCGCGTCCTGTTACCGAATAACCCGAAACCCTGGGATTCCTCATGATCGTGCAGACACAGCTCATCGGTTGCCGCAAGGAAGACCTGGACACTCCCGCGCTGCTGGTGGACCTGCCCACGCTGGAGCGCAATACGCGGAAGATGGCGGATACCATCATCCAACAGGCGGGCGTCCACTGGCGGCCCCACACGAAGGGCATGAAAACGCCCGCGCTCGCGCACAGGCTCCTGGAAGCGGGTGCTATCGGAATTACCTGCGCCAAACTCGGCGAGGCCGAAGTGATGGCGGCGGGCGGCGTGAGAGATATCCTCATCGCCAACCAGATCGTGGGCCCCCGGAAAATCGCACGCCTGGTCAACCTCCGCAATCATGCCGACGTCATGGTCTGCGTGGACGACGAGAGCAATATTCGCGAAATCGATCTTGCCGCCTCGGAAAAGGGCGTCCGCATCCGGGTGCTGGTTGAAATCGACGTGGGCATGAACCGCGCGGGCGTTGCGCCTGGCGAACCGGTTCATTCGCTTGCGCGGACCATCGCCGCCTGCCCGGGCCTGCAGTTCTCAGGGCTGATGACGTGGGAGGCGCACACGCTGGCCATCAAGGACATCGGCGAAAAGCGGAGGCTCATCGAGGAATCCCTGTCCAAACTCACGGACAGCGCCGACCTGTGCCGGCGCAACGGCTTCCCCGTGGGCATCGTCAGCTGCGGCGGCACAGGCACCTACTGGATCAGCGCGTTCCATCCCGGCGTCACCGAGATCGAAGCGGGCGGCGGCATCTTCGGCGATATCCGGTATCGCACCGTTTTCGGGGTGGCGCATGAATACGCCATGACTGTCCTCTCCACCGTCACCAGCCGCCCAACGCCTGCACGCATCATTTGTGACGCGGGAAAGAAAACCATGAGCAGCGACGCCTCCGTTCCCGAGCCGATCGGCATCCCGAACGTCGCGCTCGTGGCCCTCTCCGCCGAGCACGGCAAGATCGAACTGGATGCGCCCGCTGAGACACCGCGGGTTGGCGAGACCATTGAATTCGTGGCGGGCTACTCCGACACCACGGTTGTCCTGCACGACGAACTCTACGGAATCCGCGACGGCGTGGTTGAGGCCGTCTGGCCGCTTCCTGCGCGCGGCCGCCTGCAGTAACAGAGCCCGCTTCACGCGGAATGTACCTGCGCACGAAAGCCGCCGCGACAGGGTCCGAATCCGTCGAACGAATCCTCACATCGCGTCGCCGAATCAACCTCCGGTTTCGCCCAGTTTCACCTTGATTCGTCATTCTTCGGGTACGTTAATTCGAAGTTGTGCGAATTAATAGAGGCGATTAAACTGCGGATTACCAGGATAAACCAGGTCACTGGACGTGAACCGAAAAAATGTCCGTCCGGTTGACCTTTCGACCCGTTTCGGAAGGACTCGCCGCGACGCCGCCTTGCTGTTTTTGGTGAAATTGAGGTTAATATTGACGGATTTCGCCTAAATCGTTATAATAAACGCTGTTTGCGAACGAAACGAACGCGATTCAACCGCGCCTTCAGGGGACATAAATGGACATACCGATTCACGACGTGCTTCTTGTAGGGGGCGGCGCCGCGGGTTTGCGCGCCGCCATCGCCGCGGCCGAGACCGATTCCGGTCTGAACGTCGCTGTCGTCTCCAAAGTCTACCCCATGCGCAGCCACACCGTCTCCGCCGAGGGCGGCGCCGCGGCCGTCATGCGGGAATACGACAATCTGGATCTGCACTCGTTCGACACCATACGGGGCAGCGACTACCTGGCCGACCAGGACGTCGTCGAAGCCTTTGTGAAGGAAGCGCAGGACGAATCCATTCAACTGGAACACTGGGGCTGCCCCTGGAGCCGGGATGAGGACGGCCGCGTCAGCGTACGGGCTTTCGGCGGCATGAGCGTGAAGCGAACGCTCTATGCGGCGGACAAGACCGGATTCCACATGCTGCACGCCCTGTTTCAGACCTCCCTGAAATACAACGCGGTTACCCGTTACGACGAGTGGTTCGTCACCTCGCTTCTCGTGGACGATGGAAGGGTCTGCGGCGTATCCGCGCTGAACATGCGCTCGGGAGGCATCCACGCGATCGGCGCGAAAACCGTCATCATCTGTACCGGCGGCGGCGGCAAGATCTTTCCGTTTACGACGAATGCCGCCATAAAGAACGGCGACGGCATGGCCCTGGCCTACCGCATCGGGTGCCCATTGAAGGACATGGAGTTCGTCCAGTACCATCCCACCGGCCTGCCGGGTACGGGCATCCTGATGACGGAAGCGTCCCGGGGGGAAGGCGGATACCTGGTCAACAACAAGGGCGAGCGCTACCTGAGCGAATACATACCCGGGAAGATGGAACTGGGACCGCGCGATATCCTTTCCCGCGCATTCATGTATGAAATGCGGGAGGGCCGCGTCTTCGACGGACCCTATGGCAACTACGTCCATCTGGACCTGAGACATCTGGGCGAGAATGTCATCGACGAGAAGCTGCCATTCGTCCGGGAACTGGCCAGGAACTACGTGGGGATCGATCCGGTCAGGGAGCCAATCCCCGTCCGCCCGGTCGTCCACTACATGATGGGCGGCGTACATACGGACATCAACGGCGCCACGCCGATTCCGGGGCTCTACGCCGCCGGCGAAGCCGCATGCGTGAGCCTCAACGGCGCCAACCGGCTGGGCTCAAATTCCCTCACGGAGTGCCTCGTCTTTGGCGCGCGCGCGGGAATAGTCGCCGCGGAATACGCCGGCGGCCGGGAGGCCCCCGGCACGGACACCCTCGAAAACCTCAACCGCGACGAGCGGCGGCGCATTGAAGGGACGTACCTGCAGCCGCGAAACGGCAAGGAGCGCGTCGCGGATATTCGTACGGAGATGCAGGCGGCCATGGAACGCGGCGCCGGTATCTTCCGCGATGAAGAGACGTTGAAGGAAACCTGCGAAATCCTGAGGAACCTTCAGGAACGCTTCCGGAACGTCGGCCTGGACGATACCTCCAGTGTATTCAACACCGAACTCACGGCGGCGCTCGAACTTGGATTCATGCTGGATGCGGCTGAAGCGCTTGCACACGCCGCCCTGGACCGCAAGGAATCCAGGGGCTCTCACTCCCGATCGGATTTCGAGGACCGAAACGATGAGGAATACCTGAAACACTCATTGACGTACAGGACGGAAGACGGACCGCGTACCGACTACCTTCCCGTAACGATCACGCGCTGGGAACCCGAAGAGCGCAAATACTAACCTTGATTCGTAAGTCTTCATGGACGTTAATTCGAACATGTGCTTGTAAATAAAGGCGATTAGACTGCTGATTACCAGGATACACCAGGTCACTGGACGTGAAGGGAAAAAACGTCCTTCCATACGACGATAACGCCCCGTATCGGAGGGTTTTATTGCGTCGCCGCGTTGCTGTTTTTTTCGGATTGAAGCTGATTTCGAATCCCGCGCAAGGGGAATTTCATGAGTAATGGCAAGAAGATCACAATCACCGTTACCCGATATCGTCCTGAACAGGAAGACGAACCCGTCGAACAGTCTTACGATATCGAATTTCAGGACGACTGGGTGGTGCTGGACGGGCTGAACCATATCAAGGATCACATTGACGGCTCTCTGTCCTTCCGCTGGTCCTGCCGGATGGGTGTCTGCGGCAGTTGCGGCATGACGGTCAACGGCGAACCGAAGCTCTCCTGCGCCGCATTCCTGCGCGACTATTACCCTGGCGAAGTCCGTGTGGAACCCTTGCAGAACTTCCCCATTGTCCGCGACCTGATCATAGACATGACCGACTTTATGGATAAACTCCAGGCGGTGCAGCCCTGGATCATCCGGGAGGAAGAAAAGCCCGTTTCGGAAGGGGAATACCTGCAGACACCCGAAGAGCTGAAGGAATACAAGCAATTCAGCATGTGCATCAACTGCATGCTCTGTTACGCCGCCTGTCCCGTTTACGGACTCGAGACCGAATTCATCGGGCCCGCCGCCATTGCCCTGGGGCACCGGTACAACCTGGACTCCCGAGACGAGGGGAAGGAACGGCGTCAACACGTGATTGCAAGCACCGAGGGCATCTGGGAATGTACCTACATTGGCGAGTGCTCCGTCGTCTGTCCCAAAGACGTGGATCCTGCAGCCGCAATCCAGCGGAACAAGGTGGCCACCACCGGCGGCTGGTTCAAATCCGTTCTCCTTCCATGGGGGAGGAAGTAAGATGACGCGGGAACACGAAACCGAACACAAGGCGTATGTACGTCCGGTTCCGATCACATGGTGGCTGCAGAATCGCCGCTACTTCCTGTTCATGATCCGGGAATCGACCAGCGTGTTTATCGCCCTGTTCGTTCTGGTATACCTGTATCAGCTGTTTCTCGTCTCCCGGGGCGCGGAAGTCCACGATATGTTCCAGGAAACGCTCCGGTCCGTACCGTTTGTCGTGGGTTATGCCATCGTCCTCCTGTTCGCGCTGTACCACAGCATCACATGGCTGGGTCTGGTATCCAAAATCCAGATCGTTCGAATCGGACGTCTGACGATACCGCCCTTTATCGTGGGTCTGGGCGCCTATCTTTCATGGATCGTCGCGTCGGCGGTTGTCGCCTGCCTGTTTCTGACATTAAAAGTCGGTTGTATAAAGTAGGGGGAGTCCGTGTACAAGGAAGACAGAACCGAACCCTTCTGGTGGGGCATGTTCTCGATGGGCGGCGTGGTTGCCGCGCTGCTGATACCCGTCCACATCTTTCTTATAGGGCTGGCCGTGCCGCTCGGCCTGATCGACAAGAGCCTGCTCGAATACAGCCGGATGAAATCCCTGCTTGCGAATCCGCTCGTCAAAGTCTACCTGTTTGTTCTCATTGTCCCTCCGCTCTTTCACGCCGCCCACCGCATCCGTTTCTCGCTGCACGAAATGGGCATCCGGAAGCTGCTGCTCTCGCTGGACGTCCTCTGCTATGGCGGCGCCCTCCTCGGTACGGCGGTTACGCTGTACGTTCTGTGGGTGATTTGACGGTCCTTTCGAAAATAACCTGAATTTTCAGGCCGTGTACTCCGGACGTTTCGAATATCGAGATCGCCTATGAAACCGGCATCGGTCATCCCGTCCGCAACCGCTGTATGGATGGCGGTGTTCCTGTCTAAGGTTCTCTGTACACCCGTCCCTGCGTCGGATGACCCTCCGGACGCCGTCTACGTGAAAGCGCGCGCTTCGGTTGTCGTACTGGACGTGGAGAGAAGGGACGGTTCCCGGATCCGGGGAATGGGCTTTCTCGCCCTGGACAGCAGAATCGCGGTGACAACCTGGGATCTCGTCGACGACGCGGTCGGGGTTGTCGCCAGGTTCGAATCCGGCGAGGAATTCGGGGTCTCGGGCCTGATCGACAGTGACGAAAAACGCAACGTGGCGCTGATCCGGATCAAGGTCTTTGGCAGGCCGCTGCTCGAACTGGCCGCCCGGGACCCGGTCGAGATCAAGCGGACCTTTGTCGTAGAGCCGGTCGAGGGGGAGGCATTCAGACTTGTCGACGGAAAGATGAGTCCCGTCGAAATCGTCGACGGCGTGCGGTCCTATCCCCTGAGCGCCGCCGCTTCTGCCGGCGGCAACGGAGGACCGCTGTTAGACGAATCCGGCCGCGTGATCGGCGTTGTGTCGACTCACGCAAGCGAAGGGCGAGTTTCAGCCCGCGCAATCCCTTCGGTATATGCTCTGGGCCTCGATTACACGTTGCCCACCCGGCCCTGGCGGAAAGCACGCCGCGGCCCCGAGCAGCTCGAGAAAACGTCCGAACCCGTCGCCGAGGCGGAACCACCGGACCCGAGCGCGATCCGGTTTCGCTTCTACCGGGCGGAAGGCCAGCGGTTCAGCGACGTCAACCGCAACCTGTGGACGGAGTCCATTCTCTGGTGGGTGGACAATATTCGGAAGCAATGCGGCGGGAACCCCGATGTCGGCAGCATGGAAGACCTTGGCGTGGACGCTGTTGTGATTCCGTCTGAAAAGGCCCGGTTCACAACCCGGACGACGGGATGGAAGTCCTGGGTTCTGGGTAAAGACAACCTGAGGGGATACATCGCCAGGACGGAACGCCACCGTGATTTTCATATCGGCGTTTTTCAGGAAGTCAGGTACAAACCCTCGCCCGAGGAGAAATCGCGCGCGGTTGCGGGTGTGCACGTCCCGCCGAACGTCCTCGCGCTTTACTTTAAGGCCACCCGGATCAAGGAAGACGAACGCGCACACCTGATCGGCTTCCTCTTCGGCCTGGACGGCGACGACGGCGGGGTCATGTCTTCGAGACATCCCCGCGGCCCGGGTTCGCCTGCCGTCTACGGCAACATGACCGAATGGCCGCCGCACTGGTGCGGCAAAATAGCGGAATATCTGGATCACTGACGCGTCTTCAAAAACAGCGAGATTACCCGTAATCGCGCTCCGGTGATCCGATCCTGACACGATGTACACGGGACCGGTCTGAAAGGTATTAAATGAAAACCTTGAAGAACAGCATCAGCCATGAAACGGTGGATAACGTCGGCGCGGTTCTGTCTTGCGCATGTGCGGTCCATTGTGTGGCAATGCCGCTACTTGTAACGGTTCTGCCGTTGCTGGGGCTCGGGTTCCTCACGAGCGAACCCGCGGAACTGATCATCATCGGAGCCGTTGCGCTCGCAATGAGCAGCGCCGTTTGGGGTGTGAGGCACCACAGACACTGGAGAGCGTTTCTCATCATCGTAGTGGCAATCGCGTTTATCGCCATCGGCCACGTTGCAACTGAAGGGATCTTTGAAGTCGTCTTCCATACAACAGCAGGAATCCTGCTTGCAACGGCGCACCTGCTGAATCGGCATCTATGCAAGACCTGTCCGGCATGCGGAGACGAACATGCGGGCGATTCTCATTCGCTGCGTTTCTGACGGCCACCGTCGCCTGACTGAACTCTTGACGACTTAACAGCCCGTTGAAAAAGTCCATCCGGGCTACGGCCGGCCCTTGCGGTCGAAATACGGCGTTGCGCTCCCTCGCCGAATCGAAGGATGGGACTCGGTCGCGCGCCTTGTCTTCGTCCACAATGGCTCGGCCTCGCCTGCAGAGCGACTTTATCAACGGACTGTTAGGTCAGGGGATGCCGTTCCGTTCGGCCGCCGTACCGGCTGCTCCCCGGCACATAATCTCCTTTTTGACTGACGAAAAGGCCCGGCAGAAATCCTGCCGGGCCTTTTCAGGTCGTTGTGCGGTCATCCGAAAGCGCCGGGTCGGGGGTCGGCGCCCCCGCCAACGTCAGCCGCCCGGCCCCGTCATCTTTTCCGGCCGGACCGCGGCATCGAACGCCTGACCGTCCATCATTCCGAGCGCCACCGCGGATTCCCGAAGCGTCAGGTTCTCGTCGAACGCTTTCTTGGCCACCTTTGCCGCATTATCGTATCCGATGCTGGGATTCAATGCCGTGACGAGCATGAGCGACCGCTCCAGGTGGTTTCGGATGTTTTCGCGGTTCGGTTCAATGCCCACCGCGCAGTGATCGTTGAACGCCGCGCAGGCATCGGCCAGCAATCGCACCGACTGCAGCAGATTGTAGACGATGAGCGGTTTGAACACGTTCAGTTCGAAATTCCCCGAGGATCCGCCCACCGCAATTGCCATATCGTTGCCGATGACCTGACCGGCCACCATTGTCATCGCTTCGCACTGCGTGGGGTTCACTTTCCCCGGCATTATGGAACTGCCCGGCTCGTTGGCCGGCAGCGTCAACTCGCCGATGCCGCAGCGCGGCCCCGACGCCAGCCAACGGGTGTCATTGGCGATTTTCATCAGCGAACAAGCCAGCGTCTTCAGGGCGCCACTGGTTTCCACCATCGCATCGTGCGCGGCCAGGGACTCGAACTTATTTTCGGCGGAAACAAACGGATGGCCGGTCAGCTCAGCAATCCGTGCGGCGGCGCGGTCGGCGAATTCCGGATGCGTATTCAGCCCGGTTCCCACCGCCGTGCCGCCAAGCGCGAGCTCATTGAGATTGGCAAGGCAACGCTCAATCCGCTCCAAGCCCTTCGTCAATTGCGTCACGTATCCCGAAAACTCCTGGCCCAGCGTCAGCGGGACCGCGTCCATCAGATGAGTACGACCGATCTTGATGATATCCTCGAATTCGTCCGCTTTGCCTGCCAGCGTATCCCGCAGCTTTGCGACCGAGGGAATCAATCTCCCGTGAATCTCGCTGACGGCCGCAATATGCATCGCGGCGGGAAAGGTGTCGTTTGAAGACTGCGCCATATTGACATCGTCGTTCGGATGAATCGGATCTTTGCCTCCCATCCGCCCGCCGGCAATCTGAATGGCCCGGTTGGAGATGACTTCGTTGGCGTTCATATTCGTCTGCGTGCCGCTTCCCGTCTGCCAGATTCGAAGCGGAAAGTGGTCGTTCAGCTTTCCCTCGATGACTTCATCGGCCGCCTGAACGATGAGGTCAGCCTTGTCCTTGGTGAGCTTTCCGAGTTCACGGTTGACAATCGCTGCGGCTTTTTTCAGAATGCCGAACGCTCTGATCAGCTCCTGCGGCATGCGTTCTTCGCCAATATCAAAATGAACCAGCGCCCTGGCCGTCTGGGCGCCGTAATACCGGTCGTCCGGGACCTGAATCTCTCCCATGCTGTCCGTTTCAATCCTGTATCCCGCCATCTCTCTTTTTCCTCCACGTTCGCGTCGGTGCAAGTCTGGATTTTTTCGGGCGTTTCAAGATACAAAAACAGTACATTCCCGGCAACCCCATCCGCTCCTTTCAGAACGAACTAACGAAAATATAATAGTATATATTATTTTCTTGCTTTCAGAATTACTCTTTCTTATCTTCAATACTTCGTTGCGCATCACGCGCGGCGACGCAATCCGTACGGCACGACAACCTCCGCCGGCCCCTTGTTCCGAACAAGACGTCAACGGCAAAAAGGCCCGGCGGGAATCATCCGAAGGAGACGTTCACGTGTTGATCCAGAGCCTGAAGATCTTTTGCGACCTCATCGATACCCAGAGTTTTTCAAAGACGGCTGTCCTGAATGGCGTCACGCAGTCGGCAGTCAGCCAGCAAATCAAGAGCATTGAAAGCCGGCAGGGCAAACCGCTTCTGGAACGCCATAAGCGCAAGATCGGGCTTACCAAGGAGGGAGAGGTATTCTACAAGGGCGCCGGCGACATCGTACGGCGCTACGACGAGATGTTACAGCGCGTCGAAGCTCTGGACGGCGTGGTCTCAGGCACCGTTCGCCTTTCTTCCATTTACAGCGTTGGCATGCGTGAACTCGGGCCCTACCTCAAGACCTATCTCAAAGCCTTCCCCAGGGTCAACTTCCGGCTGGACTACAATCACACCCCCCGCATCTACGATGACGTCGCCAGCGGCGAGATTGACTTCGGCGTGGTTGCCTTTCCCAGGCCCCACCGAAATATCAAGATCATCCCCTTTTCGGAAGACAATATGGTGGTGGCGTGTCCACCCGCGAATCCGCTTGCGGCGCAGGACCGCATTGACGTTAACGACATTGGCGATCATCCGCTCATCCTCTTCTCCCAGGAAACCCACACCCGGCATGCGCTGGACGGTTTCTTCCGGAAACACCGCATTCAGCCCAACATCGTGATGGAATTCGATCATATCGATACCATCAAGGATGCCGTCGAAGTGGACCTCGGCATTTCGATCCTGCCTGAACACTCGGTAGACCTGGAACACAAGGAAGGCAGCCTGAAGGTGCTGACGATCGATGGCGACGTACTCACCAGACCTCTTGGCATCCTGCACAAACGCGGTCGCAGCCTGTCCGTGGCAGCGCGAAAACTCCTCGACGTACTCACCAACGGGAAAGCCCCGGTCGGCAAGTCGCAGCTACACGCCGCAGGTTAAATCCCAAACGGTCGACGCGTCAAACTGCCATTCTCAACGGCCGTCGCCGGCGACCATCTCCTGTATCAGGAATTTGAGGAACCGAACTCCCGTACGAAACGAAGGCGCCTTCGATTCGCCCCCAACCCGGTTTCCCTCTCTCGTAGGAATCTCCTCGATTCGCATCCTCTGCTTCATCGCACGGATCGTCATCTCATATTCGATCGTATACCCCATCGATCCGGGATTGAGCTTCTGAAATGCCTCCCGCGTAATTCCGCGAAATCCGTTAATCGTATCCGTCACATAGCGTTTCCGGTTCCAGATTGAATTGGCGATCCATGTAAACACCTGGTTCGTCCATTTTCTCAGCGGCAGCGAATCGTCGTCCTCCTCGTTCCTCGAGCCCGGCAGGAAGCGGGACGCGATCGCCATATCGGCGCCGTCTTCGATTGCCGCAAAGAGCCGTGGGATATCGTCCGGATCTTCATTCCCGTCGGGACTGAAGAAAACCAGGCACGCTCCGCTCGATGCCTGGACTGCCGCACGGAACGCCTCGCCCCGCCCCGGACGCGGCTGGTCCACGAGCCGGACGTCGTGGGATGCCAGGACCTCCCGGGTGCCATCCGTGGAGCCGCCGTCAACGGCGAGCACTTCGTCGGCCATCGCGGAAAGATCGTGTCCGGCCGAAAACAGCCACCGAACGCCGTCGACCTCGTTGAGCGTAAGCAGAACAACCGTGCGTCTGGGCATGGGTACCCTGTAGCAAGCAGGGCGACCGGCCGGTCGCCCCTACAAAAACCGGTCAACAATACGGCCTGGCGATTTCGATTCGCGAATGCCTGGTAAACGTAGGGGCGACCGGCCGGTCGCCCGCCGTTCCGCTCCCCGCCCAGGGGGGCGGCCCCCCCCCCACGCCCACACGGGGGCGGGGGGTAAATGGAGACGGCCGGGGGGGGG
>JAPPJY010000022.1 GCA_028874335.1 Gemmatimonadota bacterium | reverse complement strand
AGAAGGCGATGCGGTCCGTCTCGGTGGCGAGGAAGCCGACCCCGGAGACGAAGATAAATGCCTGGACGTACCCGGGCCAGGCGTTGAAGGCGAGCTGGGAAGCGATCGGCGAGGCGGTCGAGTCGACGATGTAGGCGAGCTCTTCGTGGCTGACCTTTTCTGTATCGGCGATCGGCTTGACCGTGGTGCCGACCAGCACCGTGCTGACCGTGCCCCCCTGAAAGAAAATGACGCCGAGCGCCCAGGAAACGAGCTTGGCGCTTCGGGGGCCGCGCACGAAGCGCTCCGTCATTAGCTCGGCGAACGCCTGCGCGGCGCCCGTCCGCGACCAGATCCCCATCAGCCCGCCCAGCAGCCACAGGTAGAGCAGCAGGACGCCGGCGGAGCTGGTCGTAGCCAGCGAGGGGATCAGCACGTCGCCGGTGAAGTCGTAGCGGGTAAGCACCAGCGCTCCCGACAGGATGCCGCCAATGAGCGAGGTAACCGGCTCCCGGGTCAGCCAGCAAAGGAGCACGGCGACCACCGCGGGAAGGAGGGACCAGAAGCCCCAGTGGTGCTTGGCCAGCAGCTGATAATATAAGGTCCTTGGCTCACCCTCCTCCAGCCTGACGACGGAGACAAACTCCTTCTTCACTTCCGGGGTCTCGCGCGAGCCTTCTATTCGCTCGGGGTTGAGCAGCGCCTCCTCGATGGGTACGGGGTGGAAATAGGTCGGCTCTCCCCGATATATGTAGTAGAGGTTTCCGTCTCTGTCGACGTGAGCATCGAGGGCGATCTGCTCGACGGTCCAGGTTGGCGCCACGTTGATGCCGACGATCCAGGAAACGACCAGGGCGATGGCGAAGACGACAAACTTGCGGACACCAGGGCTCATTCCAATCTCCGGATGAAAGATGTAAGGGGACGATTCGGAGGGATGCCGGAGGGCTTCACCTCTGTTCTATACCCCTATTGTACCCTGATCTGCAAAAAACGCAAGTGGGCATTCGGGTTTGTTCAGAAAAAGCTCGGCACGACAGCGGCATTGCAATTCGTCCAATAGCCTCGGCACTCGCGATGCGATTGCGGTCGCTTATCTGGAGACCGAAACAGACCTGTTTGGATGATCCGTCACTATGAAACGACAGAGCCATCCGGGTACTGAAAAAGCTTTGGTTTGCTATCTGCGCACGAATTGCGATATTGTCTTCAAACGGCGTAAAGATTCAACGCGAACGACAAAGAAGCCGACGGCTAACCCATAGTTAGACGTGAAGTGCCCATGAAACGAAAGGCAGTACCATGTTGGACGAGTCAACTCTAAACGAAATAATACGGCGCATTGTAGAAGTCGCTCATCCTGAGAAGATAATTCTCTTCGGATCCGCCGCGAGGGGCGACCTGAACCGCCATAGTGACATTGATCTGCTCGTCGTAAAGGACGACAGCGATCCATGGACTCTGATGGGAGACATCTATGGAAACCTGCGCGGCGTTGGCGTAGGCGTGGACGCGGTCGTGGTCACCCCGGCGCAGGTGGAACGGTACAAGGACTGTCACGCGCTGGTGATCAAGCCCGCGCTTCAGGAGGGAAGGGTCATCTATGAAGCCGCCTGAACGCTTCCCACCGGACGACCCTCGGGAATGGTTGAACTCATGCGCGAACGACGCGTACTTTCTGGATTGCGCACTTCGGCATGGCGCGCCGCTGTTGACGTTGGACCGAACCCTCAGCCGGGCGGCGGCCGCACTCGGTGTCAACACCGTTGTTCCGGAGGTGTAGGATGGACGTATATACCTACTCGGAAGCCAGGCAGAACTTCTCAACAGTACTCGACAAAGCCGAGGCGACGGGCAAGGTCCTCATACGCAGAAAGGATGGCAGGACCTACGCCCTGGTACCGGAACGCCCCTCTGCGTCGCCGCTGGACGTTCCGTCGATCCGGGCGGACGTCTCCACCCGGGAACTCGTCACGCTCATCAGAGACCAGAGGCGAAGGATAGGAGGGCGGGGACGACGAACGGAATAGCAGTTTGTCGGGCGAGTACTCGAGTGGAGACCCGTGACGATCCTGAACTCCACCCCCCTTTCTAACTATTAATCCATTAATAGTTTTGGGCAGTCTGCTACTATCTTTGTGTGCGATTGGTTAATTCAGTTAAACCCTTAATCCTGTGAGGGTAGCTGCTATCCGAAGAAGAAAACCGAACACAAAAATTCGCAATTTTGAAATTTGAGGGTACAAAAATGGCCCTTAGTGAGAAACATCTAGGGCCGGTTTGAATCAAATTCAGATGCTAACTTAGATACCCTCAAATGGCGGCTTAATTATCCAATTCGCAAGTTGGGTGATGGTTAGTTTTAATTCAGATTCCCCTCCCCTAATAACAGTATGAGACTGATTGCAACAAGTAGGATCATGGCAAACTTCGTGTTGGGCGTCCCGGACCTCACCAACATTATAACTAACAACGCCGTAGTTTTCCGGCTTATTTCGCTTTGTACGTTGTCGACACTTTTCGGGAGACGAATATTTGGACCAATCTGTAGAAATCTCAATAAAGTTACCTTTGCGTGTATAATGGCCTATTGGCACTTGATCCTTACATCGGTAACAATTATGACTAATGCGGCGATATAGTAGATCAGTATCAGGAATTGGTTCGAATTGCCATCCAGACATTTAAACCTAAACTTGCCTTTCTTTCAACCACGTTGCTATCTTCGTAGTCGAAGGCTGCTCTTCACCACGTATTATATTTCCACGCCTATTGTCAGCACCATAAAAAGAAAAGGTCCCATCTTGTCGAAATACAATAACTAAACCGAATTGTTCATTTTGCCAATATAGATCAATACTACCTTCACAAGAAGGAAGTATTTTAGCCTCCGTAGCGAATTGTTCAGCTAGAGACGATTCAAACGATAACTTATATAGGAAAAATGCCACAGCTTCAAGAGTTTTCGCTTGAAAACCTGGTGAACCTTCACCGTCCCAATCCTCCCTTAGACTCAATAGTCGGTACTTGGCCTCGGTCACTACCTTGACAATGGAGATGCTCGGAATTCGACCTGATTGTATCGTTAATGGTCTTCTTGCTAATGAAATCGGTATTAATTCTTCGAGAGTGTCCGACTCCTTTAAGACATAAAACATCCGTACATCTGGTGTAGTATCTTGCAAAACAGTTGCCTTACCAGAACACTGCGTAACATTACCACGAATTTCCGGTTTTCGCAGAAAATCTCGCTCTGTTACGACGTTAATACAATTATCGGCTATCATTGTGTTGGCCTCTTTAATGCAGGAGGGCAGTGTTTAATTCGAATTGAACCCTGCATATCGAGCGAATAGATAGGATTACCAATATTGTCCCACTGTTCAACAGCCCGATGTGCCGCCATAATCATTATTGAAAGTTCGAGCACTGTGCCATCATTAAGTGTCGCGGTACTCATACGCGAAATCAAATTATCCACACCTACTTCTACCGCATCTACTTCCATTAACTTACCATTCACGTTTATTCGAATATTCATCGTTACCTCTCTTTACTAAACATTCGTGTAGTATTTCCTGTACATACGAATAACCGCACCCGGTCGATAGGAACGACATCCAAATCTCCTGAATACGTCACACATGGGACAGAATATAACGGTTAATACACAAATGTCAAGGTAAGGAATAAATATAAGTATCTGCAAAAACCAAGGCAAGACCAAATAATGTGAGTAACGAAAGCCCCCCATCTCCCATCAAATTTTGAGTTGGACAGTTGGGAGTCCGCCAAGTTCGCAAACCAATGATTCGACCACCTGAGATCGGCGCCACCACCCGTAAAGTCACAACAGAGCCGTGATTCCGTAAGATTCGCCCGATTGAGGTCAATTCGACATAGATGAAGATTTCCATCGTTATTAATCTTTCCTGCTTTACGAAACTCCTCATAAATGTCAACGCCGGCCAGATCGGGGCGAAAACCATCCCGTTTACGCCTCTCATTCCAACTCTCGACACCTTCCAGTAACCATTCAATGTGTTTCCGAGTTGCCAAATTTACTCCTGGCTGGAGGTCTCTACAGGAAGCGTCAAAAATAAACCAGCCGGCTGGCATATATACGAGCCGCCGAGATTGCTAACCCTGCATTTTTGACTAAAACAAATGGTACGCGGCGGAGGGTTTTTTCGCAACAATCAACAGGCGCCAGATGTGGGCTGCGTCGTTTCTAACTTTGTTTTCGTGCCTGCCAAGCGCGTGGTCGTTGGAAGTCATCCAGGACTCACGCGCACGTCATCAGCTCATATGTCCCTGCGCTCCTCATGAGCTCGCGCATTGGTGATTGTCGGTTCGGCTGCGAGCCGCCTTCGCCAATCCGCAACAACGCCCGAGTCCAGTCCGAGCGCGAATGCGGCCGCTTCATCGATTGCCTGACGGGCGATACAGTTCTCGGCGTTACGCAGGGGAAGCATGGGCTCGTGTCGATAGCGGTTCCATGCGCCAGTCAATTCGGCACATCCTTTTGACGCCGGCCTGGGAACGGGCAGCGATGTCAGATGCGCTACCGACCATTTAGGATACGTCAGCTTTTTTGCCCGGCGATTGAGTAATAGCAGCCGGCCCGGGGTGCTGTTCCACCAGGCGCAGATCGCCTGCTCATATGCGCTGGCCGTTCCACGCGCTGGGATCCAGCCGAAACCGAATGTTGGTTCCTTGCTCCACAGTGCAGTCAATCGGCCGCTCACCGTGTCGTAGCGCGTCGCCAGCATCAGGTTTCCCCGACCCTGAAGGACCCTCTCGTATAAATGAGCGCGCCTCCCGCCCGGAGCCACACGCTGCTCCGGCGTGTCGAGCATGGTGTGCCTGATTGCGGCGGACACGCTGTCGAAAACCATTACTGCACGCGGGTCGCCGTAGCCTTCGTAACGCATCCATGAATCTTGCGCGGCTCGTCCGGTTGGCCCTAGCGTAAGAACGGCGCCTGCCGGCGTTAGTTCGCCATGCCCCTCAAGGAACCAGACGGTCTCGGCAAGCTCGCCGTCGTACCACTACGCCGGGGTCCAGTCGCCGTCGCCCACGCGTTCTGCGGGCCAGGAGTGGGCGGTGCCCCAATCCTCAAGATCGCCGGCCGCGATGGCTTCGGCGACTTCGACCGCTTCCGCAGCGTCTTTCGGCATGCGCCGCAACGATACGAACTCCGTGGCCGGCCGCTCTCCTTCGTGCCAACGCCGGCAGATGAGCAGGCATTCGTGTATGCTGGTGTTTTCCGAGAAGTTTATCCGCTTCGGGTCGTGCGTGGTGACGATACGCTCGACGTGGAAGCGATCGGCGAGAAACCGGCGTTCGTCCACGCCGGATGCGCCAATGCAGGCTGTGGCAGGTATAACCTTGGCCAGAACGCCCTGAGTGGACTTGAGTAGCTGGTCAGCCAGGGGCGTGAAGAACGTACGGACGCTGTTGGTGGTGATGACCTGTCCTGCCGTTTCATCCACAGAATGAAGACGGTCGCGGATGTCGATTTCGTTACGCTGCATCCCCCTGACCGCCTCGTCGGAAAACTTGCGCCCCCGCTTGCGGTTGTCCGTGAACGGCGCATTCATGATTACGGCGTTGAGATTGCGTAGCGGGAAGCGAATCTCCTCGCTCTCGCTCACCTGCTCGGCCTCAAAGTCCTCGAAGGTACGTTTCGCCTGCGCCGCGTCGAACAGATCGAGCCGCTCGGCGTCTACGTTCAGAAGCTCCAGCGATCCGGCGCTGAACGTGCCGTCGGCCTGCGGCCCGTGCGGCATTGTCAGAAGGTTCATGCGCTCGTAATCGACGGTGGGAGCGCCGAGCGTCATGTTACACGCGGCAAGCTGGATCCCGTGCTGGTTGATGTCCAGTCCGCAGAGCACGTTTTCCACAAGCCGCTTGTGCAGGGTATTGCGGTCATCGGAGGTCATCTCCCTGAAAGCGTCAACGCGCGCTTTGATGGTCTGGAGCGCTGCCATCAGCAACGTCCCGGTCCCGCACGCTGGGTCCATGATCCTTAAATTCGTGACCGCTTCAGGGTCCGCCCAATCGATGAAATCCTCGCTGAGCGCAAGGCGGGCCAGCATGATTGCCGATAGGTTATTCGTATAGAACGCACCGTCGCTCTTTGCGGAGCCAAGAATGCTGTGATAGAGCGGTCCCGCATGGTCGTATCCGAGATCGCTCAAGGAGTCCGCGACGCGGTTTGCACATTCCGCGACGGCACGGATCGCGTCATCGATTGCGTTTCCTTCACGAAGCGCTCCAAGCACCGCGAGAGCGGGTCTGAACACAGGCGCGTAGTCCTTTTCAAGGATGGACTCCCACGCAATTTCAAGGACCTCTTTAGGGTTGCTCGCGCCCGCCACCTTGTCAAGCCGCACGATGGTCTTCATCTCCGGTTCGTCGCGCAGGCGACGTTGAAGAAGGCAGGCATTGCAGAGCATGAGCGCCGCGATTGTACAAATCCCCTTCGCGCCGCCGTCTTCCTCCGGGACGAGGTCGAGAGCCTTCGCCAGCGGTTCCTCCATCTCTTCCTTCTGAAGCACGCTGCTTACGTGCCTTACCGCATCCACGATCTCGTCCGCAACGAGTTTCCCGGGTTTGCCCAGACCGGATGCCGCCGCGACATGCGCGTAGATCCCCTGCTCGGCTTCCTTCAGGTCGAGTCTGCTCTGGATATACTCGCCCTCTGACTCACGAACCGTGCCGGCGCCCGAATCTTTCGGGACGCTTGGCCGATCCTGTTCATACACCTTGATGAAGGTGGCCGGCGATTCGGCCAGGCGTCCGTCATGGGCCTGGAGCGCCCGCAAGACACGGCCGACGGTACTGTATCCTTCGCTGCCACGTTCCAACGCATCCGCGACGTCGCGACCCGGCTCGACGACGACCGGAACAATGATGTAGCCGAAACGCTTGCCCGGCGCTTTCCGCATCACACGCCCGACGGCCTGCACGACGTCGACCTGGCTGTCCCGAGGATCGAGGAACGCGACGGCATCAAGCTGCGGGACGTCAACGCCCTCGGTAAACAGCTTGACGTTGCAGACCACCCGGCATTCTCCGTCGGCGTGAGCCAGAGATCGGAGCTCCTGATTGCGCCGGAGGGCGCTCGCAGACGCATCAAGGTGCCGGGCAACCACCTTCATCGCCCGCCCGGTCGCCATGCGCCGGGTAGTGGCCCTCAAGACCTCGCTCTCCATGAGCGCGTCGGCGTACCACTTCGAACGCAGGATGCTGTTCGCAAACGCCATGGTGCGCGGAAGCTTGCCCGGCTGCTCCAGCGCCTTGCCCTCGGTGACGCCGTTTACTGCGAGCGAGACGCCCAGAACTCGTGTCATCTCGTTGGTTGTCAGCGCTTGCTTACGCTTTGTCGAGGTGTCAAGCTCCTTAAGGCGCCGCCGCAGACCCGGTGTTACACTCGCATGGCTTACGCCGAGAACGATCACGCGGTAGTCGGAGAGCATTCCGTGCGCCACGGCCTTGGCGAACGGAAGCCTGTGGAATTCCGGGCCATAGACGCCGTAATCGCCCATGTCGACGACTTCGAACCCCTTTTCGGCGAGCTTGCTCTTTGATCGTTGGGTGTAGATTCGTGGCGTGGCGGTCATGTAGAGGCGCTTCCGGGCGCGCAGTCGAGCGTCATCATGGAACTCCTGGAAGTCCACCTTTCTCGCGTGATTCGATCGGCGCTCCCCAAGAAGCGCTCCCGTGGTCCGGTGGGCCTCGTCGGCGATGGCCAGTTCAAACTCCGGAGCACCGTGATACGCCTGTGCCTCCGTGACCCTGCCCAGTGAGTGGTACGTACAGAACACCACGCGGGTCGGTCCGTCCCCTACAAGGGAATGGGCGATCTCGGCAGGATCCGTCGAGACCGGACACTCGAGCTCGGAAATCCGGATGTCCTCATTCTCGTTGCGTCCACCGGCGGTCGGGTCTGAACACACAACGATGCACTCAAGCTTGCGCGTCGTCTGCCGTAGCCATTCCCGCCGCGCCTGCGAGACCAGGGCGATGGTCGGGGCCGCAAAGAGAATCCGCTGGCCGTTCTTGACGACCTGTTCGGCGATGCGAAGGGCAGTAAAAGTCTTGCCTGTGCCACAGGCCATGATGAGGCGGCCGCGGTGGTGATTCTCAAGTCCGGTGACAGCGTCCTCGATCGCTTCCACTTGCAAGGGCCAGGGCTCTTGAACAGGACGCCTGGCATCCACCTCTTCGACCTGGACGTTGAGGTATTCACGGAAGTCGACCTGCGTGACCTGGGGGTGAGCGTTCTGGATAGCCCGCTCGGCATTGGTTCCCCACCGGCAGGTCGCCACGATCCAGCGCAGGCGGAATACCGGATGTTGGGAGCCGCCGAGAAACTTGTCGATCTCTCCCTTACCGAGTGTATGCTTATCCTCATAGCACTTGCACTGAATGGCGACCCACTCTCCCGAGGTCCGCTGCGCCACGAGGTCGATCCCAATGTCCCGGCCGTCCAGCCCGGTCAACGCCTCCCGCTCCGGCCAGTCCGGCCAGCGCCAGATTGAGTCAACCTCGAACTCGGGCTGCTGACGCGCGATGCGGATGAACAGCTGCTCGAACCAGCGTCCCTTCTCCGACTCGTCGCGGCTATCGGTGCGGATTCGTTCGAGGATATCGCGCGCGGTTGGCCTTCCCCCAAGGTCGAGGTTCATCTGTTGATCCGTCATGACATGAAACCCAATGCGTCTTGTGTCCGAGAGCGTCGCTGTCCATTCGATACGGGAGGCTGATAACTGACTGAATGCGAATCGTACTTAATGCACTTTCTTCAATTTCAGTCTCACGAGAACTGGTTCAAGTTTAGAATATACTGTCGATGAAACCGGGTGCAACCGCTTTTCAGTTGCATTCTCCGAATGGTCCGGCAGGCGGACATCGCGGATGCGCCACCGCAGATTTCCAATAGTACGTTCCTCCCACTCTCATATGTGAAGGCCCAGGGGTTGATTCGTAAACCCTGGGCCTTCACATTCTAAAGTGCAACTAACGTTACTCAATCATTGATCATAACAGACCAACGGCATCATCCAAGATTTTCCTTGAAGTGCTAATTTCGTCGATTAATTTCTGTATGGTTTCCGACATCGACTTTTTGGATTGATTTAGTTTTGTAGTTATTCTGGGCATTCCATCTATTGTTGCGCGGTAATCCACAAGGCAGCCTTCTGTATCAAACATTGCTTGTCTCAAATTACCTATCTGTTCCAAAACCAATTCTGCTTGATCCACATAGTTTAGGTCATTCCTAAAGTCATTAAACACATACGCGTATTGCAAAAATGCCTGTACTCCACGCTCAGAATGAACCTTAAAGCTTGGTAGTTCAATTTCGATACGTTTAACAAAATCGTCCATGTCTAAAGCCGCTCTATTAATGATGCGTTTAGCCACATTGCGGCCAACTATCTGCTTGCCGGATGAAAGATCAGATATTTCTTGAGTTCTGATATTCATACTTTTACCAATGTCGTCAACTGCAGTTGATATTCGATCTACCACCTCCGTTGTTTTGTCAAACTCTCCTTCGATCTGATCTGCCAAATCAAGCAATCCTTCCTCACGTTCTTCTGCGGCTTTTTTTGTGATTTCAGAAGTCTGACATTCTCTATCTTGTTTAGAATACCAATCCTGCACGTAATTTTGCAAATGTACACGAATCAGACTCTCAAAATCAACGGCAGACTTAAATTCACAATACAACCCCGATTTACTGATCTGTTCACGAAATTCATTTACTCGCGACATTTGTTCCAAATCCATTTTGTGTAGTGGCGTTTCCGGCCACGTAGTCTTAAAATAAATCATTATCTGCACGCTGTCAGGATCACTATCTGCACGCGCTTTCGCCTTCTCGAATTCCTCAATTGTTCCAGAGTTCGCGCGCTTTGTCGGTGTCCCAATTCTGCACCACAATATCCCGATGAAAATCTGATAATCGGAAGACATCTGTTCATCAATTACGGCTTGTGCATCAGCACCAAAACCGGGATACGCAGTTTCCCATTTTAGTAGATTTAGCTGCACCTTAAATCGTCTAATTAATATTGGGTTGATCTCTCGGACAACCGTTTCCAATACTTCCCTCTCCTGCTTTACATCACTTGGCGAAGCAACGAATACATTGAGTAAAGTTACCGTCCTATTGTCGTCCATTTTTCCTCCTTCAAATTGACGTCCTCAGTTTCGTTCAGGGACACTTTATTTTTTAATTTGTCCAGTCGGTAAATGTTACGTATTATCCATTTTGAAAGGGAGAATCGTGATAATCTGACGACCATTCACTGAATGGCTCAATCGGGATAATTCGTCAGTTTCTGGATTTCTTTCTCCAGTTGCTGGCAGGTTCGGAAGGATTTAACAAAAACTCCTGAAGAACGTATCGCTTCTCGTTTTGCTTGCTGCATTCTGGCTCGTTCTTGATTTAATTCGCGAGTCAGTTCGGCTATTCTTGAAATCGTCATTTTTCAATTCCTCCAATTGAAGATCACTCCCTTTCAGTTTCGCCTTTGCCGATCTGGTGCCACAGATCGGCAAATTTTCTATCCCCTATACGAATTACTTGCGCGAATTCGGCCATTTCGTTTATGGATCCGAAGTTCGGCATTTTCGTTCTTGGCAACTATTCGAGCATAACAAATCGCGTCAGCTTGTTTTGCATAGAATCGTGGCGCGGCCACAGCCTTCCCCTTTTTTACTGCCCACAACTTTGCCTTCTTATCCGGCACGACGTGAACAGTTATGCGTTTCACACAAATTCACCCCTTTCATCAAAATCAATTATTGGTGGAAGAACCAATCGTTGTAAATATATGATATTTATAAAATAAAAACAAGCGAAATTTCCGTTTTTATTTTTATACTCTTACTGGAATTATAATACGCTTTGGTTTTGACCGATTTGCTGGATACCCATTGTCTTGTTATTTTGCAATTAAGATAGAAGATTAACCGTCTCACCGACACATCCTCGCAATGTGCGTGATATTCGGCAGCAGATCATTGAATTCGTACGATCAGTGTGCACACTCGGGAAATTGTCGAATCAGCAGTTCGAGCTCTCCCTAAAAAAAATCTGGAGCTGGGTGTTCAGGCGAAACGTGATGGAGTTCGACGCGCAGACGGTCTGGCCACGAAGAAACGTGAGGGAATCGCGCGGTAGAATTCCCCGATGCGTCTAAATTACAGGCCGAGTCGGTGTGTTGAAATCTGCAACAAGAGGTGCAAATTACGGCAATCGTTGCGGCTACGTAGCGAATGGGGGTTCGTGCGTTCGGCGGCGTTTGGCGAGGTGGTGTTGTCGTCAGGTGGGGTGTGAAGCGGGGCGGGCGTCTGTGCCCGGACTCGGCTATGCGCGAACACAGTCTCTGATGGCGTCGACGAAGTCCCCGGTCTGGGGCAGGCAGGCGTCTTCCAGCGAGGCGCTGTAGGGCATTGGCGTGTTCAGGCCGCCGAGAACCCTGGGGGGTTTACGCAGGTGTTCGAAGCCCCGTTCGGCGACCTGGCGGACGATTTCGGCGCCGGCGCCTCCGCGCGCCGGGGCCTCGTGCACAACGAGGAGCCGGCCTGTTTTTTTGACAGATTGCAGGATGGTGTCCACGTCGAGAGGGACGAGGGTACGGGGATCGATCACCTCCACGCCAATTTCCCCGTCCAAAGTTTCAGCCGCCTGAAGGGCCTTCTGCAGGGCGTAGGAGACGGCGACAACGGTAACGTCGGCGCCTTCGCGCTTGACGCCGGCCGTACCCAGAGGGACGACGTGGTCGCCTTCCGGCACGGCCCCTTCGATATCCCCCAGCAGCCGGTGCTGGATGAAAACGACCGGTCCGTCGTCGCGGATGCTGGACTTCATCAGTCCCTTGGCGTCCGCGGCCGTGGCCGGCATGACCACCTTGAGACCGGGAGAATGTACGAACCAGCTCTCGAGGCTCTGGCTGTGATGACCGGCCTCCCGCGTGCCGGCGCCGCCGGGAGTGCGGATCACCATCGGGACGTTGACGTTGCCCCCGGACATCAGGTGGATCTTGGCGGCCTGGTTGACGATGGGGTCCATGCAGACGGTGACGAAGTCGCAATACATGATGACGGCGACCGGACGCAGGCCGGTCACGGCCGCGCCCACCGCCAGTCCCACGAAGCCCGATTCGGAGATGGGCGTCTGCCACGTGCGGCGCTCGCGGAACTGGTCCCAGAGGCTGTCAGGATCGCGGACCGGACCGATATCCTCGCCGATGGTGAAGACGCGCTCGTCGCGGGCGGTTTCTTCACGGATGGCGTCATTAACTGCCTGGGCGTACGTAACGAGGGGCAATGTTCAGTCTCCGGATGTACGATGCAGGATCAGCTTGGCGCGACTGACATGAAACGGAATATGCCATTTTGTCATATATTTATGCCAAAATGGCATATAGTTGAATGGCAACAAATCACGAGGGGCCCTACAGGGCGACCCCTGAGGTAACGGGCATGTCTTCGAAATCAGGATATGGAGATTGCTTGCCGTAGGCGACGGCTTCGCGGGCGGCCGCCCCGGTTTCGGAAATGACGTTTTGTTTTTCTTCCGCCGTGAGGTATCCGGCGTCAAAGAGCTTGCGTTCGAAGAGGGCGATCGGGTCCTTGCTCTTCCAGGTCTCAAGTTCTTCCGGATTGTTGTGTTCGCCCTGGCCTCCCCCCGCGTGGCTCACGAAGCGATAGGTCTTGCACTCGATAAGCGTGGGTCCGTTTCCGGCACGCGCGCTGTCAACAGCCTCCGATGCGACCCGGTACACCGCGAGGGTGTCCTGGCCATCAACGATGACGCCCGGCAGGTCGTAAGCGGCAGCCTTGGCGGCGACGTCCGGTGGCGAGAGCGTTATGGAAGCGGGCGTGGTGGCGGCATAGAGGTTGTTTTCGCAGACGTAGACGGCAGGGAGGTCCCAGAGCGCGGCCATGTTCAGGGCTTCGTGGAATGCGCCCTGATTGGCGGCGCCCTCGCTGAAGAAAGCGACGGCCACCTGCCGTGTGCCCCGATATTTCGCGGAAAAAGCGGCGCCGGTGGCGATGGGGACCTGAGCGCCCACGATGCCGTTCCCGCCAATCAGTCCGAGTTCTGGACTGAAGATGTGCATGGAACCGCCGCATCCACCGCTGTACCCGTGTTTCCGCCCCATCAACTCGGCCATCATCGGCTTGAGGTCCGCCCCCTTGGCGATGGCATGGCCGTGACCCCTGTGCGTGCTGGCCACGAAGTCACCCGGCTCGAGGGCGGCGCAGACACCGACTTCCGTGCCCTCCTGGCCGATGGCCAGGTGGGCGGCGCCCGAGATGACCCCTTCGCTTTCGGGGTTGTCGCGAAGATAGCTGGTATAGTCGTAGTGGATCTTTACCTGCTCTTCGAATGAACGAATGCGGTACATCCGTCGGAGCATTTCGAGGCATGTCTTTCTGTCGGGCATCATTTGTCTGTATTCCCCGGTTGCGGGAGGATCACAGCGTCAAGCGGGTCCGGTCCGGACGGAGCTTCTTCGGCCCACTCGAGACGGTCTCCATTTTGCTTACAATGACCCATTGCCGAATCGATGGCATCGTGCAGCATGTTGAGAATTCGGTCTGCCTGTTCAAAGGACATAACGAGAGCCGGGGCCAGGACAAGGATGTCGGCGTTGTTGCGCAGGATCATGCCGGCCTTTCCGCAGAAATCGGCGATATATGACCCGGCTCTTCCCGGTGGATTCAACGGCCCTCGTGTCTCGCGGTTGCCCACGAGTTCGACGGCCCAGAGCGTGCCGAGGCCGCGCACGTTTCCCACCAGAGGATATCGGTAGAGTTCGTCCAGCTTTTTCTTGAACCAGGCGCCCAGGTCGGCCGCACGCTGCACGAGGTTCTCGTTCTGGATGATTTCGATATGGGCGAGTGCGGCGGCGCAGGCGGCAGCATGGCCCGAGAAGGTGTGAATATGTCGGAATCCGGTCCCGGCGCTTCGAATGGTCTCGGCAATATCCTCGGTCGCAATCGCGGCGCCAATGGGCAGATAGCCGCCTGAGAACCCCTTGGCGACGGTCAGAATATCCGGCGTAACATCCCAGTTTTCACAGGCGAACATCTTCCCGGTGCGGCCGAAACCCGTCTGGATTTCGTCAAAGACGAGCAGGACGCCATGCCGGTCGCAGAGATCGCGCACGCCCTGCAGATATCCGTCCGGTGGAAGCGGAAAGCCCGTGTTGGAGCCCGGGATGGGGTCCATGATGACGGCCGCGACCGTTTGCGGTCCCTCCCATTCCAGGACGGATGCCAGATTCTTGAGACATGCCAGCGCACAGGTGTCGGGATCCAGGTCGAGCTCACAGCGATAACAGTTCGCGGGCATGGCGTGGGTGAATCCGGGCAGCAGGGGTTCATAGGGCTCGCGGCTGCCTGCCAGGCCGGTCGCGGAGAGCGCGCCGAGTGTGGCGCCGTGATATGAGCCTCTGCGGAATATCACCTTGTAGCGGTTTTTCTCGCCTTTGGCCCAGTAATAGCTGCGCGCAAGCTTTAAGGCGGCCTCATTGGCTTCGGAGCCGTCGTTGACGAGGAAGGAGACGGAGAGGTCCCCGGGAGCGACCTCGGCCAGTTTCGCCGCCAGCCTCGCGGCAGGTTCGATCAGATAGTCCTGTCCGCCGGGAAAGTAAGCCAGCTTTCCCATCTGTTCGTTCACCGCGTCGATGACTTCGGTGCGGCCGTGCCCGCACAGGGTCGTGAGGAGGGAGGCGAAGGTGTCCAGGTACTCGTTGCCCTCGGCGTCGTAAATGTACAGACCGTCGCCATGGGTAATCGTCATCGGGGGCTTATCGGGCTGCGCGCCGCGGAAATAGCTCTGCCAGAGGTGACGCGAGGCAGCCACGAGGTCGTCGGTATTCGCTGTTTTTTCCATGTTGTTTTGGCAGGGCAAGAGGATTTTTCCAACCGGGAACCGCGTTCGAAACGCACGCCCGTCCGCCAATTCAATCGATGCCGGCTTCACGACCCTTTCCGGCGGATTCATAAATGGCGTCCATCATCTGCTGGACCATCAGGCCGTGTTCGGCCGGCGCGAGTGTGGGTTTGTCGTAAAGTACGTGGTCGACGAAATTGCGCAGTTTGGCGCCGAAGGAGGACTCGAATCCGGATCCGGGCAACCAGCCGGGTTCGGTGTTTACCATGTAACCGTTGTCATCCGTTGCGATCGTGAGCGGATCCCAGGTGGCGCCGCCTTTTTCGCCCATGAGCTGAAAGTTCCATAGGTCGGCCCGGATGTGGGCGGCAAAGCTGGATTCCACGTGAATAACAGCGCCGTCTTCAAAGCGGATCTGGCCTACCGCCAGGTCTTCGACGGTGTAGGTCTTGTGGTCCCAATCCGGCCACCTGCAGACCGTTTCCGATTTTCTGTTACCCAGATAGGTGAAGACGTTTCCACTGGCTGCAACGGGTCTGGGCGAGCCCATGATGTAGTGGACGGCTTCCAGCACGTGTACGCCGATGTCCACGAGCGGACCGCCCCCCTGGAGTTCCTTCCGCCCGAAAACACCCCAGTTGGGAATGCCGCGCCTGCGCAGGGCCTGGACGCGGGCGAACAGGATCCTCCCCATCCGGCCACCGTCCACCGCGTCCTTGATGAATCGGGTTTTCGGATCGAAGCGTTGCTGAAATCCGATGACGAGTTTTCGCCGGTGTTTCCGGGCGGCGTCCAGCATAGCCGTTGCTTCCCGCGCGTTCATGGCCATCGGCTTCTCGACGATGACGTGAGCACCCGCCGAAAGCGCGGCAATCGCGGCGGGTGCGTGGAGGCCGTTCGGCGTGCAGACGCTTACGGCATCGGGCCTGACTTTGCTGAGCATGGCCTCGTAGTCCGCAAAGCAATCGGCAATGTCGAATTCTCGAGAGCGTCTCTCAAGCGCCGCCTTCGAGATGTCCGCCATGGCGACCATTTCGACGTCGTCCATCTCCATGAAACAACCCATGTGGGTACCGGCGATGCCCCCCGCGCCAATGAAGGCGATACGAAGCTTTCTACTTTCGGATGCGGCCATTCGCTATACCAGGCTGAAGTGGGTTATCCTGTTGGGAGACCGTAGGTGTGGTTCTGTAAGACGGATGCCCTACGATATCTCCTCATCATACGATATGCAATTCGAAAAGCCCCGCCCGTGCGGACGTCGACCGGGAAATGCCGACAATGTCGACTTCTGATACGGGTCAGAATATCGTGGCGGACCTGAGCATCGCGCCGGTCGCGAAGTAAATCTCGTTGCCCAGAATCGGACCGGCGATCCGGATCCCGTCGTCCACGCGAAGAACTTCCTCGATCTGACGGGTTGAGGGTTCCAGACTGTAAATCAGAGTCGTGGTGAAGCCGTATATCTTGCCGTCCGGACCGTTTTGCATGCCGAGATCAAGGGGGCGGCCGGACGGCAGTGGAAGCCGATGGGTAAAGGTGCGGGTGTCGGGATCGAACACAAACAGCTCTTCGAGACCGCGGCCCCGAACCGTTCCATAGAGCATGCCATCGGGCCCCGTGAGCAACGCGTTGAAGACCGATGCGGGCGCGCTTCCACGCTGGATCGTTCCCTCCCAAGCCTTTTCCTCGGCGTGGTAGTCCCAAAGAAAGAGGGTGGCTTCGCTGACTTTGGGATCCGTCCCGCTGCCGCCGCTGATGGTGGTACCTACGGCGATGAGCTTCTGCGATTCCAGGTGGGCAAGGGTATAGCAGCTTGCATCGCCCACGATGCGTTTGTAGGACTTTCTTTCACCCGTCGCGGGATCGTAATAGGCGAGGGGGCCGCCCCACCGGCCGTAGTCCGGTACGGACGCGACCCAGACCCTGCCCATCGGACCGGTTAACGTTGAACGGGGCCGGTAGGAGATATCGTCCAGGCGGCCCAGGTCGCGGGGGTTGTCTTCCGGGCCCGTGCCATACTGGTAGGGAAGTGCCGGGTCGTATACCGAAATGCGAGCCGCCGGATAGGAGGAGATGTAAAGCTTTCCATTCAGGTTTGCCATCGAATAGGCTTCGCCGGCGGAACGGGAACACTTGCCAAGGTCGACCAGTTCACCGGAGAGGGGATTGAATCTGAAGAGGTGCAGCGGCAGAATGCTCGATCCGTAGATCAAGCCATCCGGGCCCGTGTGAATGTAGAAAATGTCAGTGCCACTGGCCTCGTAATCGAGTTCGAAAGTGCGGACGCTGCCGAAGGGACGTCGGACGCTGAGTGTGCGATAGATCTGTTCCGTGCCGTCGGAAAAAGTGAAGGTGCTGCCGTCGGGAAGCGTCGGACGCGGCATTTTGCCCGGGAGTGTCGCAACGGCGATGCCTTCGTTCCCGGAGACCAGGAAATTGCCGTAGTCCGACGTGATGACGTAGAGGTTGCCGTCCCGCCGCCTCTCCAGCTTAAGCGAGCCCTGACCCTTGAACGTGATCGGTCCTGCGAGAAAACGCTCCTGTGTTGAAGGATCGAAGACGACGACGTGGGGCCGGGTCTGTCGGATCAGACAGGCGATCTTTCCGTCCGGAGCGACCAGGGGATAGTTGTACTTGTCCACGCTGGACATGCGGCCGTAGCGCGTGAACTCTCCGGTTTTCGGGTCGAAAACTGTCAGGTCGGCCCCCGGGTAGCTGCCGATCCAGATGCGGCCGGCCTGATCTTCGTCCATTCGGCAGGGGAAGGTGGCGCCGCCCGGGTTGATGGCGCCCAGGTCCAGGAGGGCGTTCAACCGAGGATCGAAGCAGAGGAGGTGGCCGGCGTACGCGGACCCGATGTAGAGGCGGCCGGAACGGCTCATCAGGGTGGCGGTTGGGTAGTTGGATTTCGGAACAGGGGAAACGAACTGGTGGAACGCGCCGGTTTCGGGGTCGACCTGCAGGACGAACAGGTTGTCGGCCTGCTGCCCCATGGTCACGTACACGCGCGGACGGTTCTCATTGTCCAGGCCCGGATGAAGGCGGACCCAATTGACCGAACGTACCGGGATCCCGATATCCCGGACCTGAGGAACCGGCGCGCCGGTCCGGCCGAACGACCGGGCGAAGAGCAGGAAGTCCCCGAAGCCGACAGTGCCGTCCCGGTCCAGGTCGTAAAGGGCCTGTCCGGAGCCGAAGGCCTTTGCAAACAGGATGAAATCCTGGAAGTCGACGGCATTGTCGCCGTTGAAGTCGGCTTCCGGCGTCGCGTCGCTGCAAAGCGTCGTGGCCGTACAAAGGAGAACGACCACAATCAGGATGGTTCGGGCGATCATTGCGTGGCTCTGGTCGGGGACTTGCCCGCTTCGAGCGCGGCGGCATACTCTTCCGTGTTCACCGTGTCGGCAAACAGCGGGCTTGCGCTGTGTTCCAGCGCCCCGACGGCCGAACCGTCTTCACCCAGGCGGAACATGGCGCGCGTCGCCTCCCGCACGTCAATGTCACGTACCAGCAGTTCCTCCTGCCTCAGCTCCGTCTGCCCGAGTATTCGGCCGTCGGGGGCAACAACCAGGCTCCGGCTGTTCTGGTGCGGGAGACAGGCGTTGCATGAAGCGAACCAGACGGTGTTCTCGGCGGCGCGAGTGACGATCATGGCATGGTGGATGGGGATCTTCCAGTCGTTGGGACGGGTCGTGTTGTTCTGCTGATGGAAGACGACCTGCGCGCCTCGGCGTACGCATTCGGCGGTCGTTTCAGCAAAGCGCAGCGCCTCGAAGCAGATGACCACGCCAATGCGCACGCCCGATAGTTCAAACGTATGCTGTACGTCTCCCCGCTCGTAGGCCATTACGTCCAGCGGCGTCAGCATCGTCTTGTGGTGCATGCCCTGGACGTTTCCATGCTTATCGATTACGAGCGCGGTGTTGTAAGGCTTGCCGCGTTCGGACGGCGTTTCGGTACCCAGGATGCAGGCGATACCGTGTTTCGCGCATCGCGCCGCAACCTCGCCGTGGACTCTATCGAGCCAGCCGACGTGCACCGGAGCGTCCGCGGAAGCAATGTCTACCCGGTAGCCGACTGTCTGGGTCTCGGGAAAACAAAGGATCTGCACGTTCCGGGAAGCCGCGAGGTCGATGGCTTCGAGAATGGCGAGGCGGTTGTCTTCCCGATCCGCGGTCTGACGTGTCTGCGCGAGGGCGATGCGTAACAAAGTCATGGTTTTCTCTTGGTGTCGGGACATCCGATCACGCATTTCGACGGGCTGCTAAACCAGGCCGCCGCCGCTGAGCGCGAGTTCGGCGATCCGGGTGGCGCACAGGCCGTCTTCACCGGTAACCAGCGGGTCCGATCCACGTTGAACCCAATCGGCGAAATGCAGCATTTCGTCCCGAAACATGTTTTTCTTTTCGAAGGTGATGACTTCCTCTTCGCCGTCGGCCAGAGAAAGGAGGTAGGCGCCCTGGGTGCCGGGTTCGAATCTGCCTTCGGCCTTCGCGGGATCGTAGTTCCCGGGAAACGAGAGCGCGCCGTTCGGACCGATGACGTCCGTTCCGCCTCTTGGACGAACACCGGCCGGCAGTCCCCAGGTCCAGGAACACATGATGGCGTCTCCCCGTTCGAAGCGGACGAGGACGGTACCCGTATCCCAGGCGCTGGACGTGTGGTGAATCTTGACGGGCATGGACTTGACTTCCACGGGTTCGCCGAAACAGTGGACCGCGAAGTCGTAGTTGTGGACCATTCCGTCGATCATGGGTCCGCCGCCCTGAAAGCGGTCCATGAAGAACGGGCTGCCCGGGGGCGAGCCTCCGGAGATCTGACGCCAGACAACGGGGCTGCCCAGCCGGCCGGATTCGACGACCCCTTTTACCGTACCCCAGTCGTTGTCGAATCGCCGCACGAAACCGATCTGGAGTCCGACGTTATTTCTGCGGCACGTCCGGATCATGCGATAACAGTCGTACGAATTCATCGCCATGGGTTTCTGGCAGAAGATGTGTTTGCCGGCCTCCGCGGCCGCGATCGTCATCTCGGGATGGAGGAAGGTGGGCGTGCAGATCATGACGGCTTCGATATCGGCTTCGTCAAGCAGTACACGGTAGTCGGCGTACCCATACTGCATGTCGAATTTTTGCCTGAAATGGTCGAGCTGCGCCGGACGGACATCCGCTCCCGCGACCACCTGGAAACGATTGTCGTCCCACACGGAATTCAACTGATGGGTTGAAATGCCCGCACAACCGAAAACACCCAGTTTAACCATGTTTTTTCCCTTTGCGTGATGTATCTTGGATTATTCGATTCAGCGTTGGAGTCTCAGGACGAAACGGTGCTGCACGCGGGTTAACGCTTCAACCACTTACCGAGGAATTGAAGGCTCTTTTCCAGCCGGATCTCGTGACCGCCTTCGTGAAGGTCGATTTCGATATTCTCGGATAGTCCCAGTCTGGCGTAGTGTTCGCGGGCCTGTCGATACTCGTCGAGCATCATCGGCCACCAGGCGATTCCGTCGGCCTTGCCCTGTTCAACGAGCAGGGGCCGGGGGCAGATCAGGGAGACCAGATCGCTGTCGGTGAACGCGCTCAGCCAGCCGGGAATCCATACGTGCTCCTCGTTGACGGAAAGAAAGCAGCTGTACCGGGGGTCGTCCACGGCCATTTTGTTTCGCCTGTGGTTGAACCAAGCGCATACCACGGCGGCCCTGATGCGGGGTTCGGCCGGAGTCGTGAACATGGTGTAGGCGCCCCCGAGGCTGATCCCGTACATGGCGGTGCGTTCGATGTCAATTTCAGGGCGGGTTTCCAGGTAGTCCAGAAGCCGCTGCGTGCGGAAGATCTCAAGGCCCCACAGGGTCTTGCCAAGGAGCTTGCAGAGGCGTTCCTGACGCGCCCGTGGAGGGCCGCCCGTGATGTTCATGGGAGCAATCACGGCGAAGCCCTCTTCCGCCAGGCGCCGGGCGTAGGATTTGTAGGTGTCGTTCGGGTCGTCCAGGCCGAATGCCTTTTCGGGCGACGAGCCGATGCCGTGCTGCGCGATGACGAGCGGGGCGGGGCCGTCCGCGCCCTTGGGCAGGGCGAGTATGCCGCGCCCTCTCAGATTGCCCAGTAATCCGATGGTAATCCACCAGGCGGTGAACCTGTCGTCTTCGTACCACGGATCCAGCACCGGTTCGAGTGGGGTGCCGTCGTATTCGTAGATGCCGATCGTTTCCTGCCAGCAGCGGCGGTTGACTTCGACAGAACGTTCGAAGGCTTCAACCGAGCTGTAGTCCCGATTCCAGTGAGCGGCCTGTCGCGGTCCGTAATTCAGGATTTCGCTTCGGAGAAAGTCTTCCGTCTCGTTTCGAAGCAGGCGCTGGCGGTCGTTGATCCAGCGGTTGATGACCTCAGCCGGTTGCGCGTAAGGGTTCGCCATCGGATTCTCCTGGAATAGCGCGGCCGCGTATCGGACCGCTGGAAGGACCGGAGAACTTTTCAACGGATCGTTCGTATACATGATACCGGGCATTTATTTCATTGTCAAACTGCCATTTGTGGCGATGTTAGCAGTCCGTTGATAAAGTCGCTCTGCAGGCGAGGCCGAGCCATTGTGGCCGAAGACAAGGCGCGCAACCGAGTCCCATCCATCGATTCGGCGAGGGAGCGCAACGCAGTATTTCGACCGCAAGGGCCGGCCGTAGCCCGGATGGACTTTTTCAACGGGCTGTTTGGAGCTGTTTTAAAATTTCTGGTGAGTCCCGAGCGCGCATGTAAATGTGTCGGGCACGGCGGACAAATTCGCCCATATCGAATAACAGGAGGGCGTATGCGGGCACTGGTTCTAGCGATTGCAGCATCCATTCCGGTCTTTGCGGCGCACGTCGAAGCCGCCAGGGCGGTTTCGGTGCGTACGGACTCGCTCCTCGCGGCGGCATCGGATACAACGGTCGAATACCGGAAACGCGAAGGGCTCATCAAGGAGGCGATACGGCTGGATCCATCAGGATGGGCCATGTACGAGCTCGCCCGCCTTTACAGCGATGAGAGAACGCCGGGTACGCGCAGGCAGGCCTCAACCTGGCTGCAGCGGGCGATGCGAAAAGACAAAGCGAACGTGGATTTCCGGATTGAATACGCAAGAGTACTCTGGGCCATGGGCAGGCGGGGCCACGCCTACAAGAACGCCAGAAAGGCCATTGACATCAATCCGAACCACGTCGGCGCCCTGTATCTGGCCGGCCGGTACGCGGCATGGCAAATGTCGCGATACCTCGAAAGCGAGCGTATCGACTATCAATACGATGACCTGGGCAACCGGCGATCGAGGTCGTTCAGTCTGGAAAGATTCGGTGAGAAGGACCGGGATCAGGCGATCGGATATCTGACCAGGGCTTTGAACGTCGATCCGGAGCACAGACCTTCGCTTCTGCTGCTGGGACTGGTGTTCTACGAAGCCCGGATGCCGGAAAAAATGGGAGCGCTTTTCGAGGACTTCCTGAAACGCCAGCCGGAAGATCCTGACGTCTATTTCTTCCTGGGGCTGGCATACCAGGCGCAAGACGAACTCCAGCGCGCCTATCCGGCCTATGTGAACGGATTGAGCCGGATGTCCGCCCGCGAACAGCAATTCATGATGTCGGTATTCATGCTGGTGGGTAAACAGAGCGTGGAGGCGGGGGAAGATCTGCCGGATGACGAAGCGCTGCGGGCATTCTGGACCGGGCGCGATCCGCTGTTCCTCACGCCGGTTAACGAGCGCCTGATGGAACACTGCGGAAGGGTGGCGTACGTCAACCTTCGTTTCGGAGATCCGGAACGCGGAATTGCGGGCTGGACGACGGACAAGGGGCAGGCGTACATCCGTTACGGACGTCCGGAGGCGAGAAGTGTCCGCCCGCCCGAGATCGATACCGGTCTGGATGAGCCGCCGTGGTACCAGGATCATCTATACTGGCTGACTCAGCAGGGGACGACGCCGTTCAAACACCGTCCCCGTCTGGAGATGTGGGACTACGGCGGGTTTCGGCTGCTGTTTGCGAATACGGATACGCGGGATACCTGGCGCTTTCGGGTGGGCTGGTTGGGGGGGCGCCCGGTGGATTTCGAGAGGCTGACGGCAAAGGTGCCCGAATACTACAAGGACCCGTACAAATGGGAGCGTTACGATGCCCCGTACCAGATGGCCCGGTTTCGCGCGGAGGGGGACACCGCCAGAGTGGAGGTATATTACGCGCTTCCTGGAGAGGAAGTACAACACAAAGAGGCCCAAACCGGGGCGCAGGCCGTCGAAATACGCCAGGGACTGTTTCTGTTCGACGAGGAATGGGATACCCTGAGGAAGGATATCGGAAGAATTGACGTCATGCCGTGGGTACAGTATGAAGCGACCCGGGAAGGGTATCTGTTTACCGGCGAAAAGCTGATGCTGTCGCCCGGGAAATACTTCATCGCGGCGGAGGCTGAGGATATACACACAAAGTCGATAGGTACGTTCCGGAGCGTGTTGCGGGTCGGCGAATTCGGATACGATTCGCTGAGCGTGAGCGATATGCTGCTTGCGCGGCGGATCGTCGAACGGGAGAACGCGCCTTACGGACGGGCGCGGTACCTCATCCTGCCCAATCCGCTCAAACAGTATCGGCAGGGCGCGCAGGCGTATTTTTACTATGAAATCTACAATTTGCGGAAAGACCGGTTCGGCGCCACCAACTATCAGGTCACCTACCAGATCCGAACCCTGAAGGAAGACGAAGCGGAGGCGGAGCCGGAATGGACCACGGCGGTCTCCTACACCCACAAGGGTTCGCAGGCGTGGGAGCCCATATACCAGGTGTTGAACCTGGAGATGTTTCCCGGCCTCCGGGACTTCCGGGTGAAAGTTCTCGACTTGAACAGCCGGCAGGAAGTGAGTACGGCGACGTCTTTTCGAGTGATGTGGTAGACAGAGGGAAGGTCAGCCGGATGCGGGGATATGCCGCCACGTGTGCGGCTGAACTAATTCTCCGCATTTAGTACGAGAATCCCCGGTGACGATTCGTCACCGGGGATTCTCGCAAGGTCCCTTCAAGCGATGTGTCATCCCTGGATCTTTCGCACGCAATCGGCAATGCGGTCCAATGCTTTCTGTATGTTTTCGACCGAATTGGCAAAGGAAAAGCGGACGTGGCCTTCGCCGGATGCGCCGAAGCCGTGTCCCGACAGAGCAGCGACGTTTCCTTCGTACAAAAGATAGTCGGCGAGTTCCTGGGAGGAGAGCCCCAGGTCCTCGATATTCGGAAAGAGGTAGAACGCGCCGCCCGGGAGCCGGCAGCGGATGCCCGGGATTTCGCGGAGCCCTGCGACGAAGATGTCCCGGCGGCGTTTGAATTCAGCCACCATAGTGTGGACGTCATCCTGCGGACCCTGAAGCGCGGCCAGAGCGGCCCTCTGGGTGAACGTCGCGGTGCAGGAGTTGCTGTTGACCATCAGGAGTCCGAACTGTTCCGCCAGATTCCGCGGCATCACTCCGTACCCGATTCGCCATCCCGTCATCGCGTACGTCTTGGAGAAGCCGTCCAGAATGATGGTCAGGTCCTGCATACCCTCGTACACTGAAATACTGTAGAAGGCGTCGTCGTACCGGATGCGGGAGTAGATCTCGTCGGCAAGTACCGGGATCCCCCTGTCGACGGCAAGTTCCGCGATCGCCTCCAGGTCTGCCGGAGGGATGATTCCACTCGTGGGGTTATGCGGGGAATTGATGATGAGAAGCCGGGTGCGGTCCGTAATCAGGTCCGCCAGTTCATTCACGTCGAGACTGAAGTCACGTTCTTCCGTAAGCGAAACGGGTACCGGCCGCGCGCCGGCAAATCTGATTACGGACTCGTAGATGGGAAATCCGGGGTCGGGATAGATGACCTCGTCTCCCGGCTGCGCGAGGGCCAGAATGGCGTAGAACATGATCGGTTTGGCGCCGGGGGTGACCACAACCTGGTCAGGATTGACCTGGATTCCACGGAATCCGGAGACGTCCTGTGCGATGGCCTCGCGGAGTTCCGGCAGTCCCACCGGGGGACCGTAGTGCGTATAACCCGAAGAAAGCGCATGCCGGGCGGCATCCACGATATGGGCCGGGGTATCGAAATCGGGCTCGCCGATTTCAAGGTGGACCACGTCCCTGCCCCGGGACTCCAGTTCTCGCGCTTTGACGAGTACTTCGAACGCGGATTCAGTACCGAGCTGGTCCATGCGGCGCGCCAGGTTCATGGGGCCACCCTTTTTTCCCGCAAACTGCCTTTGACAGTCCTGCCCAGCGTGTAGGAGCCGAGGATTTTGAGGAAGCTGGCCATTTTTTCAAGGTGATCAACCGCCTGCCGGCACGCTTCGCTGGACAGGTGCCCTTCGAAATCCAGGTAGAAGACGTATTCCCAGGGCCGACCGCTCAAGGGGCGGGATTCGATCTTCAGGAGATTGATATCCCGCATTGCGAATACGCCCAGGCTCTTGAACAGGGCGCCGGGGATGTGATCCAGGGTATAGACGATGGTGGTCTTGGCGGGATCGACGGGTTCAGCCGGCGCGGAGGCCACGACCAGAAACCGGGTGTAGTTCCGGTGGTCGTTTTCCAGGCCTTCCCGGAGGATTTCCAGATCGTAGTCGATCGCCGCCTGTGCGCTGGCGATGGCGGCGGCATCTTTCGCGTTCTTTTCCTTGATCTGTTTGACGGCGCCGGCCGTGTCCTGCGCCACCACGGCTTCGACGCCTGCGTTAGATCGAATGAACTCGGTACATTGCGCCAGGGCAGGCGCCTGTGAGTAGATCTGCCTGACGTCTTCCATCCGGACGCCGGGATTGACAATGAGGTTGTGTACGATTCGAAGTTTGATTTCGCCCACGATGTAGAGATCCTGCCGGAGGAGCAGATCGTAGTTTTCATGAATGCTCCCCATGAGAGAATTCTCAATGGGTACCATGCCGTGCGTGCAGGCGCCGGCGGCGACAGCGTTGAAAAGACCTGCGAAGTCTGACTGCGGGACCACTCGGACATTTTCACAGAAGTAACTGCGGGCGGCCATCTCGCTGAATGCGCCCATTTCGCCCTGGAACGCGACAACGGGATCTCTAGAACTCACTTTGCCTCCATGAACGGAATCGGCGCACGCGGCCTGCGTGGATTGGAGTGCGGCAGCCGAGGGTGTAGACGACTGGATCGAGTCAAAAGTTCCGAAAGCCGGCGCCCGGAAAAAACGGACGCAATCGGCTAACCGGTTTCCAGCAGGGCGGTCAGGTGGTATTCGACGCACAGGGCGAGGCCATTGAGGTCGTAACCGCCTTCCAGAACCGAGATGAGACGATCATTGGCGTACATCCTTGCGAGTTGACGGACTCTGCGCGTCATTTCGGCGAATCCGTCCCCCGTGACCCGGGTGCCGGAAAGCGGGTCGTCGACGTGCGCGTCGAAACCTGCCGAAACGATGACGAATTCCGGCTGGAAACACTCCATTGCGGGGGCCAGAAGCTCGTCGAATGCGCGAAGGAACTGTTCGTCACCCGCACCGGCGGGCAGGGGGGCGTTCAGGTTCGTTCCCGATCCCGCGCCGATCCCCCTTTCGCCGCTGCTGCCACTGAACCACGGATAGTGCGGGTACTGATGGGCACTGAAATAGAAGACCGTAGGGTCTTCCTCGAAGATGTGCTGCGTACCGTTCCCGTGATGTACGTCCCAGTCGACGATGAGGACACGTTCCATCCCGTGAACCGCCTGGACGTACCGGGCGGCGACGGCCGCGTTGTTGAACAGGCAGAAGCCCATCGCACTGTCCCGCTCCGCGTGATGGCCCGGCGGACGCGCGGCGCAGAATACCGCGTCTGCGCGGTTATCCATCACTGCCTCCACCGCCTCGCATGCCGCCCCTGCCGCGAGGCGGCCGACCTCAAAGGATGCAGGGCATATAAACGTGTCCCCCGCGTCCATGAGGTGTATGTTTCGTTCACATCGGCGTTGTACATCCTTAATGTGCCGGGCGGTGTGGACCGTCTCCAGCCAGTCGGCTTCCAGTATTCTCGGCGCGATCTCGACCAGCCGGTCGCTGAGTCCGGTCTCGTCCAGCCGGCTCTGGATGGCGACGAGCCGCGCCGGTCGTTCCGGATGTCCGAAGCCCGAGTCATGCCGGGAAAAGTCAGGATGCGCGATCAGCCCCACCCTTGGCATTGTCCCTCCGGATCGATGGCTACTTCTGTCGCCAGATTTCCCAGACAAGGTGTGACAGTTCCGGGACGATCAGTTTTTCCATTGCAAGGCGAACGGCGCCGGAAGAGCCGGGCATGCAGAATATCATCGTGTCGCGGTAGACGCCGGCCACGGCGCGGGAGAGCATGGCGCCGGAGCCGATGTCATCCCAGCTCAGGGTGCGGAAGAGTTCGCCGAAGCCGTCCAATCGCTTTTCAAGCAGTCCCGTCACGGCTTCGTAGGTCGTGTCCCGCGCAGCGATACCCGTGCCGCCGCTTGTCAGAATGGCCTGGCAATCGCCCGCGTCCGTAATCCGGATGACGAGGTCGCGTATGCGGGCGGGCTCGTCAGGGACGACCTGGTAGAAGCCCGTGGTGTGGCCTCCAGCCTCGAGAAGATCTCTGATTATCCTGCCGCTCTTGTCGTCCGCTTCGGTCCGCGTGTCACTGATGGTGAGTACGGCGCAGCATACGGCGCCCTGTGCCTGCTTCTTGTGGTCCTCGTAGGGCAATGGGTCCCTCCTCGCGTTGAACCTTCGACGGATAATCCGCTCTTGTGCCTGTATTGTGGTGGGTTTATATTTGTGCCTGACCTGAAGAGAAGCCGGTTCGCGAGTCCGATTTCGAATTATGGGAAATTCCGATTGCGTAACGCGTTTGTTCACTTGAGAGGCATACATAATGTCCTTGAAGGACGTAACCGTTCTCGGCGGCGGAAACACGGCGTTTGCCGTGGCTGCCAACCTCAGCCTGAAGGGTTTTGAAATCACGCTCTTTGAGATTCCCGGTTTCACGGAATCTCTGGATCCCGTTGCGGACGACCGCATCATCCATCTGGTCGGAGCGGCAGGACAGGGCGCGGCCAGGATCCACTGCATCACCTCAGATATCGAGGAGGCACTGGAATCGCCGGATATCATCCTGCTCATCGTACCGGCGTACGCGCACAAATCCTTTGCGGAAGCCTGCGCGCCGCACCTGCGACCGGGCCAGACCGTCGTCATCATGCCCGGTACACTCGGTTCCCTCGAATGGGCGCGGCTCCTCCGGGAAGCCGGCGCCGAAGGCGTCGTCCTCGGCGAAGTGGATACTGCGCCATTCGTCTGCCGGAAGACGGCTCCGGACACCGCAACCATCTGGGGAACGGTCACCGGCCTTGGCCTGGGCGTCTTTCCAGCCGGCGAATTCGACCACGTTCGCGGACGGTTGGATACCCTTTTTCCGGGCATAAAGGAATATCCTGACGTGATGGCCTGCGGCCTGGCCGCAATGAACCCCGTGGTCCATCCCGCGGGTGTCCTCCTTAACGCCGGCCGTGTGGAGTATTCACACGGTGAGTTTTACTTTTACGAAGAGGGCGTCACCCCGTCCGTGGCCAGAGTGATCATGCAGGTTGATTCCGAACGCCGCTCGATAGCCAGCCGGCTGGGTTACAACCTGTGCCCGGCGAATGTCGCCTTTCATCGCGCCGGCTTTGGACCGGAAGGAGATCTGTGGGCGACCATTAACGGCAGTTACATGCTCACCCGTCTTAAGGCGCCCGGCTCCATGGACAGCCGCTGGCTCACGGAAGACATTCCCTACGGACTGGCGGCGTGGCACTCTGTGGGCGCACAGTACGATGTGCCTGCACCCACCATACGCGCGATGGTCGACATCGGATCGATCGTAATCGGAGATGACGGTTGGGCTTCAGGCAGAGACGTCTCTGATCTGGGCATCGCCGGGATGGACCCGTGCGCGCTGAAAGCATATCTTCAAACGGGGAAAACCCTCTGACCTCTCCGCGGGAGACCGGTGCAACGTCGCATCGGTATCTATCTCCGACCGTCCCGCGTTATCAAGGGTTAACGGGCTGCTAAGGCGTCCTGATGCGTTCTTCGTAGTACGATTGCAGACATCGATCCATCACCCATCCCGTCCGCGCCGCGCTTTCGCCGGTCGACTCGCACGTCCCCCTGCCCAGGAGTTCATCCACGACCGTCTGGATCAGCGGCTGATGAACGTGCGGCGGATTCCGGAATTCCTCGGTGGTTGTCACCGCGCCATTCTTGACCCGGATGCCGGTATCCGAAAAAACCGGGCATTGCAACTCGCCGTCGGAGCCGGTAAACGTTATCCGATCGTCGGAAAAACCGGCGTTGAAATTCCAGATGCCTGTTCCTACGATCCCGGATTCAAATTCAAAGCTGGCCGCGACCGTGTCCTCGGCCTGGTACGTACCCCCCGTATTCGCCGCGCATCCCCAAACCCGTCTGATCGGACTCACGAGGAAATCCAGCAGATCCAGTCCGTGAGATCCCAGGTCCATGAACAGCCCCCCGCCCGACACGTCCGGCCTGAATCGCCAGCCGTTCGCAGCCTCGCCACGTGCCAGCTGCTCGTAGTGCGTAATGTGTACCGAACTCAACTCCCCGACCGCTCCTTCCTGCAGCAACTCCCTGACGCGCAGGAATCGAGGGAGGGCCCGCCTGTAGTATGCCACAAAAAGCGGCCGTCCTCTGTTCCGGAAGGCCGCCACCATTTGCCGGCATTCGCTGTGATCCATCGCCATGGGCTTTTCAACCAGGCATGGTTTTCCCGCCTGCGCCACTTTCAATGCCAGCTCGAGATGCGAAGACGGCGGGGTCGCCACATACACGGCATCGACACCGTCATCCCCAATCAATGCCTCCGCCTGCCCGTAATACCGCGGCACGCCGTGCCGGTTCGCGTAGTCGGCCGCCTCTTGCACGTCCCTCCTCATCACCGCCACCAGCTTCGCCGCGTTGGCATTCTGAAATCCAGGTCCGCTCTTCACCTCCGTGACGTCGCCACATCCGACGATTCCCCATCGCACGCACTCCATGTCTTTGTTCCTCGATAGCCCCTTGAGTCAATCGTCGGGGCGAAGCAAAGCGGGCGTCATCCTGTATCTTTAAGGCGCCGCCTCAGAAACGAAGGAATCTCCAGGTCGTCGAGTGAGACATCTCCTTCGGCGTTTTTCTCGGGCGCAGCCTGCAGCTCCGTTACCTCGGCGGCGCCGGCTTTGCGCATGTATGCCGGAACATCCAGACCGAGCGGGTTGTCCATCGGGACTCGCGGCGCTTGCGTTCCGGCGATATTCTCTTTCTCGGCGAACCCGGTGGCAATCACCGTTACCCGCAGCTCATCGCTGAGTCCATCGTCCAGCACCGTGCCCCAGATTATAGTCGCCTCGGATCCAACCGCCTTGGTCACGGTAGACACCGAATCGTCCACTTCAAACAGCTTCAGGTCGCTGCCGGCCGCGATATTAACCAGGACGCACCTCGCCCCTTCGATGGAAAGATCTTCCAGCAAGGGGCTTCGGATGGCGCCCTCGGCCGCCTGTATTGCCCGACCTTCACCCGTGGCCGTGCCGGTTCCCATCAACGCATCACCTCCCTGCTGCATAACCGTGCGCACATCGTTGAAATCCAGATTGACTTCGCCCGGCATTGCAATCAGGTCCGAGATCCCGCGTGTAGCCTGCAGCAGTACGTCGTCCGCCAACCTGAAGGCCTCGCGCAGCGTGGTGTCTTCGGTGCAGACATCCAGGAGACGCTGGTTTGGAATGACAATGAGCGTGTCTACGGAGTCCTTCAGCTGATCGATTCCCATCTCCGCGTTTCGCAACCGGGGCACGCCCTCCATCTTGAACGGCTTGGTCACGATGCCCACCGTCAATGCGCCGGCCTCTCTGGCGATCTCTGCCACCACGGGCGCAGCGCCGGTGCCGGTACCGCCACCCATACCCGCGGTCACGAATACCATGTCCGATCCGGCAAGGAGTTCGGTGACGTGGTCCCGGTTTTCCTCCATGGCCTGACGTCCGACTTCCGGATTGGCGCCTGCCCCCAGCCCTTTTGTAATCGTCTCGCCAATTTGCACCCGTTTCGACGCCTCGGATTTGTCAAGGTCCTGCAGGTCAGAATTGACCGCGATAAACTCCACACCCTTGAGGTCTGCGGCGATCATGCGGTTTACCGCGTTGCCTCCCGCGCCGCCGACACCCACAACCCGCATCTTCGCCTGGTTGTCATTGTCAACAATTGAGAACGTGACCATTTAACGTCTCCTATCAACTGCGTGATGTGGGCGAGCCTTTTCGTTCAGCCCCATTCGTTGTCGTTCGTGCCTGTTACGCATACGGCAGTACGCGGCCATCGTTCAGACTAGAAAAAGTCCTTCACCCACGCCTTCATCCTGCCCAGAACCGAACCAAAGTAACCGTTGCCGCCGTTGCTCAACGCGCCACCAAACTCCTGATGCTGCAGGCCGAATTTCACCAGACCGACACCGGTCGCGTAGATGGGCTCCGCGACGTCGTCCGAAAGGCCGGTAACGCGGTTCGGCATGCCCACGCTCACCGGCATTCCGAACACCGTTTCGGCCAGCTCAGCCGTCCCCTCGAGCATCGATCCGCCGCCGGTGATGACAACGCCTGCCGCCAGCAGATCGGCATAATCGGTCCTGCGGATCTCCCGATGGACCAGGGAGAAGATTTCCTCCATGCGCGCTTCGATAATTGCCGACAATTCCTCTCGCGGCACCTCAAATGAGGGCCGTCCGCCGATACCCGGCACGTGAATGGTCTCGTCCTTTTCGACGAGTGAACGTGAGGAACAGCCGCGAGAACGCTTGATGTTTTCCGCCTGTGCCAGCGGGGTCCTCAATCCGATTGAGATATCGCTGGTTACGTTTTCCCCGCCCAGCCCCACGACGGCCGTATGCCTGATGCTCCCGTCGTAGAATACGGCGACGTCGGTTGTGCCGCCGCCAATGTCGACCAGCGTAACGCCCATTTCCTCTTCCTCGGGCGACAACACGGCGTAGCTGGACGCCAACGGCTCGAGCACGAGATCCACGACCTCGACGCCCGCCCTTCGAATGCTCTTGCATATATTCTGAGCCGACGTCACGGCGCCCGTAACCATATGCACGTCGGCCTCGAGACGCACTCCCGACATTCCAATCGGATTCTTGACGCCGGGCTGGTCGTCCACCACGAACGATTGGGGCAGAACGTGGATGATTTCCCGGTCCATGGGTATCGAGACCGCCTTGGCCGTCTCAATGACACGCGCCTCATCCTGAGCGGTGATCTCGTTGTCATTTCCGGAAACGGCGATCACGCCCCGGCAATTGAGGCTGCGAATGTGATCGCCGGCGATGCCTGCGTAGACTGCGCCGATGCGTACATCCGAGGCCTGCTCCGCTTCTTCGACTGCGCACTGGATGGACTGGACGGTCTGGGCGACATTGATCACGACACCACGTTTCAGCCCGTTGGACGGGCTTGTGCCGATTCCCGTAATCGCGAGCTGATCGTCTTCCGCCACCTCGGCCACGACCACACAGATCTTGGTCGTTCCAATATCCATTCCAACGATCTGATCCCCTTTGGCCATCCGCTCTTCCTTTCCCGCTTCTGCACGACAGGTGCCCGATTCCGGTTCTCGAAACCCCTGAGATTTACCCTCTACCCACAATGACCTGGTTCGAAAACCGGAGATCCACGTAGGCCGGCGTCTGATTCCTGTGGGCCCCCGCCTTCACAAACGCATCAAAACGACGGACCTGTTCAACCGCATCTTCAAGTCGCATCAGAAGCGTCAGCCCATCGCCCACCAGAATGACCCGGGCCTCAGTGGCGGACACCAGGTGGACCTCGGAGATCTCTTCCAGGAATGCCGGTGTGTTTGACCGAAGCTCTTCCAGGAATCCAACAAGGTTGGAAAACCGGAAAGCACCCGGAGTGTCCGCAACCGCTTCAATACCGGTCACGATCGGCAGATCAAACCGCGCCTGCCGAAGCGGAAGGAGCGCACCATCCTCGGCCAGCCCGCACAATCCTTCCGGCATTGCGGCCAGCGCGAGCGGACGCCGCTCCCGCAGTTCAATGAGCAGCCCGCCTGGAGGCTGCCGCAACAACAGCGCATCCTTGATCGCAGGATCTGCCTCCAGCCGTTGCGTTGCCGCCTTGAGATCGGCCGCAAACAGGTTGACGCCGACCCTCAGACCGGAAAGGGCCGCGACGTCGCTTTCCTTCAGAATCCGGTTGCCCGTCACGGTAATGTGGTCCAAACGAAACAGGTCGGATCCGGTGAGCGCCGAATATGCGTTCTGAATCCCGAATATCAGCAATCCGACAAGCGCAAGAACGACAATCCAATGCAGAATGCGGACTGACGACCCGGGTTCCGGTTCCAGGTGAGTAATCCGCTCGCGTTCCTGCGTCCGGGAATAGATCGGTCTATGACTGGACATGTGGCCTCCGTCGTTTGTGTAGATTCGGGCAATCCCGTACCGCAACCGATGCCATGCGCGCGAATCCATGGCAGGGACCCGTTACGGCACCCCGTTCAGGGGTTCTCGATTCCACGCTCGCCGACAACGCGAACTTCCATGTTCATTTCAATACCAAAAGCCTGCTGTACCCGCTCCCGGACCATTTGCGCCAGCAGGAGGACATCCGCCGCGGTGCCGCCACCCCGATTCACGATAAAATTCGCATGGACATCCGATACTTCGACATCGCCCACGGACAGCCCCTTGCATCCGGCTCTGTCAATAAGCAGCCCCGCCGAAGCGCCGGGAGGGTTCTTGAAAATGCAGCCGGCGTTACGCTCCCAAAGCGGCTGCGAACTTCTTCGCTGGGCAAGCATTTCGTCCATGCGCGCCTGGACCGCCGCGGGATCGTCATCCTCCAGAAGAAACCCCGCCTCCACGATCAGAAATCCTGGGGGAAGGTCCGTTCGACGGTACGAAAACGATATTGACTCTCTCCTCAGTTCCAGTGCATCTCCGGATTGGATGTCCAGGCCTCTCAGCCACGCCGTCCGCTCCATGATCTGCCCCCCCCACGCCCCGGCGTTGCCCCATATCGCGCCCCCCACGGTACCCGGAATGCCACATCCGAACTCCATTCCGGTTCGCCCGGAACGCTGACAGCGTCTGGAAAATACCTGTAGGCTCGCGCCCGCCTGCGCAATGCCCTGATCCGATTCAACCGCCATACGCGAGAGTCCACCAGTCAAGCAGATGACCAGCCCTCTGAAACCGGCGTCGTTCACCAGCATGTTGGTTCCGCCGCCCAGAGGCAATACCTTCAGTTCGGATTCCAGAACGAGCGGCACCGCGGCTATCAGATCATCCATGTCCGCGGGCCGGAAAAACAGGTCTGCGGCGCCACCCATGCCAAAATGCGTATGCTTCTTCAAGGGTTCATCAACCAGAAGTTCGCCCCGGCAGCGTGCCCGGATTTCGCGGGCGAGCAAATTCCGCTTTGAAGCATCAGGCATCGGCCCGCGGCGCTCCCTCGGACAACCGATCAATTAGCCCGTATGCTACCTGCTCCACGTCACCTGCGCCCATCACCAATACGAGGTCTCCCGGCGCAAGCGATTTCGACAGGCGACATTCGAGATCATGCAGGGCCGGAATGTAGATTACTTCGGTACAGCCGGCAGCCCGCACCTGTCGCGCCACCGTCTCGCCGGACACGCCGGGAATCGCGTCCTCCCGGGCGGCATAGACGTCGGCTACCCAGACCTGGTCGGCTTCACTCAACGCCCGCCCGAAATCAGCCGCGAAATCTCTGGTTCTCGAGTACAGGTGCGGCTGGAAAACGGCTACCAAACGGCCCGAGCCTGCCGGCCGGATCGTCTCAAGTGCGGCGCGAACCTCGGTTGGATGATGGGCGTAGTCGTTTACGACACGCACGCCACCGGGATCGCCGAGCACTTCCAGACGTCGTCTCACGCCGCGGAAGTTCTCCAATCCCGCGCGTATTTCCTTCCAGGGCAGTTGCAGGGCGAGGCCCACGCCGACGGCAGCCAGCGCATTGCTCACATTGTGACGGCCGGGAACCCGGAGGACAATATCGCCGAGCGGTTTTTTTCGGTGGACCACTCTGAATCGACTTTCGAGACCGGTCTGAAACACGGATTGCGCAGAAATCCCCGTTTCGTCCTCAAGCCCATATGTGAAGACCTTGAGATGCCCCGCATTCAATCGCCGCACGAGGGGTCCATCCCAGGCCATGACCGCGCTTCGGCTGGTCTGATCCAGAAACTGCTGAAACGCCCGGAAGAGACCCTCCATATTCCCGTAAGTATCGAGATGATCCTCCTCGAGTGACGTCACGACTGCGACATCGGGACGCAGCGTCAGGAAGGAGCGGTCGAATTCGTCGGCCTCGACGGCCCACAGCGACCGTGAGCCGGGACGCAGGTTTCTTTCAGGACCGCGAACGATTCCGCCCACCAGCACCGTGGGATCCAGACCCGCCGCCTCGAGAACCGCGCCAACCATCGCCGTCGCCGTCGTCTTCCCGTGTGTTCCGGTTATGCCCACAACCCGACGTCCAGCCGTCAATTGCCCGAGGAGACGTGCCCTCTTGACCGTGGGAATCCCTTTCGATCGGGCCTCTTGCAGCTCTCTGTTCTCCGGCCCCGCAGCAGGCGTGTATACCACCAGGTCTGCGTTTTCAACGGCCTCCGGCGTATGTCCTATTTGTACCGGAATCCCCAGCATTCCCAACCGGTCCGTCAGCGCGGAGGCCTCGCGGTCGGATCCGGTGACAATGCATTCCTCGTGAAACAGCAGTTCCGCGACCGCGCTCATGCCCACGCCCCCGATGCCCACAAAATGAACCCTGCAGCCCTGTTTCCGATTCAAAATGCGGGACAGAACACTATCGCTCACCGCGCAGCAGTCCACGATGCGCCATGCCCTCCACCATCCGCGCGGCCGCGTCGGGAACCGCCAGTGCGCGGCTGCGGCGGGCCATATCCGAAAGAAGCCCGGTCGTATCGATCATCCCGGACACTTCCTGTACGAGTCTTTCCGCGCTGAGCTCCGATTCGTGCACCATACGCGCGGCTCCGGCGCGAACCATCATCTTTGCATTGTGTACCTGATGGTTCTCGGCCGCCAGCGGCAATGGTACCATCAATGCGGGCACACCCAGTTGCGTCATTTCCGTTATCGTTATCGCGCCTGCCCGGGTCAACGCGAGGTCTGCCGCGCTGTAAGCCACCGCCATATCGTCGATGAATTCCCTGACCACCACGCGGCCGCCGCAGCGGCGGGCGGCGGATGCCGCAGCGTGATATCCCACCCTGCCTGTCTGCCACAGAATCTGATAGCCGCGTTTCGTCAGTACGGTCAGCGCGTCCGCCACGGCGCGGTTGATTCCCATCGAACCCTGGCTGGCTCCGGTGACGAACAGCGTGATCCGATCCTCATCCAGACCCAGACGCCGGCGAGCCCCTTGCTTGTCCACGCGCCGCCAGCCATCCCGGACCGGGTTGCCCACGACACGCTTCTCACGTCCGCCCACGCGGCGCCTCGCCCCTTCAAATGCCAGGTATACCTGCCGGGCCGCGCGGGACAAGAGGCGTACGGTGAGTCCGGGGTAATTGTTCGACTCGTGCAGGACCAGCGGGATACCAAGCACCCGTGCGGCAACCCCCACCGGCCCGCTGACATGTCCGCCTGTACAGATTACCGCGTGGGGATGATACGAGATGAGAATTCGGAATGAGGAACATATACCCCTCAGTAGCGACCAGGGAAAATGCAACAGGTCCAGATGCAGGCGCCGTTTGAGGCCTATGACCGGCAAGGTATCCAGGACATAACCGGCATGCGGAACCAGCCTCGCCTCAACACCGCGCGCAACACCGACGAATCTGATAATCGTATCCGGATGACGCTTACGGACCGCGGCCGCTACGCCCAGCGCGGGCACCGTGTGGCCGCCGGTCAGGGTAACGGCAAACAACAGGCGTAGTGGCATCAGAACCTGCGATTTCCCGTCCGGGACATTCTGACCACACCGGTCCGATGGGGAAGCGCTCCAGGGTCGGCCGATCCGCGCCTCCCGATGTTGATCAGAATACCAACGGCAAGCAGTGTGAACAGGAGCGACGTTCCACCGTAGCTGATAAACGGCAGGGGAAGCCCCGTGGCCGGTATCAATCCTGTGCAGACCCCCATGTTTACAAACGCGTAGACCAGAATCATGAACGTAATGCCGGACGCCAGGAAGAATCCGTGCAGGTCCGGCGCGCGACGGGCGATCTGAAAGCCACATCGCCCGAAAACAATGAAACCGAGCACCACGCCGGCGGTTCCGACCAATCCCAACTCCTCGCCGACGATGCTGAACACGAAGTCGGTATGCGGTTCCGGCAGAAAGAAATATTTCTGAAGGCTCTGACCCAGACCCACCCCGGACCATCCTCCGCTGCCCAGGGCCAGCAGTGACTGCATCACATGATATCCCGCGCCCTGGACGTCGTCAGTGGGACTGAAGAACGCCATCATCCGTTCTCTTCGATATCCAAGGACGAATACAACGACAAATAATACGGGCAGAAGGACCAACCCTGTGCCGGCCAGGTGCTTGACTCGCACGCCGGCCAGATACAGCATCAGCGTGCAGGTCAATCCGATCGCCAGCGCCGTTCCGAGATCGGGTTGTAACATCACCATTCCCATCGCCACGCCGATTATGGCAATATGCGGGAGGTAACCCTGAACCAGGTCCTTTACCAGTCCCTGGCGCCTGCTCAGGGATTCCGCGAGATAGACCACGAGCGCGAGCCGCATCAGATCCGACGGTTGAAAGGCGCCGCCCGGCAAAGGTATCCATCGATATGCGCCGCGCACTTTGCCGAAGCCGGCGATTTTGAAAACCAGGACAACCGCCAATCCCAGAAAACCGATGGCCAGAAAGATCCGGGCGAAACGTGCCCAGAAGCGGTAGTCAACCCGCATAATCAAAAGCATCGCAACGAGTCCGATCACCGTACGCAACGCCGACCGCTTCAGGAAGAAGTGGTCGCTCTCAAAACGCACCTGACCCAATGCGGTGCTGGCGCTATATACCATTACCAGGCCGAAACCCACCAGCCCGACGACCAGCAACATCAGCAAATAGGGCTGCCGTTCTGCACCTGAGGTCGACATATGACCTTACGTTAACCTTGATTCCTCATTTTTCGAGGACGTTAATTCGAATATGTGTCAGTTAAAAAGGCGATTAGACTGCTGATGACCAGGATACACCAGGACACTGAACGTGAACTGAAAAAATGTCCTTCATGACGACCATTTCGGCCTGTTTTGAAAGGTTTCGTCGCGTTGCCGCGTTGCGGCTTTTGCGGAATTGAGGCTAAAGTGGAAATGAATCCCGAAACGTGTTTCCAGAAACTTGTGACAGAAGCCGTGGCTTAGTATTGAGTACGGAATGGCGATCACCGATGCCGGAGTCGATGCCTCGGCGGCCTGCTCGTGCTGCCTGCGTTGAGCTTGCCGAAGTGCCCCGTTTCATGGTTTCATTTCAAATCCCAATGATACCGCGGCTTTTTCCATCGCAACGCCGCGGGAGGCCTTCATCAGTACGAGGTCGCCCGGTTTGAGAAATGCATTAAGATTCCTGACCATGGACTCGCGGTCGACGAATGCCTGCGAGCGGTCGGAGGGCAGACCTCCGGAAACGCCCCCTCGCGCCACATGACCGGACATGTCACCGAGCGCAAAAACGGCGTCCATCCCCATTCTGGCAGCAAGTTTTCCAAGGCGCCGGTGGCTCTGAACTGCCGACGGTCCCAGTTCCAGCATATCGCCCAGCACGGCCACGCGGCGACCGCCTTCCTCGATGGACATCCTTGCCACCGTTTCCAGTGCCGCCCGCATCGAGGCCGGATTGGCATTGTACGAATCGTTCAATAGACGGATTCCGTTCCGTTCGACGACCTGGCCGCGCAATTTCGAAGGCCGAAACGCGCCAATCGCTTCAGCAGCCCGCGCAATCGGCACATCCAGCGCCGCGCCCACCGCCGCTGCGGCAAGCGCGTTGTACACCTGATGCCGGCCGGGTACGGCCAGATGAAAAAAACGGCCCTGCAGAGAGAAATGACCGCAGCCCTCCTGGTCTATGACAAGTCCCTCCCCACGAAACTGACATATCTTCTCGATACCAAAGCCCAGGAGTCTCCCCTTTAGTCTTGCTCGCTCCTTGGACACGTACAGGTCATCGAGATTCAAGATAGCCATTGAAGACTCTTCAAGATGATCCAGGAGTTCCCCTTTGGCTTTAGCCACCCCCTCTACAGAGCCTAAAAACTCGAGATGTGCAGGTCCGATATTGGTAATGACGCCGATCGTGGGATCGGCAATCTCACACAGATATTTCAAACCGCCGTGTTCGCTGATGCCCATTTCGATCACCGCGGCCTCGTGGGTGTTTGAAAGCCGCAGCAGGGTAAGCGGAACGCCGAGCCAGTTATTCAGATTGCCTTCCGTAGCCAGTAACCGGTACCGTGTACTCAGCACGGCGGCAGTCATGTCCTTGGTTGTCGTCTTTCCACTGCTTCCCGTAATGCCCACCACCGGGATCCGGAAACGCCGGCGGTATGTTCTTCCCAGAGCACCCAGCGCCAGGCCCGGCGTCTCAACGACGATCAGCGCTCCGGACACGCATTGGCGATTTCGGTTTTCGGACCAGCGCCTTGAAACGACAGCCGCCGATGCCCCTTTCCTGAGGGCATCGCCCACAAAACGATGTCCATCCCGATTTCCGCCGACGCGCTCTCCCTCGAGTGCGAAGAACAATTCCCCCGCATTCAACACCCGTGAATCGATGCATCCTCCAACAGGACGGATCGCCGGATCTACGGCGCCAACGAGCTTTCCGTCCATTGCATCCGCGGCTTCAGCGAGTGTCATTCCTTCCATATTCCTCGTTCCGGGTTAAGAAGCTGTTTTCAAATTCCCAGCGGTCTTCGCACGGCTGCAAAAGCGCCGGTCGGCGTTGGTCAAAT
>JAPPJY010000006.1 GCA_028874335.1 Gemmatimonadota bacterium | reverse complement strand
ATTCGTAGTTTCGCTCTTTCGTAGTTTCGTAAATTCGTAGTTTCGCTCTTTCGTAGTTTCGTAAATTCGTAGTTTCGCTCTTTCGTAAATTCGTAGTTTTGCTCTTTCGTACTCTCGTAGTTTCGTAGGACTCAGGAGGGTGAATTGGCAAGGCATGTGGTAATCTTCTTTATTGTCCTGGTGTGCCTGTCGTCGACCCGTGAGGCGGCGTCAACGGAGATCCGACCGGCCCTGGCGGCATTCATCGAGGGCCGATATGCCGATGCCGAAGACAGTCTGAAGACACTGTTCGCGAAGTCGCGGAACGACCGTGCGCGGATCTGCTATCTGCTGGGGCGCATCAACACATGGGAGGGGGACATCGAGACGGCGTTCGATTGGTTCGAGAAAGCCGTCAAAGCGGAATCCGAAACGGCCGACTATCAGTACTGGCTGGGGATGCTTTACGGCGCGAGGGCGCAGCGCGCCAGCATTTTCGGGAAGCCCGGCAAGGCCCGCCGCGCCCGCAAGGCGTTCGAAATGGCGGTTCGATTGGATCCTAACCACATCGCCGCACGTATCAAGCTGTTGGAATACCACCTGCACGCGCCGGGCATTTTGGGCGGCAGCAGGGAAAAAGCGCTGAAACAGGCCTCGGAGATCGCGTCCCGGAACACGATGGAGGGCCACATGGCGTGGGCCCTCATCCACGCAAAGGAAAAGGCGCAGGACAAACGGGAGAAAGCCTATCTCGATGCGGTCGCGCTGGCGAATGGCGACGTCCGCCCGGTGATCTCACTGGCGACCCTTTATCTCCGGGACGATCGGCGTCTCGACGCGATACGCGTCTACGAGACGTACCTTCAATCCTATCCCGACCGCAGCACGATCCTCAGGCGGTTGAGCAACCAGTATCGGCTGGAGAAGGAAAACGACAAGGCGTACCAGGCCGCTCGTCGCAGCCTTGAAATGGCGACGGAAGCGCTCGCAGCGCTGGCGGCCGATTCACAGCCGGACGTACAATCCTTCGAGAATGCGCTGAGGGCCGAGGGATTTCGGCTTCAGGCCCTCTATGCGATCGGCAGGTTCTCCGCCCTGACCGGGATGGAACTGGACCTGGGATTTGAATCGCTGACGACCTATCTTCGCCAGCAGCCGGCGCGATGGAAGTTTGCGCGCATAAACGGACTCTACAGGCTCGGCCGTATCTACGCGCGCCGGGGGGAACCGGACCTCGCGCGCGACGCGTACAGGAACGTCCTGAAATTGAATAAGGACCATAAGGGCGCGAGAAAAGCGCTGGAGAAACTGGAGTAAATACAATAGTCTACTAACAGGAGGACACGTCCATGTCAAAACCCGAATACCGCGCCGCAATCATCGGTCTCTCCGGCATTGGCGCGAGGAGACCCGAGGAAGATGGGCGCCTGCCGGTTTACGGCCCGATGCCTGGGTCGCACGCCGCCGCGTACGATCGGCATCCTCAGACCCGGGTGGTGGGTGCGTGCGACCTCAGGGCGGAGGCGCTGGCGGATTTCAAAGACCAGTGGGGAGACGTGTGGCCGCATGCGGGTCTTTATACCGATTACCGGGAGATGCTGGAAGTGGAGAAGCCGGACCTGGTGAGCGTGGCGACTTCGGACCACGTTCACGCCGAAATGACCGTGGATGCCGCCGAGAGCGGAGCGCTTGCCATCCTGTGCGAAAAGCCGATCGCCACCTCGCTGGAAGACGCGGACCGGATGATCGCCGCCGCCGAAGCCAACGGCGTACTGCTCTCGATCGAGCACACCAGGCGGTGGAATCCGAGCTATCTCGAGGCGCGAGAGATCATTCGAAGGGGGGAGATCGGACCGCTGCGAACGGTTGTGTGCGAGCAGTTCAGCCGCCGGGCGATGATGTTCCGGAACGGCACTCACCTGCTGGACATGATCTGCTTCTTCGCCGAGGCCAATCCGCTGTGGCTCGCGGCCGAACTCGAAGAGGGGTTCGAGCATTTCACCGAATACAAGGGGGACGGCGGGAAAGATCCGGCCGTCGATCCGTACGCATCGGCGTACATCCGGTTCGACAACGGCGTGAGGGCGTTCTACAATGCCTTTAAAGTGAATTATCCCGGTTCGCAGTTCTCGCTGACGTGCGAGGATGGACGCATCGAGATTTCCGACCGGGGCGCATCCCTGATCCGGAGCAGGTCGCACTACGAGTCGTCCACGTCACCCATTCTGTCCGGGAAATACGCCATGGAGAACCAGACGGCCGCGGTGGGAGAACTCATCCGGGTACTCGAGGAAGGCGGCGACCTGGTTTCGCCCGCGCGGGAGGCGCGCAAGACAGTGGCGATTATGATGGGGATCCTGAAGTCGCACCACGGCGGGAACTGCCGGGTCGAATTCCCTTTGCCGTGAGGGGTGGCTAGATAGTCACCGTCTGCCCTCCCGCGCGTAGAGATCGGACCCCGGCCTCGGCTACGCGCATGGCATTGAGGCCGTCCTCCTGAGTCACGCTGAAGGGTTCGTCTTTCAGGCAGCGGTCGACGAAATACGCGAGTTCCCGTTTGTACGACGGTCCGAACCGCTCGATGAATACCGGGACTTCCCCGCCGTAATCTCTCATCCGGAAGTCCTTCTTTTCAAAAACGCCTCCCCGGTCGTACGCTTCCACCGTCACCCGCAGCGGATCTTCCTGGAAGTGACCCACGTGGATGAGCCCGCCCCCTCCGTAGATCCACGTTTCGTTGCGATACCCGGCCACGTGGTTTCTGCTCACCTGGACCTGCGCGATAACGTCGCCGGGAAACGTCATATGCAGGTGCGCGTCGTCGAAATCCTCCTTCACGGTCGTTACTCTGAAGTTGTGCAGGTTTGCACCTGTTGCGCCGACCCGTTCCGGAAGCGCGCCAAGAAGCCAGATCGCTTCGTCGATGTTATGCACGGCCATGTCCGGCACGATGCCCGGGCTGTTGTAGCCCACCGGCGGCGGGTGCGGGTCTTCGAGGACGGATACGACCTTGAACGGGTCGCCGATAGCGTTCCGGTCCAGCAGGGATTTCGCATGGAGCAGCGGCTCGTCGAAGCGCCTCATAAAGGCCTGCATCAGGGCCTGCTTTTTCGTATTATCTCTCGACAGGTATCTGACGAAGTCGGCTGCGGCCTCGACCGAACCGGTAAGGGGCTTTTCGAGCATCACGCGGCAGCCCGCGTCGATCAGCGTCCGGGCGTCGGATTCGTGGTCTTCGGTCCTCGAAGCCACAACTGCCGCGTCGATCAGCCCGGCGTCCGCCAGGTCCCGCGTGCTCTTGAAGGCGCGGATTTCGGATGCCTGGTTTTTCCCTAGTTTCCGGGCAACGTCTTCGGCGGTGTCGCCGTAGCGGTCAACCACGGCGACAAGCTCGCAGGTTCCCTCCGCTTCGCCCAGTTCCTGGACGTGGCTGGCGTGAAAGACACCGATACGGCCCACGCCCACAACCGCGAGTTTCAGGGGTTTGGTCATTGTCTGAACGGTCTCCTGGAGAAGGGTTGGCTGGGTGTGTGACTTCGAGGAGCGGCTTCGAAAATTACGAAAATTCCCCGACGAGATGCAAGCAATCAGCAGTCAGCCGGATTCGAGAATCGGCTCACACGGAGACACAAAGGCACTAAGGGAAAGGCGGGCGACCACAAGGGTCGCCCCTACAGATACAACGATAGCGCGTAACCCAACTAAATCGATTCGTGGCTGGAGGAGACGAAATGGTCAGAATGCCTGTGAAGGGTGAGGTCGTCAAGGATGAACCGGCGCTGAGGGCGTTGTACGAGCATCTGCATCTCCGCGACCCGCTGCCGGATCACGAACCGGACCGGTACGCGCGCGCCTCCCGGTTCCACGAAGAAGTGATCGGCGGCGGCAAGCGGAAGGGGCTGGCGGGCATCTACAGTCGCGGGGACCTGGAGCGCGCCAGGCGAAACGTGGAGCGGTTGGACTGGGCTCGGGGAATGGTGGACCGGATCGTACGGGACGCCGACTTCTGGGCAGGATTTTCCGATGAGACACTCTTCGCGATGGTACCGACGCAGAATCCCATGGCGCTGACCGTTGCCCAGTACGACGGGTGTCCGATTCACGGCGGCAACCGGTCCACGTTCGAAGGCGATCTCCTGCATCCATACCAGTGGCGGTGCAATCTGGGCGGCGAGTGGTGGTACCAGGGCATCGAGGTCGAGAATCCGGGCACGGGAGAGACGATTCGGGTTCTGGACGGTGGACCGGGGTGGGTGGCCCCCGACGGGTTCCCGAACGCCGGCGTCACCTACTATTTCGTCGGCGCGTACCGGTGTTATCTGCTATATCGTTTGTTTTCCAGCCCCTACGCTCCTCAAACGGGCGAGGGGCACCAGGGACGCCCCGCATCCCAGGCGCTGGCGCTGGCGTACGCGCTTACGGGCGAACGAAAATATGCCCATAAGGCGGGCGTCCTGCTGAACCGCCTGGCTGACGTGTACGGGAGGCTGCAGGGCATCAAGGAGGGGTATGAAGCCTACGATCGGGGCAAGGACCCCATCCGGGGCTACGTTGGCGAGGCGTCGGGACGGGAGCAGTCATTCCTGCATAACGTGGCGTTGACGTACGATCTCGTCTTTGAGGCGATAGGGGAGGACGAAGACCTGGTGGGATTCTTCGAGGCCAGGGACGGAAGGGGCGGACCGGAGGCAACGTCGGATATCAACTTTAACATCCACCGGAACCTGTTTGCGTATGCCTACGAGTTTCTGGACCGCACGCTGCCTATCGCCGGCGGCGATTTCCTGACGTCGTCGCTCTACTGTCTGCTCGAAGTCGGGGCCTGCATGCAGAACGGTGCGATGATCAGGCAGGCCCTGGAAGCGCCTACGGGTCTCTACAACGTGATGTCCAACAGCTTCTTCCGGGACGGGAAGTTCTGGTACGACTCGATCGGCTACGGCGCGGGCAACATTCGCGGGGCGCTGAATGCCGCCGAATGGACCCTCGGGTTTCAGGATGGGGAGTACTTCACGTCGCCGGTCGACCTGTATCGCGACCCGAAATTCCGGCTTCGGGAGATGATGGAATTCGCGAGCGCGGTGGACTGCGACGGACGCGTGCCCATGATCGGCGACACGGGCGGCGGGCGGAACCGGGTCCTTCGAACGCCGTATTCGCTGGAGGACGAGATCGGCTACCTGCGTCTGCCGGAGGCGAGGGACCTTTACGCGCGCCGGATTCTGGCGGGTACCGGCGGCGATCCGGACGCCGCGCGCAGCGACGGCGACCTCTATCTCCTGTTCCACTGCGAACCGTGGAATGAGACGGTGAAGGCGGGAGGTGAATCGTCCGGAAGCGACGTGTTGCACGATTCGGGCTTCTGCATCCTGCGCGCTGGAGATGAACAGGCCGGCCGCCGGCATGTTGTGTTGAATTACGGCAAGGGGAACCGGGGCCACGGGCATATGGATAAGCTGGCGGTGAATATCATTGCGTACGGTTACGATCTGTCCGCGGACCTTGGGTATCCGCCAAGCTGGGTGGCGCCCAAAAAGGACGGATGGGAGACGCACACGGCCAGCCACTGCACCGCCTTAATCGACGGCGTGAACCAGGTGTTCGCAACGGGAAGCCTGAATCTGCTGGTGGAGGGGCCGTGGGTGCGCCTGGCCGATGCGTCGGCCGAGCGGGCCTATCCGGATCTTGCGAAACGGTACCGGCGCGCGGTGGCGCTGGTTCCGGTGGACGACGAGCGTGCCTACGTGGTCGATCTTTTTCGCATGGCCGGGGGTGCGGAACACGACTACAGTTTCCACGGCTGGGCCGGGGAGAATGCGGAACGGTTCGATATCGCATTGTCCGGGGGCGCGTCGTTCAAGAAACAGGCCGATGGCACCCTCGCCGGTCCCGACGTCCCGTTCGGAGAGGCGCCCGGTTACGGGTACGTGAAGGACGTGGCGAGGGCCCGCACGGACCGCGGGGTGACGGCAGCCTGGCGGACGGAAGAAAACGGCCCCGGCATCCGGCTGCATTTGACCGGCGAGGCGGGTTCAACGGTGATCACCGGGCTCGCCGAGGGAACGGGACTGCAGGGCCACAGCCCGTGGGACCGGTACGTGATCGTGCGGCGTTCGGGAATGCATGGAAAGGAGAACCGGTTCGCGGGCGTTCTGGAGCCGTTTTCAGGCAGTCCTTATATTGACGGGGTCGCGCCGCTGCCGGCGGGCGGACGCACCGCGGGTATGCGGGTCGAGATCGGCAACCGGGTCCACTATATCTTGTTCGGTCCGGATGGCGTCGCGGAGGGCGAGGTGGACGGCCTGCCGTTCCTGTTCGACGGAGACTGGGCATTCGTGGAACGCGAGGGCGACGCGATCCGGCGGGCGCAGGTCGTGAACGGAAGGGTGTTCCGTTTCGGGGAAATCGAAATGGAGGGGCCCGGCGAATGGGCGGGAAAGGTCCATTCGGTGGATATCGACCGCCGCCGGATCCTTGTCTCGTCGCGGGTCCGGCTTCCGGTGGATGGCTCGCTGACGGGGCGGACGGCGGTCATCGCGCATCCCGACACCATCTGTAACTCGTCATACGAGATCACGGGCATCGAGGATGCGGGCGAGGGCCGGTATCTGATCGCAATGGAAGAGATGGATCTGCTGTTGAGCGAGGGACGGATTGCGAGGGTGGAAGGCGCAACGCTGTTGACGGACACCCCGATGCTGAAGCTCGAGGTCGTACGAGATTTATTTGACGGAAAGACGATTTCGCACGTGCGCGGGCAGACCGGGCCCCGATTGAAATCGGCTGAGAAGGGCAGGCTTACGCTTGCCGATCCCGGCGCAGCGTCGGCGTTTGCCGGGCAGCCATTCTACATCTACGACGTCGCACCCGGGGACACCTGGCGGATACCGCATGTGTGGCATATGTAAAGTTTCGCGTGACCTACACCCTGACCCCCTTCCTGAAAGGAAGGGGGAACGGTGATGGGTGGTTGTACAGGCTTTTTGCCGTGCCGGGACGTTGGTATCCCTTCAATCAGAGTGTTTATCAATGACCGGCACGCGAAACATGTTTTACCTCCCTCTCTCCCGGTGGGAGAGAGGGCCGGGGAGAGAGGTCGGGGCTGGGTGGAGGGGTAGCTTTTGACTTTGCCTTTCGTCTTTCGCTTTTAGCTGAAGGCTGAGAGCTGACAGCTGAGAGCTTTTCTTCGTGTCTTTGTGTGAGCTGACTTACGCATTTGCCCCCGCCGTTAGTTGATTATTGAAAGGACTTTTTTATGGCCACCATCGATTTTCGCCGGTTTCCTTCAGCTTCCGAGGTGTATCTCTGCCGGGATCGCGGCTATTTTCCCGTGCTCACCAACCTGGGCGGCGAGGAAGTCCTGGCCGTGATCCGCGCCGGCGCCGGTCATGTCGGTGTAACCGGCCGGCTTGAGGCGATGCGTTCGCCGGACGGCGGGCGCGCGTGGGAAGCGCCGGTCGTGATTGTCGACTCGCAGGCGGACGACCGGAATCCCGCGGTGGGCGTCGCGCCTGACGGGACCGTTGTGGTGGCGTACCACACACAGGCGTCCTATGGCGAAGACGGTACCTGGTCACCGGAGTTGCGTCGGGTGCAGATGCGCGTCATCCGTTCGCGGGATGGGGGGCGAAGCTGGGAAGACGATCGGCCCCTCGGATTCCCGGCGATGAAAAGGCACTCCGGGTTCGGCCACATGGTCAGCCTTCCCGGCGGGACAATGCTGCTGCCGCTCTATGGTTCCGATAACGATTCCGCAAACGAAGCGGACGACTGCGCGTATATCCTTCGTTCCGATGACAACGGCCGGACCTGGGACCGGCCATCGCTGATTGCCGAACGGTACAACGAAACGGCCCTGCTCCTGACGTCCGACGGGGTTCTTCTGGCTGCGATGCGTTCGGCGGACCGGGGCGGTCTTGTCGCGGTGTGCCGATCTGCGGATGGAGGGTACACCTGGGACGCACCCTTGGAAGTGACTGCCGGACGGGAGCACCCCGCGGACCTCACGCTGCTTTCCAACGACTGGATTCTGATGGTGTATGGCGTCCGCCGCGAACCGTTCGGCGTCCAGGCCAGGGTGAGCAAAGACGCGGGCCGGACCTGGAGCGGTCCGATGATCGTGTGCGACGATCTGGGTAACCGCGATCTGGGCTACCCCTCCACCGTCAGGTTGGGGGACCGGCTCGTTACGGCCTATTACAGCGCGCCCGGGGCGTGGAACGCAACCGACTACCTGGGCGAGGGTACCTTTGCGCGCGCGCTTCTCTATAGCGAGGTCGACCTGATCGAAGCGTTGAGTTGAGATGCGGGGCAGAAGGGATATCCTGATGGACTATAAACGCAAAGTCGCGGAAATCGACTCGCTGATTGAGAAGCATACGGCGTTTCGCGAAAACTGCCTGAATCTGATCGCCTCGGAAACCAGGCCAAGTCCCCTGGCGGAGCGTCTGATCGTGAACGACCTGGACCACAGGTACGGGTCGTACACCGGTATCGATCCGCGGAACCGGGGGTATCCGGGGAATGCGTTTCTCACACAGATGGAGGAGGTCGCGCAGGAACTGGCGAAGCGGCTCTTCGGGGCGGCGTATGTGGACCTGCGACCGTTGTCTGGCAATATCGCGGGCATCATCGCGATGTTCGCGCTAGCCAGACCGGGAGATACCGTCCTGGAAGTGCATAACGGGCACATGTACGCCGCAAAGCTGGCGAACTCGGACTTGAGGGTGGAATTGAAGTCGATTTCGATCCCGTGGGACGAAATGAACGCCAATATCGACCTGGATCGAACGGTTTCGCTCATCCGGGAGCATCGCCCCGGACTCGTCAGCATCGGATCGGCGCATTTCATCTTTCCCCAACCCGTGCGGGAACTGCGGGCCGCGATGGATCGGTACAGTCCCGGTTCGATCCTCGTTTACGACGCGGCCCACGTGATGGGGCTGATTGCCGGTGGACGGTTTCAGTCTCCGCTCACGGAAGGCGCGGACGTCATCATCACCAGCACGCACAAGACGCTGGCCGGTCCCCAGGGGGGCATGATCCTGACCAACGACAGGGACGTCGCGGAACGGATCGCAATGGCGATAACGCCGCTGATGATCGCCAATCATCACCTCAGCCGCGTGCCGTCGCTGGCGGGAACGTTCCTGGAGTGGATGGCGTGCGGAGAGGCGCACGCCGATGCGATCATCGGCAATGCAAAAGCGCTGGGCCGGGCGTTTCAGGAACAGGGCGTGCCGGTGGTGGGCGCGGATCTGGGCTTTACGGAATCTCACACGGTGCTGCCGGTTGTGGATGCGTTCGGCGAAAGCGGCGCGCTGGTCAGACAACTGGAAGCCTGCCATATCCTGCTCAACGCGGCCGGCGCGCCCCGGGAGATGGGGAAACACGGCCTTCGCATCGGCGTACAGGAAGTGACCCGTTACGGCATGACGGAGGCGGATGCCCCGGAAATCGTCGGCTGCATCCTGGACGTGGTTAGCGAACGGGACCCGGACGTCGCAAAGGAACGCGCGATCGCAATGGCGCGGCGGTTTGATACGGTGCGGTTTACCCTGCCGGATATCGATAGGGCGAGACCGACCCCCTGACCGCCTTCATGAAGGACGAATTAAGAATTAAGAATGAAGAATGAAGAATGAAGAGCGACGAAGGAAAAAGGAAGAAGGACAAATGACGAAGGAAGAAGGAAAAAGCAGCGGTAACTTTGACGTCTGTCACGTCTGCAAAAGGATGCTCGCGAGATTAGCCTCAATACAAAAAAACAGCAACGCGGCGACGCGATAAAACCCTCCGAAAGGGGGCAATATCGACGTATAGAATGACGTTTTTTCCCTTCACGTCCAGTGACCTGGTGTATCCTGGTAATCCGCCGTTTAATCGCCTTTATTTACAAGCACATATTTGAATTAACGTCCCCGAAGACTTACGAATCAAGGTTAGAATGGTAGAGGATTGCTGAGGAGAGCGGAAAACCGGTGGCGTGCGGTGTTGTCGTCTCCCCGCTTCTGTGGGTTGGGGGAGGTCTCCCGGGAGCGAGGGCATCCTGCCCTCGGCGCGCCACAATTGCATTTGTAGGGGCGACCGGCCGGTCGCCCTCATAACGGCGTTGACGTCACCTGATTCGGTTTTGGGCTGACGGCTGACAGCTGATAGCTTTTTTGAGAGGTCTGGGCCGGGTGGCGATGTGGCTTTTGATTTTGACTTTCGTTTTTTGGCTGATGGCTGATAGCTGAATGCTGATTCTGCTAAAGGAGAAATCAATGTCTTCAAAAGGAATTCTCGAACGGATCTCGAGCGGAGAAACGCTGCTCCTGGATGGCGGAACGGGATCTGAACTGCAGCGTCGAGGTATCGACGTGCTGAAGGGCGCCACGGCGGAGGGCGGCCTACAGGCCTGGTCGGCCACGGCCAATATCGATGCCCCGGAGACCGTCCGTGAAGTCCACGGCGACTACCTGCGCGCCGGCGCCGATATCATCATCAGCAACAATTTCTGGACGAGCCCCACGCGGATGGAACCCATCGGCCTGGGCGACAGGTGGGAAGCGTACGCGACAGCCGCGGGTGAAAACGCGATGGCCGCGCGCGATGCCGTGAATCCGGATGCGTTTGTGGCCGGCGGCATCGCGCCGCCGTGTGTCCAGAGGCGGGTTGGCGGCACCGCGTCCGACTGCGACATCCTGGGAGAGGAAGCGTACCGGAAGGAGATTCGAGACCACACGAAGCTGCTGGCCGGGGTAGGCGTGGATGCGGTCTGGGTCGAATACGTCGGTTATATCGCTGATTGTGTTGCCGCTGCGGCAGCGAGCGCGGAAACCGGCCTGCCTGTGTTTCTGGGTGTACGGCACATTCGGGAAGACGGCAATATGCAATACGAGGAACGTCTCGAGGACCTTGCAACGGCCCTTGAGGGGAGCGGTGTCGCCGGCGTGCTGATCATGTGCACGCCACCGGAGCAGGTCTCGGCCGGACTTCCCCTTCTCAGGGCGGCGTTCGACGGCTGCGTGGGCGCGTATCCCAATATCGGTTACCAGCCGCTCGCGCCGCTGGGCCCCGCGGAGGGCGAAGAATCGCAGGATGAGCCGGGAGAAATCCTGCAGCCCGGGGACAACACGCCCGAGAGCCTTGCCGGCTTCGCAGGGGAGTGGAAGGCGATGGGCGCGCAGATCATCGGCGGCTGCTGTGCGACCGGCCCCGAGCACATCCAGGCCATGCGACCGGTGGTTAAAGACGGGTAGAGGGGAGACGTGAGCCGGTAGAAGAAATCCTCGCCCCGTATGTTTCCCCTATTGCCTCCGGCACGAGAAGAAACCTCGCAAGGCAGGTCATCTCTCCCGTCTTCCGTCTCACCGCTTCAGCGGGGGCCGGGGTAGGACCCTCCTGGAGCGAGGGCATCCCTGCCCTCGACGGCTGATTCGCGAGGTCCCGGCGCCGATATTTCAAACGTGGTTTCGGAAGGAAGGGAAGCAATAGGACCTTGATAGTGAAACTCAACGGTTGCTCGAAGTACGAGGGCAGGGATGCCCTCGCTCCGGATATTGGTGGATCATGTCGCGGTTTCTTTGCTTTTCTCCCTCTCTCCCTGTGGGAGAGAGGGTCGGGGAGAGAGGTCTGCGGGGTTGGGAGGAAGGGTAGCCATTGATTTTGACTTTCGTTTTTTGGCTGATGGCTAACGGCTGATAGCTGACAGCTTAATTTGACAAACATATCCAATTATCCTACTTTTAGTAAGACAATTACACTACTTTTCACATTTCCAGAAGGATGACCGGTTGAAGATAAAAACCTCCATTACCCTGTCCGAAGGGCTGGTCCGGGATATGGACAGCCTGCTGAAGGCGCCCGATACGCCAAAGAACCGGTCCGCGTTCCTGGAAGCGGCGTTGAGGCAATACGTCGCTTTGTTGAGACGGCGGATCCGGGATGCTCGCGATACGGAAATCCTGGACAGGAAGGCATCGGCGTTGAACGATGAAGCAAACGACGTGCTTTCCTACCAGGTCGACCTGTGACGCGGGGAGAACTCTACAGGGTCTACAGGGGGTCGCGCCAGGATCCGCGGAACTTTCGCGTGTTTGTGGTCGTCAGCCGCCAGGCGCTTATTGACTCCAGGTTCTCGAGCGTGATTTGCGCGCCGGTCTTCTCTTCCTGCAACGGGCTTTCCACACAGGTACCCGTGGGGGTGGACGAAGGCCTCAAGCATGACAGCAGCGTTTTCTGCGACCAGCTGATCAGCATTCCGAAGTCCGCGTTGACGCATTTTATCGGAACCCTGTCTCCCAAACGGATCCGCGCGCTGGACAACGCGCTTGCCGTTGCACTGGACCTCGAGTCGTGACGGATGGGACCCCCCGGGAGCGAGGGCATCCCTGCCCTCGACGCGCATATCGCCGACAGCTTTCGCTAGGCCATATCACTCCTTTTCAGATTGGCATTCGGTTTTCGAACACGAACACCCTTACGAGTACTCTCGGAGCAGGGCGCGTTGTTCCGTCCCGCACCGATTTAGGATTCCCTCCGGGGTTGGCAGGCCGGCGTATGCGGAACGGATTAACACGGAAAAACCCCCCGTACCCCCGGTCGCTGGTTGTGAAATCATTGATGGGGCGAGACCTTCCCCCTTACCCCCTTCCCACGGGAAGGGAACATGGTGGCTTTTGGTTTTGCCTTTCGTTCTTAGCTGATGGCTGACGGCTGAGAGCTGATGGCTAACGTATAGAGGTGTAAAAAAAAAAGAGACCGACAGTTTTTCCGTCGGTCTCTTTTTCTGTGGCGATGTGACGCCTGATTACGCGATCTCGATCGCCTTCGGCGTGGCTGCCTTCAGCTTCGGCAGGGTCAGCGTGAGCACACCGTTTTCGAATCCGGCCTTGATCTTCTCCGCGTCCACTTCGGACGGGAGCGTGAACGACCGGGCGAAGCGGCCGTAGGTCCGCTCGGACACGTGGTACCGGTTCTCCTTCTCCTCGGACGCGTGCTGCTTCTCGCCCCGGACGCTCAGTACGCCGTTGTCCATGTTGACCTTGATGTCATTCTTGGACAGGCCGGGAAGCTCCACGTGAACCAGCAGTTCCGTGTCGGTCTCCTGCACGTCGGTCGCCGGACTCCACGTCGACAGGACCGGGAGGTCGTGTTGCGGACCTCTCCAGAAGCTGTCGAAAAACCGATCGATTTCGGGAACGAGTCCGAAGCGCCGCCTGGGTTGCCACCGGGTGAGTGTCATGGTTGAATCCTCCTTTTGATGGGTTATCTCCCCGACGATTGACTGTTGTTGAGGTTCTCGAGGACTTTCTGTTCACCCTCGAACCTGTGCCAATAACCCTTCGCAAGCCCCGTGCCAGAAACATCGAGTCGAGCCATATAATCCCATATACCCATATAAATCAATAGTTTATACGAATTAAATGAAAAACGCCACCTGCGGATCCGGTATATTGGTCCCGGTTCCAGGACGTGCGTATGCCATAATGGCAGTAATGTAAATTGTATATGTCAAAATGGCATATCAGTTCTGCCAAATCTGCCTCTTCGATTCGGGGCGTGACATCACGACGAAAAAATCCCGGACCCACGTGGGAATCCGGGGACTCCGGAAAATTGGCCTGGAGCGAGGATGTCCTGCCCTCGCCGCGCCTTTATTGCATTTGTAGGGGCGACCGGCCGGTCGCCCGCTGCCGGCGCGGATATCGCTGATCTACATCGTATGTACATATCGCTAACGGCTTGGGGACGGTTCGGGTGCTATTCGCGGGTCTGCTTCAACCACTGCTTGATCTCGGCGCCTTGCGGATGGTCGGGTTTGAGTTCCAGGGTCTTCTCGAGATGAATTCTTGCCTCGTCAGGGCGCTTCAAGGCGCGATAGGTCATGCCCAGGAGCAGGTGGGCGTCTGCGGCGTCGGGATCCAGTTGGATGGCCTTTTGCAGAAATGGAATCACCTGTTCGTGCTTCCCGAGGTCGGAGTACGCGAAGCCGATGTTCTGCAAAGCGAGGGGATTGTCCGGCTGGAGTTCGAATGCACGTTTCAGGTGTCGGATACCGGTGGCATGCCGGCCGATTCGGATGTAGATAACACCAAGGTTCAAGTGGACCGCCGCGAGTCCGGGTTCCAGCTCAGCTGCTTTCTTGAGGAGTTCTATAGCCCGTGTGTTATTCCCTGCGTTGCTGCTGGCAAGCGCGAGGTTCACCAACGTCCGGGTATGGCGAGGTCGCAACAGATTCGCTTTTTCAAGGTGACGGATGGCTTTTTCATTCTCTCCCATGTCATTGTACATCTCGGCAAGATGCTCGTGGATAACGGGGTCATTTCGTCGTAACGCGGCGGCCTTTTCGAGGTGTTGGACGGCTTTGTCGAACTTGCCGGTTTTCCTGTAAATGACGCTGAGGTTCATGTGAGCGGCAGCGAGATCGGGATCGAGAGCGATGGCTCTTCTGGTGTATTCTATGGCTTTATCAAACTGGCCGAGATCGCTATATGCTGCGCCGAGGTTCATGAGCGGCATTGCTTGATTAGGCAGGAGTTTGTGTGCCTTCTCGAAGTATTCGATGGCGGCCTCGGACCGCCCCATTTCACTATAGGTTGCACCCACAAGAATCCAGCGATTGGGGTTTGACGGGTCTGCGTCGCGTGCCTTCTTGTAGGCGTAAATAGCTTCCGGGTATCTTTTTTCCTGTCGTCGTACGTTGCCCACGGCCACCCAGGCGTCCACGCTGGCCTGACCCTTGAGCCCGTCTGCCATGTGGACAAATCTGGGTTCAGAGGCCCTCGCGCTGGCATTAACGCCCACCCACATACATGAGTGTAACGCTGCCGCGCCGCAGATCAGGAAGGTGCCACGGGATAAATTAACGCCGTCCCGTATGCGATTTAGTACAAGGGCGGCGACCCAGAGGGAAAATGGCGGCGCCGGTAGCGACCAGGCGTCCCAGTCTCTGAAGGCGCCGAGTTCCGGATTGCCAACGAAACTGAAGAAGAGCGGTACGACTGAGCAAACCGCCAGAAAAGGATGATGGCTGAGGTCTCCCTTTCGGAGCAGAAACAACGCCATACATGCCGCGGGAGTAGCGAGCAGTTGCTGATTCAGCCAGTCGCTGATGTGCGTGAGCGAGAAAATGCGGTATTGTGCCTGAAATCCCGGTTCGTCGAATAATGGCAGGAAATGACTTCCACCGGCCCGAAAGAAGTAATCGTGGACGCCGACGCCGCTCACCGTAAGGAATAACAAGCCACTTGCAGGCACACAACAGAGAGCCGCGGTGGTCGCGAGCGCGTTTTTCCAGGGGTGGATACGACCTTGCCGGCTGCGAAAAAAACGATAGGCGAGATAGAACAGGGATGGGCCAAAGATGAAAAAGCCTCGATGCAGGGCGAGCAGCAACCCCAGCATGAACGCGGGAAGAAAGAGGTGAGCGCGGTCTTTGCACGTTCGGAGTCCCAGATAGAGGTAGAGGAGTAAGCCCGGCATGTAAAGTGCGTAATTCTCGACGTATCCGAAGAAAAGCTGGATGTACCCCGCCGTGAGCAGGAAGGCCAGAACGACAGCTCTCTCCAGGGTATTCTTGGCCAGTATGTTGGCGACCGGGAAGGCGAATAGGACATAGAGTACGCCGGACGCGTAGCTGTAAGTGCGGTACGTGTTCTCAACGGTCTCCCAAATGGCACTTCCAATGTTGTGCAGGTTCTGAATAATGGTATATGTGAGCGGCGCCCGTAACATGCTGGTCCACTTGTCCGCTGCGGGCGCCTGCATGAGGCGGTAACCGTCACCCAGGAAGTTACGGGCGGAAGAGAGCAGGACAAAGCCTGCGAAGGCGATCAGGATTACGAGCGCTCGGGATATCCAGACGCGACGGACAGGGTCCCAGAGCGCGAACGGGAGGGATGTCACACAGATTCGGCATAGACGTTGAAACTTCGGCACGAAGAGAAGAACCGCCAGAAGGACAAAAGCGACCTGTACAGGCGCGGGCATATAGTAAAGGAAGTCCACGCCCCACATGGGATTGGGTCGCCAAACCAGTGGGATTATGTGAAGTAACAAAAATAAGGCGGCGACAAGGGCTGGACGGGAAAGCGCGCGGCTCCCTGGCTGGCTCAAATCCGTGTTTCGTTTCCTGTTCAAGTACGGTCCCTCGCGTTGTGCGAAATTCTCAGGGTTCACGGGCTATGCACAAAACGCCGTGTTCCGTTTGATTGCACAGGCTGAAACGACATGGATTCATACGCCGGCTGTTTGACAAACTGCACCGTACCGTGATATATTCTTGCGCCGTCGTGGACCGGAACCGTCATTTCAACCGGAGAATCCAGGATCCATGAAGATCGCGATCACTGTTGAGGCATTGAGAGACAGACATTTCGCGGGCGTTCAGCAGTATATCCACAATCTCATCCACCGGCTTGCCGATAGCGAGGACCTCGACCTGACGCTGATCGCATCGTCCCGGTCCCATCGCTCGCTCTTTCCCGGACATGCCGGTATGATTTACCACACGCCCCCTCTGTTATTTGGCAGCGGTCTAGTCTCGGCTGTTTTCGCGCCGCCTCGATGTCTCTCAGAATTCGATCTGGTTCACTGTCCCACCGTGACCGCCCCGTTTTTCTTTCGTCCCGATGCAAGGGTTGTAATGACGGTGCACGACCTCGTCCCTCTTCTGTTCCCCGAGTGGCAGACACGCAGACGGGTTCTCTACTTCAAATACATCCTGAAGCACAGATTCCGATTCGTCGACAGGTTCATCGCCGTCAGCCACAACACCGCGAGGGACCTCAATCACCACTTTAACATACCGGAACACAAGATCGACGTCATCCACGAGGGCGTCTCTGAGCATTTTAAACCGGGCTCGGCATCGAGGGAAGGATTCATCCTGGCGGTAAGCACTCTGGAGCCCAGGAAGAATTTCAAGAGGATTATCGAAGCTTTTGTCTCTCTTCGGGAAAAAGAAAAAACCAGGGACAGACTGGTCATTGTTGGAAAAGAGGGATGGCTCTTCGACGATATTGTGCGCGTCCCGGCAGCGTTTCAGGACGACGTCGTCTTCACCGGCTACGTATCCGAAGCGGAGTTGATACGCTTGTTTCAAACGGCGCGCTGTTTCGTGTACCCCTCAATGTACGAAGGCTTCGGCCTGCCCGTCCTGGAGGCAATGGCGTGCGGATGTCCCGTGATTACCAGCAATACATCGAGTTTGCCGGAAGTCGCGGGCGATGCAGCGCTCCTGGTGGATCCCTACGAGGTCGACCATATAGAGGATGCTATCGGCAAACTGACGAATGACCCGGCGTTGTGCGCCGAACTGAGCGCGAAGGGTATTCAGAGGGCATCGGAATTTTCATGGCGCCGCACAGCGCAACAGACGCTCGATGTGTACAGAAAGACCGTTACAGCAGACGACGTCTGATCATTGTCCGGAACCTGCGCGGTGTCCTGCGCCAGACCTTCTCCAGGCAGGGGCGGACCACGTCGTTTCTGACAATACGACCCAGCAGATTCCCTTTGAACACCCTGGGATCGATGGTGTCCAGAAAAATCTCCCGCTGAAAGGCATCCGCCAGTGCGCGGTTTTTTTTGTGCCTGCTGCGATTGTATGACGGATACAGGGAACGTATCATCTTTCTGGCTTGCGCGTCGCTGACTCCGTGGCCGAAGAGGCAGAACCGGATACACCGGTAGAGCATGAAGTCGATTGGAATTTCAGTTCGAGTCTGCCACTCTTCATCGACAAAATGCCATCTGCCGTCTTCATCCTGAATAATGTTCGCGAAAACCGCATCCAGAGACCTGGTACTGAGCAGGGGATAGCTTTCCGCGTCACGCTCGCCCGTTCCGTAATGCGATTCGAGCTCTCCTCGATATCTGTCGATCAGGCTGGAGAGGTAGTCGGGGAAGTCCTTACGTAGAGCCGCCTGTTCTATCTCGAATGAGAGCAGGTTGCCCGGCTTCCAGCCAGCATCTTCCGTCCGCAGTCTCACGCGGTCAAATTCAGTATCCCGGGACTCCCCGGGTGATGCGTGAAGCGGCGTCTTCCGTACAAAGGGTTCCGGGTGCGCGAACAGCGTGGTGACGATGCGGAAAAGGCGTTGGCGTTTCATGCTGTATTTTCTGGCAACCCATTTCGCGTCCGGGACGGGATGGCGGCCTGCCACGACCAGAAACGAGTTGGCAAACTCTCTGAGCAGTCCGGACTCCCCCAGCGTCTTCGCCGCGAGGGGTCTATTGAACGTATGTCTCTTTGTGGTCCTGGGTGAATCAAGAGAAAAACCGACCCAGTTGTGGAGGTAGTACTCTCTTTCTGCGCCGGTTGAACTGAGGATGGTTGAAGCGTAATGGTAATCAGGGAAACAATAGTTGAAGGCCGAGTGAGTAAATCCCGCATCGGCCAGGAGTTCCTGCAATTCCGTCCGGGTGAACGTTACGGGGGATCCTGCATTCGGGTAATCGTGAACGCCGTCGTACGGTTTTCCCGTGTGGTTCTCCGGAGCCCCCGCCCAGTAGTCCAGACCGATCCGGTTTTCAATGGCCAGAACCAGGTTGCCATTTTCGTTTAATGCGCTTCGGGCCAGTTGCAGAAATCTTGAACATGCATCCCGCGGCGCCTCTCCCGGGTAGATGAAGACCGGCGCGTATTCAAGAACGCCGATGATTACAACGATATCGTAGTTGGAATCAAAACGCTCATTTCTCAGATCCCTGCACAGTACCGAGACGTTGTCGAGGTCCCTGCAACGCTCACGGGCGATTTCCACGCGTATGGGACTCGCATCCACGGCGTCGACCGATGCGAATGTCTCGCCAAGGTACCTGGTGATGGCCCCGCACCCCGCGCCCAGTTCCAGGACCCTGCTCTCAGCGGGCAGATCCAGACACCTCAATATCGTCGACCTGCCAATCCCGAGGTAGTAATGTGAGGCGATATCCTTCACCTTCCCCATCAGTTCCTCGGATTCGAGGCTTACATCCGCGGTACTCCTGACGGCGGCGAGCAGATCCCTCTCGGCGGCTTCCCCGTCGCTGTACCGAATTTCCCGGTCTGATGTCCGACCCATTCAACTGACTCCAATAATCCTCAATCGATCGCGTTCGGGCAAGCCGCCGGAACGCACGCGAACGGACGCTACCCATCTGATCGTCGCGGACAACCCCGTCAGTTCGTTCAGTTTTCCCGCACAACCGTCTCGATGTGATCCAGGCCAAGATAGACGATGTGTCCGGTTCTCGCGCCCGTGGCCTTCAGATACAACCTCACCTGTTCGCGGTAGATCCTGATTTGCCTCTCCCGGAGACGCGCGTCGCTCTTCCAGTCCACCACCACGTCGATGCGGCCGTCGTCATCGAATGTGACGGCGTCCGCAATGCCCGCCGTGATGGCCATCTTCCGGCCTTCGAAATCGCTGCCGTAGACCCAGTACTCCGGCGCCAGCCGCGGTCGAAGGGACGCGATCTCAGGGCGTTCCAGGGTACGGATGACCATCTCCGCCATTCCAACGCTGGATATGCGGGACGAGGCATCCGGGGAGTCGTCGAGTTCCTGCTGATCGATAAGCTCTCTCGCGCGGGCCCGCACGCGGGCGTCGTCGTCTACCGTCTCGCCGGTCAGCACTTCCTCCATCAGCTTGTGAAGAATCAGGCCTCGTTTCAGCGCCGTACTGTCGGGGCGGCCGCCGGCTGGCTCGTCAATGGCTTCGATGGCCTCCTCTTCGCCCGCAAACACGGCCGTCGAGTCCTCCTCTTCCACACGTTCCGCGTCCTCGTGACGGCTGGGGCGGCGCCACGTGATCCTGCGCATGTTGGCGGCGATGACTGCCGCCTCCTCCATCCATGTTTCACGGTCCTGACGGTTGGCGCCGGGTTCATCCTGAACCTTACGCGTCTTTTTGTACCGCTCCGCGTCGAAGGCAGGGAGTGAATTCACGTCGACGTCGATCAGGCTCATCCAGTCCCCGTCAACGCGTTCGTTCTGCCTGGGCAGAAGCAGCAGGTCCCTCGCGCGGGTCAGCGAAACGTACCAGAGACGCACCCGCTCCCGGTTCAGTTCTTCGACCTCCTCCAACATCGTCTCTTCGTATTCGGTGTCCGCATAGCCCAGTACCTTGAAATGGACGGTGTCGTCCCGCCGGCGGTACAGATAGCCCTCCTGGTGCCTGAGACCTGTTGTTGAATTGATTGGGATGACAACAGGCCATTCCAGGCCCTTGGCCGAGTGCATCGTGATGATGGAGACGGCATCTTCCGCCTCGTCGTGACGGCCTTCCACCTGGTCTTCCGCGTCTTCCCATCTCTGCCATAGCGCACGTGCGAAATCCTCAATGCCCCGCGCCGCGTAGGGGCGCGCCATTTCCAGCAACAGGTCGACGTTCCCAAGGGCGCGCTGGGCGCTGCCGTGGTGGCGCGCCATCAGAATCGGACGGACCCCCAGCGCCTCCACCGCCTCCGCCATGATCTGGCAGGGTGTTGTGGTGCGGCGTTTTCGCCGTAACTCTTGCAGGGTCCGGAGTGTCTGCCGCAGGACCGGGTTCCTGACCAGCGAAGGATCGGTCTTGACGTCCAGGCGGACGGACCGGTCCGGATACACGGGCAACGCGTAAATCTCGTCGGCAATCTGCTCGTCCGAAAGGCCCACGAGCGGTCCCCGGATCAATGCGCCAAACGCCAGCGTGTCTCGGGCGTCGGCGACCGTTCGGGCAACCGCGATCAGATCCTGCACCTCCTGCCGACGGTAGAACCCCTTGCCCGCCTGCGTCGCGATGGGGATGTCGCGTTCCTCCAGGGCCCGCTCGTATATCCAGAGGCTGGTACCCGTTGGGGCGAGCAGCGCGACGTCGGAGGCCTTCGCGGGCCTCGTTTTCCCGTTGTCCACGTCGCAGACGGGATAGGACCCGATCAGACGGGCAACGATTCCCGCGACGACGCGGGCTTCCTCCTCGCGGACCCTCTCGACGATCAGCTTCCCCTTACCTGTGCGGTGTTCGTCGCCCAGCACGATATCGAAAGCCGCAACGCTCGGCCCGATCATCTCCTCGTCCCCGTCCCGCGTTGCCGTCAGCGGCGTGAATCCGGGTTGCCCCCGCTTTTCGTCCAGCAGACGCTCGAAGTGTCCGTTGACGTAGGTCAGGATGGGTCCCCGCGACCTGAAGTTGGCCGTGATGCTGATGACGGATGCCGGGTCGCGTCGCGAAAGCGCGTCCCGGGCGGTGAGGTACGTCTGTACGTCCGCGCCGCGGAACCTGTAGATCGCCTGCTTGGGGTCTCCCACCAGGAAGAGCGCGCCCGGACGAATCACGCGTTCCTGCCACGGCTCCCCGGGACCCCCCTCGCCGGCCAGACGCCAGATGATTTCGGCCTGCAGTGGGTCGGTATCCTGGAACTCATCCACGAGGATGTGCGTGTATCGCCCGGAAAGCGCCGTTCGAACCGATTCGTGCGCCCTCAGGAGGTCCCTGGCCTGGTACAGCAGGTCGTCGAAATCGAGCAGCGCCGCATCGCGCTTGTATTCGTGGTAGAGCTTCCGGATCGTGCCGAATTCCTGGATGAATCGATGAACTGTCAGTCCTGCAAGGGTATAACAGAATGCGCCGTAAGCCCCTTCGCACGTCTCGTATAGCGCCAGTCCGGCGGCGAAAAGCGTTTCTCCCTCGGCGGCGCTCAAGCCGGCGGCTTTTGCTGCCTTTCTCCACTTTGTCTTTGCGCGCCACTGCTTGAAACCGCGCTCGTTCTTCTTGCAGGCGTTCGGCGGGCGGTGATGGAGCAGGTCCGCGAGGTGTTCCGCAGGAATCCGGCCGTCACCGGGTGCAGCCATCTCCTCCACCGTGTCCTTGAGATTATTGGCGACGGCGGCCGTGCCGGGTTCTTCAATCCCCGTGCCTTCATACCAGGCCGCGAATGCGCGCGCGGCGGCGACCCATTTCGTATAGGCTTGCTCATCGATGTCGGAAACCCCGGATTCGGCGGTGCGGTGTATTCTCAGAAAGTGGGCCGTGTCCCTGATCAGGCGCAGCGTTTCATCCGGCGATCTCTGCAGGAGAGCGGCGAATAGATCCTCCCCATCGGCGCCGGGATGCTCGATCTCAGGCAAACGTCCCAATCCGTCTTCGGCCGGGTCCCGTCCGAATCGCGCCGACAGCCATGCATCCACCAGGTCGTCAAAGGCGAGTTCGGCAACCGCCGGATCGATAATCGAAGCGCCGGGGTCCTGGCCGGACTCCACCGGATAGGGCGTGATCAGTTTCTGGCAGAAGCCGTGGATGGTGGTACACGTCAACTCGTCCAGTGTACCTGCGCCTTCTTCGAGATTGGCGCGTTGCGTGTCGCTCAGACCGGTCGGCAGGGCCGGTCCAATCTCTGTGGGTGGTTTGCCGGATACGAGGGCCCTCACGATGCGGTCGATTCGCTCCTGGAGTTCGGCGGCCGCCGCTTCGGTAAAGGTGATGGCGGCGATGTTTCTCGGAGCGGTCCCCCCGGCCACGAGCAGCGCCGCCCTGCCTGCCATGAGCGCCGTCTTGCCGCTGCCGGCTCCGGCTTCGACAAGGAGGGAACGATCGTGACGGGTAAGCGCTTCGATGCGCGCGTCCAGGTCGGAAAGCGGCGCATGTTGACGATCGCACGGCATCTCAGGGCTGCTCCCAGAGCTGAGACAGCGGCATCAGAGTCATTGCAGCCAGGGGCCCCTTGGTCTTCAGGTACATTTCTTTCGATCTGCCGGGCAAAGCGAAGGACAGATCGTAATACCGATCGGCCGCCGCGGCGCCGCTCAGCGTCTTTCCGCCAACGAAAAGGTCCGTGGCCGCATTGAAATAGCTCGCCAGTTCCGCGAGCGTTTCCCCGGTGTCGTCAAGCGCCAGGGCGGGTTTGTCGCTGCGCGGATAGACCAGACGCGCTTCGACCTCGGGCCGCGCCGGGATGAGCGATCTTACCGCAAACGCGTAGAGGCATCGCTGCAATTCCGCGCCGCCGTTGATCCGAGGTGGCTTTCCCGGATATCTCCCCGATTTGTAATCCGTAACGCGGGCGCGCCGCCCGTCTTCCGACAGATCGAGCCTGTCGATGAATCCGCCGATACGGATCCGTGTACCGTCAATATAGACCGGCGTCGAGAGGTCCCACGGCAAGGTGGCGCTTCCACTGGATGCCCTCCTGCGTCCCGGGTAACCAAACTGAACTTCCGCCCAGGTTCTCTGCCCCGGCAGAGGCGCTTCGTCTCGCGTCAACGCGGATGCGGCAAGTTCCCTGGCCTCTTCGCACTTCCGCCGCCAGATGACGGGCGGCGGGACGGGCCGTTCGGCCGCCCATCGGTCCGCGACGGCGTTTGCTGTCAACGACACCGTGCGTTCGATCTCCTTGTGGGAAGCGCCGGCAATTCCGCCCTGCCTGGATACCTCCAGCCGATTCACGCTTTCTCCGAGAAACTCGTGCAGAAGGGACCCGAACGCGAGCGCGTCGAGCGTCAACGGCTCTTCCGTTTCTTCGGGCGCCTTCCAGCCGAAGCCGTAGGTCCACAGATAGCCGAGCGGATCCCGAAGCAGTCTGGAGAGCGAAGTGGCGGATTGCGTGCGGTCGAGCGCGCGAAGGAGCATCGGATGTCCCTTGCTGATCAGGCCGTCATGGGCTGTCAGCTCCCCGCTGCGCCAGTCACTCCATGTCCGGGTGGCGGATCGGGCCAGTGGAAGCGCGGCGAATTCGCGGCGTCTGGCCGCGAGCCGGTCGCTCTCGCTTGCGGCATGCCCGGGGACCCGGCCCTGGGCGAGGAATACGACTTCCCTGCCTTCGGGATAGAGCGGCGAGACGCCGTTCAGCCGGCCTTCGCTGTCCCTCCGCGCTCTCGAACAGACAACCTGCCGTTCAGCCATCCTGCAGATCGTCTCGAAATCCCGGCGGTCTGATTCATGAACGGGAAGGGGCTCCAGGTCCTCCTGCCGGACGACGTGGGTTGGAAGCAGAGGGTCCTCTCCGGCGCGGCGCGGCCAGGAGCGGGAGGTAAGACCCACCAGCCGGCAGAAGGGCCGGGGAACCGCAGCGACGGCCGATGCCGGCCCCCAGACGATGGCGCCGCCCGGTTCTTCTTGGTCCTGCACGCGAAGCCCGGCCAGGGTCACGTCCAGCGCGGCTGGCGGTCCCTCGACCAGGGCCCTCTTCCAGATTGCCAGCGCTTCTGAATCCGTCAGAAGCGCCTCACCTGCGTCTTCCGCCCTGGCCAGGCCCAGGCGGAGTGCCTCGATGATATGCCGCAGCAGCGGACGATGGTCTCTTCCGTCGGAAAACGCCTCCGGCGAGAGCTTGTCCAGGAGTTCCTGCCATCGGTCCGTGTTAAGCAACGGGGCATCGTCAGGAAGGACTTCCTGCCAGTCTTCCGGCAAAGATTGGAAACGCCCGGCGGAAGACCGAAGCAGGCCAACCAGCCGGACCATGCGGGAGCGCGACAACCCGCGCAGGAGTACTTCGGCGAGCGCCGCGGCAAGCTGTCCGTCCGCTGTCGCAAGCGCCGGTTTGCCGTGAATGAAGTGGACCGGCAGCTTCGCGGCTTCCGCAATGGCCAGTACGTGATCGTCCCACGTCGCGGGGGATGCTGCTGTAATCGCGATGTGTTGCGGGGGGGTTCCATTCGTCAGATGTTGCCGCGCCCAGCGGAGGGCCTCCAGGATTTCGTGGCGGGGCGTGGCGCACGACACTGCGCGGATATCGGCATCCGCCGCCGCGGACTCATGGACGTCTATGCCGGACCCTCTAAGCCAGCCGGGCGTCGGTCTCGCGCCGGCCACCCAGACCACCTCCGTTTCCATGCGCAGCCGCAGCAACAGTTCCCGCCACACCGGCGACAACTCGGTGCGTCCATGGATCTCGATCCGGCCAAAGAGGACGGGAGCAACCGCCGCCCGGTTGAGTGCTCGCTCTACCAGATCGGGGTGCGGGAGCTGATTCTTCGGCAACCTGGAACGTATTTCACGTTCGAGTATCGCCAGCGACCGGGTGCGGGGTTTCCTGCTGCCTGCCAGACCCAGGTCCGCCCGCCAGGCCTTTGACAGGGTGGCCGCGGCCGCCCGTTGAAAACCGGGCAGGTACTTGATATTGTCGAGTTCGGCGAGCGAACCGGCCGCAACGGCATCCGCAACGCTCGCCTTGAGACTATCGGTTCGGACCGACCGCAGAAACCCTCCGGCAAGCCGCGCTGCAAGTTCCTCCATTGAGATGACCAGCAGTCCGTGATCGCCGTTTACGGCGGCTTGTGTCTGATGCCATCTCCGGGCATACCGGCCCTCCACCACGACCGTCCTGCGCAAATGAATTCCTGGCTTCATTTCAGTTTCTGTTTCCGGCATAGACGCTCCAACGCCTTCGCATGCATGCTGTTTGCAATTTCCACCCTCATCAAATACCCGGCAGCATGCTTACTTGCCAGTGACTTATCCAGCCTCGACGTTCCTATAAGCGAATAACCCCGTGTGGGGGTGGGGCAGACATTCCTGTCCGCCTGGATCAACCACCGTTCACGCGCGCTCCACTGACAACCATCGGATACTTCCATACCGTCGATGTGTCCTGAACGGACAGTCCCGGACGGTCGAAATAAAGTTCCAGCGGTCCGCGCTCGTGGTTTTCGGATAGGAACTGCGCAGGGGCGGCCGTCTTACGTGTCCCGCCTACTCACGTCAGTAGCCGAGCGGAATGGAGCCGGTTGACACAACGCGGAGAGTAGATTAAATTCACAGAACGCCTGGAATCTTCCATCCGAACAGGGATTGAAAAGATGCCAACCTCACCGGCCCCGGTTTCGCCACGCCCGCCGCGGTTCACCGGCGCAAGCCCATTCGCTTCGCTGGTGCGCGTACTGACCCTCCGATCTCGCAGGTTTATGACCTTGATCAAGCGGATTGTGTACCGGCTGCCGGTGCTTCAAAACGTAATGCTACCCGGGTACCGCTATTGGGTCGATCCGGGCGAACTATCCGCCATGGTCGGGCTGATCGATGCTACCCGCGGCGCCGGTGGCGCCGTCGTGGAGATCGGCGTCGCGAGGGGAGAAACATCGGTCTTTCTTCTGGAGCACCTGAGGACCACTGGCGATCCTCGCTCGCTCGTGCTCGTCGACACCTTCAGCGGCTTTACACCAGAGAGCATCGACCACGAGGTAGTGAACCGGCGAAAGCGGGCCTCCGAGATTTCTGACTACTCCTACGGCAGCGCCAGGGTCTTCAACCACAGCCTTGCTCGTCTCGGCTATACCAACTACCGCATCATCGAGGGCGACTGTTCGAAGGTGGACTGGAAGGAAATCGGCCCGATCGGCGCGGTCTTCCTTGATGTCGATCTCTACGTGCCCACGGCGGCGACGCTGGATGCCCTCTGGCCTTTGATCGTCCCCGGCGGAGGGGTCGTTGTGGACGACTGCGTGGAACCCGCCTGGTTCGACGGCGCCTTCCAGGCGTGCCGCGAATTCATCGACCGGCACGGTCTGCCGTTCGTTCGCGTGGGTGGAAAAGGGGCGCTGTTAATGAAGCCCGCTGCCGGTTGCTAGCCGCCCCCGAAGGCAATGGCGAAGATGAGAAAATCCGATGGCACCGTTGCCGTACCCGTTCCGGGGAGGGGTCGCTCTGCCATCTCACCCACTGTTCACGCTCTCGCCGGTGACCACCATCGGATGCTTCCATACTGTCGATTCGTCCCTCTCTGACCCGTCACGATAGGTTGAAATGAAGCTCCAGCGGTCCGCGCCCGAGGTATTCGGAAAGGAACCATGCAGGGTCTGATCATGAAAGAAGACCGCATCGCCCCGGTTCACCGCCAGCGTGGTCTCCGGACATCCCGCGAATTCTTCATTTGCAATACGCCACCCGAAGCCGTTCTCTCCTCTGACCTGTTTCACCTTGAACCGTTTCAGATGGCTGCCCGCGATCATCTTCAGGCAGCCGTTTTCGGGCGTGGCGTCGTCCATCGCGATCCACACTGAAATCTTGTTCGCGCCCTTCCAGTAGTACCAGTCCTGGTGCCACGGCGAACCGAACCGCGTGAATTTGTTCTTGTAGACCGACTTCACGCTCAAAAACTCCACGTTCGGTCCAATGATCCGGTTCAGGATGGAAACCACACAGGCATCCTTCATCCGCTCCCTGAAAAACGGGTCCAGCACGTCCGCCAGGAAAACGTGGACGCCGGTGGACGTCGGCTCCGTGTCGAAGTGACCGCCGGCCTCCAGGATGCCGATGATACGCGCCTTCCAATTCAGCATCTCCTCCGCACAGTAGAGTCCCTTCGCGATGCAGAAACCGTCGCGGTGAAACGCCCCGGCGGCTTCTTCCACGGAATCCGGTACCGGTTCATGGGATAACATACCGCGTCTCCTGACTCTCATTGACAATTGTCGTTAAACTCTCACCACCATCGAGCCAGCGTCAGAAACTGTCGCAAAATGCGACAGCAAAAATCCGACGCGGCGGGATACGAATGATAATCCAATTGCCTTCCGTATTCAACAAAACCATACGGTGCGTGATTGCGCAACGCCCGGTTTTCCTCCCCCTGACCCCCTTCCTGAAGGAAGAGGGAAAAAGGAAGAAGGAAGAAGGAAGAAGGGAAAAGCAACGGTTTCTTTGCTTTACTCCCTCTCTCCTGGCAGGAGAGAGGTCTGCGCGGCCGGGCGGATGGTTTGCCTTTGACCTTGCCATTAGCTGACGGCTGAGGACTGATAGCTGACAGCTTTTTCAGCGGGTGCCCGGGCAGGTCTCCCCTGGAGCGAGGGCATCCTGCCCTCGGAACGCCGTCGTTGTATTTGTAGGGGCAACCCTTGTGGTTGCCCGCCTTTATTCCCGCAATTCCTTCAACAGCGCAATGTCTTCCCGGGTGACGCCTTTGAAGATCAGGATCAACGCGCCGTAGACGAGCAGCCCCGCGATGGCCGCGACCACAAAGTGATCCGTAATGGCCGATACGAAAAGCGCCGTCAACGCGGTCGCCAGCAACGGCCTGATAGCGGCGGCGCCGAGCGCGGCGGCGTACTTGCGCAGCGGTGCGAAGAAGAGCCCCGCAACCGGATACGCGATGGACCCGATCAGCACGGCTGCGGCCGATCCGAGGATGTGGTGTGTGGGGATCAGGGCGACGTTCAGAACAATGCCGAGCAGCGCCGCCGCGCCCAGACAGACAAGCCGGCGCTTTTCCTCGCCCACGGCCACAACCAGAAAACTGAACGCGGTGCCCATGTATTTGAAGACCATCGCCCAGATGAGCAGGACGAGCGTCCGGCCGGCCTGGTTGAACATGGCTTCCGGAATCCGCTTGGGATACAGGAGATTCAGGACGTCACCGGACGCGAGCGTGCAATAGCCGGCGATTGGGACGATAAAAAGCAGCAGGTAGCGCGCGCTGCGGCGATAGATTCTGTCGAACGCGACCGGGTCCGAGTCCCGGTGTCTCACCATCACGGGGAACACGGAGGCGATGAATATCGAAGCGAGAAACGGCAGGCTGTCCGGAATTCGCGCGGCCATATTGTAGAGGCCAACGGCTTCCTTGCTCTTGATGGACTCGAGCAGCATGATGCCGATCTTGTCGTGGACGGTGGCGCATATCGCCGCCAGCATGAGCGGGATGCTCTGCCGCAGCAGCGATCTGACGATCTTCGGATCGAACCGGAACCGGGGAAGCTTGAACAGACGCCGGTGCGTGATGCACAGACCGGCGAACGAGAGGAATTCGGCGGCGATCAGCGCGCAGAAGATGGCGACGAGCAGGCCCTTGTTGAGAACGACGGCAACCAGCAGGCCGGCCATGAGCAGGTGGGAAACGGTGTTCCACGCCACCACGTATTGCATTCTGAGTTCTGCCTGAAACCGGACCTGGAACATCCTGCGAAATGCGTTCAGCCGCGGCGATACGAACAGCGTGAGCGAGGCGATGAGCGCGGGTATGAGGGTTTCCCGTCCCTGGCCCGTAAGGTAGAGAAACGCGTTTGAGGTCAGTACGGCGGCGATGGACGCGATCAGCCCGACGGATAACGCGTTCCCCAGAAGCCGGTCGGCGTTCTCCCGGCTGGCGGCTTCCCTGATCAGGAGATTGTACGTCCCCGCGTCCGCGAGAACCCCCCACAGCATCAGGTTGGTCAGGATGAACGTATAGGCGCCGAACGCCTTCAGGTCCAGGTAATGGACGAGGAACAGGAAGATCGCGAACTCGATGGCTCGTCCGAATACCTGGACCGCGGTGTTGCCTGCAATCCGTCTGACCGGTGACTTGCCGCCCATGGACCAACCTCAATCCGAAAAAACAGCGACGCGGCGACGCGATAAAACCCTCCGAAACAGGGCGTTATCGACGTATGGAAGGACGTTTTTTCCCTTCACGGCCAGTGACCTGGTGTATCCTGGTAATCAGCCTTCTAATCGCCTTTATTAAATAGCACATATTCGAATTAACGTCGTCGAAGACTTACGAATCAAGGTTACTCCGCGGCGGCGGCGGCCGGGTTAACGGAGCGCTGCCGCCAGTACCATGCGGCGGCGCAGGCGATGGCGAAGAGGGTGGAAAGTAGGGTAATCCAGCGGCAGGCCGTGGCAATGGGATCGTGGAAGCGGAGTACGACCCGGTGTTCGCCCGCGGGTACAGCGACTGCCTTCCAGGCGTAGTTGGCCCTCAACAGCGGCCGCTCCTCCCCGTTCACCCGGGCGTGCCAGAAGGGATGGTAATTCTCGGAGACCACAAGCAGGCGGGGGCCGCCGGCTTTGACGTTGAGTTCGATATATCCGCTGCGATCGTCATACGCGACCTTCTCGACCTGGTCCTGAGATCGCGTGTCTGCGCTGTCAGGAGAAAATCCTCCCGGCTCGGCCTCCAGGATAGCGGTTTCATCGGGCCTGAACCCGGGCTCCGAAAGCAGTTTCAGGATGCGGTCTTCGTCCGTCTCGATCCGGTATCGGGACGCGAGGTAGAACCAGGGTAGGGCGAAGTCGTTTTTGTAGATATGCAGGCCGTCGGTGACGACGGACGCGGGCCCGTCCGGAAAGGGCTCCCGGGTCACGACGTAGCGAGTGTTCAGCAGATTCAGGATGGGGAAATGCCGGAGGTATTGGGGTTCGGTCATCCGGTCGTAGCGCAGCATGGTAAAGGGTTCGTGAAAGTCCACACGGACGCGGTCCACGATCGTTCGCTTTCCGGCGCCCATATGCGGCGGGGGAATGGAAAGCTGCGATACGAACAGTACGCGGTACAGGTCGGTGTCCTGTTCGAAATGCCGAAGCAAACCGCCGTAGACGCGTTCGGGCGGAGGCTGCCGATCCGGGTCGAAATATCGGAGGAACTGCCGGTCGATCCGCCAGGTGTCGAAGAGCATCAGGGGAACCAGAAGGCATGCGAAGACGGCGGGAGATATACGGCCGCCCAGGCGTCTCCACGTCAGAATGGCCAGGACGGACACGATCAGCGCGGCTAAAATAGCGCCCCGGCTGAGGTTCGGCGCGTTCGCCTGTGCGACGCGGACGGCCGAGTCCGGAATATCGGACCAGAAGAGTCCGGTCCATGCGTTTACGGCGCTCTGGGGAGCCAGAGCAACACCCAGCAGTAGGGCCACCGCGACCCCGGCGACGATCGCGAGATTGCGTCGCGTCCGGGGCGAAACGTCGGTCGGGTAGAGGACCCGCTGCAATCCGATGGCGGCGAGAACGCACGCGGGGAACGCGAACAGAAACGCGATCATGCCCGGCGCCCGGAGCACTTTCATCCCTGGAATATAGCGGTATGCGTATCCGTGCACAAAGGTATGGGGTCCGAGGGCAAAGGCCAGGGCGAAGAAAAAGAGCAGGAGAAAGATCCAGATTCTCGGGTCGCGGCGGACGCGGCCCACGGCGAGCGCGGCAAAGAAGAGTACGGCGATGCCGAAATATTCAGAATTGAGTTTAAAGGGATTGCGGCCCCAGTAGTTTCGCTGTCTTCGGTCCGGATCGTCGAAGTGCGCGAATTCAGGTACCACCAGCGACGCGATTTCCTCGGGGTGCAGCGACCACGTCTGCGCGTATTCCAGGCCCTTGCCTTCGCCATCCTTCAGTGCCCGCCTGGACTCCGTTTGGGTGTACCAGTATTGCGGGAACACGCCCATGGCGCCGATGCCCATGCCCAGGCAGACCGCGCCGGCGCTGAGAAGGCTTCGGCGCAGGGCCGCTGCGATGTCTCTCTCGCCGTAGAAGGATTGGACGAGCCCGGCGGCGAAAATGATGCCCACGCCGCAGAGGGCATAGTAGAGCATCTGGAGGTGCCCCGTGAAGATGCCCGCGCCGGTGGCGACGGACAGAACGAGGTAGTAGATGGGGCGACCTGTTTCCATGCCGCGGTACAGCCCCCAGACCATCAACGGGAAGAGCCCGATAACCAGCATCTTGGCGTCATGACCCGCGTAGATGAAGGTGAGCAGGGTGGGGGCGGAGGCGTACGCAATGCCGGTGAGCCAGGCGGTGAGCGGCTTCATGCCGAAGCCGCGGATACAGAGGTACATGAAGTACCCCGCCATGAAAAAGGCAAAGAAATATCGCCATCCGATGAGTCGGTGCCGGGTTGTAAACAGGGCGATGATTTCCAGCGGGAAATAGTCCGTCGTCCTCTGTCCGGTCACCGGGGTGCCGCCCAGGTAACGCATCCAGTTGGCCGGGGCCAGGTTGGCCAGCTTTTCGATAAAGGGCTCACGCCCCTTGTGGAATTCCCTTCCCGTGTCCTGTCCGAGGATGACGTGATCGGTAAACACGAAACCGGCAAAGTAGACCACGCTCAGGAGGAGGAAGAACACCACCGGGGCCCACGTCGAGGCGAGGAAGGGACCAAAACGGTCGGAGAGGGTCTTCGAGGGTTCAGGCCCCGGCGCTGCGGAACGCCGTGCGGCTCTTTTTCTGCGCTTGCTCATGGTCAGGCTCCATAGTACACTTCAATTCCGCGAAAGCCGCAACGCGGCACCGCGACGAAACCCGTCGAAACAGGCCGAAATAGTCGTCATGAAGGACATTTTTTCAGTTCACGTACAGTGTCCTGGTGTATCCTGGTAATCAGCAGTCTAATCGCCTTTTTAACTGACACATATTCGAATTAACGTCCTCGAAAAATGAGGAATCAAGGTACATGTCAGGTATCCGCGTGCCTCGTTTCGGGAACGGTCTCCGGACCCCGGCCGAGATACGTGGTTGCGAAGGCGTAGAAATACCAGCGCAGGTATTCCGGAAGCCAGCGGACGACTCTGAAGCGGCTTCGGCCGAAGGTCCTTTCGTACCACGCCGCGGGGACCTCCGCGATCTTCCAACCCAGCCGGTGGCATTTGACCAGCAGTTCGATGCCGTAAGCGAAACCCGCCGAGGACTCGATCCGCGCCCGGTCCAGCAGTCGCCGGGAGAACAGGCGAAGGCCATTGCTGGCGTCCCGGGAGGGAAGCCGCGCCAGATAATAAAGGGTGAAGGCGGAGCTCCGGACAAGCAGAGATTTCAGCCACGGCGCGCCCACCATGCAACCGCCGTCGATAAACCGGCTGGCGCATACGACGTGGCAACCGTTCAGGTATTCCCGGTACATCCTGTCGATGATGCCCGCGTTGTAGGTATCGTCGGCCGGCCACATGATCGCCGCCGGCGCGTCGCCTTCGCTGAAACCCGTGACGACGGCGCCGTGGGCGCCCCGTCCGCGGTTCCGGACGCTGACGATCTCGCATCGGGCATCCTTGAAATCCTTCAGGGCTTCCAGCGTGTCGTCGGATTCGTCGTCGTAACAGATCAGAACCCGGAAGGGCGTGCTCGTGGCATCGCACAGCGCGTTGAGTACGTTCAGGATGTTGTCGCCCTCGTTGTACACGGGGATGACGATGTCGAGATCGGGCATGGTCCTGGTTTAAGCTTTCGAATCCGGCAGAACCTTCGCACGGTGTGTTATTCCGCCACGATACGGGGCGACGGAAGCGGGAGGATGTATTCCCCCTTGAAACCCTTGCGCGTGAGTCTGGGCATGAGTTCCCCGGCGATATGCCATGAGAAGAGCAGCGCGTACTCGGGCTGGTCGCTGAACAGTGCGGACTCTTCCAGCACCGGGATGCCGGTGCCCGGCATATATTTGCCGATCTTGTACGAACCCTGGATCTCAAGGACGCAGTCGATCGTCTCGCGGTCCAGTCCGGTATAGGCAATCAGGGTGCTGGCGCGAGAGGGTGCGCCGATACCGTAGATGCGGCCGCCGCGGGCCTTGATGTCTCGCAGCAGGCCCAGGAGGTCGAGTTTGCTCTGCAGGACGTCCCCGGCGAAGCGGCGGTAGGTTTCGGGGTCAAGCAGTCCGGCCCGCTGTTCTTCGCTCAGCTGATTCGGAACGGACGGATCCACGGGATATCCTCCCCCGCGGGCGGCAAAGACGCGGATGGAACCGCCGTGCGTGGGGATGCGTTCCACGTGGAAGATCTCCAGCCCGTGTTTTTCCAGGAGAAATTTCAGGCTGTGCAGGGAATAGTACCTGAGGTGCTCGTGGTAGACGGTGTCGTACTGCAGCGTCCCGATCAGGTCCAGCAGGTAGTGAGACTCGGAGACGAAAACCCCGGTTTCGTCCAGGACGTCCAGAATCCCGGCCACGACATCGTCAACGTCGGGCATGTGCGCGAATACGTTGGTTGCGGTCACGAGATTGGCCGGGCCGTATTCCGCGGCCACCGAATGCGCAGTCTCCCGTGAGAAAAAAGCCTGGAGGCTGCGGATGCCCCTCTCGTTTGCGAGCCGTGCCCGGTCCGTGGGGTCGATACCCAGGACCCTGCAGCCCCCGGCCTTGAAATTGGCCAGGAGCGTGCCGTCGTTGGAGCCGATATCGATCACAAACGAGGAGCCGTCCACCCCCAGCCGGTCCCTGCACTGTTCGAACAGGTCCGCGAAATTCTCACGGAGAATGCGCGTGGTGCCGCTGGTGTAGGGATATTCCGGCGGGAACAGGATTTCCGGGTCCACCTGACAGCCGATCTGCACCAGGTGCGAGTCCGGGCAGTAGAGCAGCTCGAGGGGAAACGTCGGGCGGTCGACGGGCTCTGCGCCCACCGGTTGCATGTCGTTCACCGGCGGCACGAAACCGAGGAAGAGAACGGACTGAAGATTCGCGGATTGGCTGATCTGACAGCGGGTGACGTTTCGGGAGGTTGCGCGCGGCACGCATGTTCCTCCTGCTGGTTGTCGCGGGTTTGCTAGCGGTCGGCAAGGTACCAGTCGATCGTCCCTGCCAGACCCTCGCGAAGTGACACGCGGGGGCGGTAGCCGAGGGCCCTGAGTTTGTCGATAGCGGGGCGCCTTTTATGGGGGCTCCCGGCGGTCAACGCTCCGGCGATGAGCTCGAAGTCCCTGCCGATGCGTTCGAAAATCAGCCTGGCGAGACGCCGGATGGTGACTTCCTCATCACTGCCGACGTGGTAGATATTCAGGTGCGCGCCTCTTTTAAGTACGGCGGCGAACCCGTCGGTAAAATCGTCGATATGGATGAAAGCCCGGGTCTGCGAGCCGTCGCCCTGTATGGGAAACGGTACCGCGCCTCGAGGGTGTTCGGTTGCGAGCGCGGCCGCCCTCAGAATGAGCTGGGGGATGACGTGCTCGCGCCCCATGTCTGGTCCGTACACGTTGTGCGGACGGACCACGAGGACGCGCTCCAGGCGCCTCCGGCCGTAGTTCAGGGCCATGAGTTCGCTGATGATCTTGCTGCCGCCGTAGGAATAGCGGGGATTCAGTGGGTCAGGAACGGAAAGTGGCGCGGATTCGTCGGTGGGAATGGTTGGCGGGGTCTGGTACACTTCGGAGCTGGAGGCCAGGACGTATTCGGGTACGTCGTGCTTCAGGCAGGCGTCGATGGTGTTTACAACGCCCTTCACCCCCACGTCGAGAACGATTTCAGGCTTGCTGTAGAACCATTCGGTACCGTTCACCGCGGCCAGGTGGCAAAGGCTTTCCACGCCCCGGGCAGCCCTGCGCACGGCATCCGCGTCCCGGACGTCCGCTTCGATGAATTCCACCTGGTCGCTTATGTCCGCCAGGCGGCCCGCGTTTCCTCGTGACAGATTGTCGAGAACCCGCACCCGGTGGTCGTCCTGAAGCAGGCGCCGTACCAGGGAAGAACCGATGAAACCGGCGCCGCCCGTGACCAGGTAGAGCTTACTCAAGGTTAACCTCAATCCGAAAAAAACAGCAACGCGGCGACGCGATAAAACCCTCCGAAACGGGGCGTTATCGACGTAAAGAAGGACGTTTTTTCCCTTCACTTACAGTAACCTGGTGTATCCTGGTAATCAGCCGTCTAATCGCCTTTATTAACTCGCACATATTCGAATTAACGTCCCTGAAGACTTACGAATCAAGGTCCAGGTACCCCCAGATATCCACGGCGGGTTTGTTTTTGAGGTCCAGCCGCCGGTACGCCGCGTGCGGCACGCACAGGACCAGCAGGTCGCTCCGGTCCAGGACCTCCCGGACGGGCAGCAGGTTCGGGTCCGTGGTCACGTGCGGGTCCGTGGTCATCACCTCCCTGGCCCGGAACGCCAGGATGTCCTTTAACTTGTAGCTCAGCGAGAACCGGGTGTCGTCGCTGTCCGCCTTGAAGGCCATGCCGAGCAGGCCGATGCGGAGACGGCGCAGGTCGCCGTACCGGTTGCGAATCTCCTCGACCAGGTAGTTCACCAGGCCCTGGTTGACGTTCATGGCCGCCCGTCCCAGACTGAAACCGTCGCTGGCGAAAGCGGCCAGCTGCATGGTATCCTTCAGCAGGCACGGGCCCGCCGCGAATCCCGCGGGGGGGATGTCCCGGGCGCGCGGGTAGTCCTTCTTCATACCTTCGAGCACCCGGCTGTAGTCCACGCCCGCGGCGTTTGCGATCGTATAGAACTGGTTCGCGGTTGCAAACTGGATATACCGGTACGCATTGCTGAACAGTTTCGCGAACTCGGCTTCGATGGGCGTCAGGTGGACGATCCCGGGCGAGATGCGTCTGAAGAGGGCGGCGGCTTCCCGCTCGGCTTCAGCCGTGGTGCCGCTGACGATCTGGGTAAGCAGCGGGATCTCCTCGATGGCCTGGCCCTGCACGATGCGCTCGGGGCAAAAGCAGACCTTGGGGTTTCTGCCGTTCGCCCGCAGGTAGTCGTACAGCCAGTCCGTTGTCCCGGGGGAAACCGTGGACCGGAGTACAACAAGCTGGTCGTCGGACAGATGCGGCAGCATGTCGTCCGCGAGGCTCTTGAAAGTCGAGAGAATCGGCTTCGAGAGTTCGTCCGCGGGCGTGCCGATGGTCACGATCACGGTAGCCGCGTCGGCCACGCAGGACGTTTCGGACGAGACGCTCAGCCGGCCCTCTGCAAGCGCGTTGGCGAGAAGGTCCCCGGCGCCCTTCTCCTCGAAGGGCATCCGCCCCTCGCCGATCATCTCGAGAGACGCCTCGTTGATGTCGCAGACGATAACGCGCAAACCCTTGCCGGCGAACGTCAGCGCGAGCGGGAGACCCACGCGCCCGGCCCCGCCCACAATACAGATGTCATTTGCGTATCCGGTGGTCATATGCGCAATGGCTCTTCGAGCCTAAAGGAAAGCCTGGTTTGAAGGTGGGGCGGACATTCCTGTCTGCCGTGTTCTATATCCGTCTCGCTGCGCTCTGAATGACATGCCGGCCGATAGTCAAGCACGGTGCTTCCTGCTGTCATCCAGAGGTAGCCGGTGTGAAGGTGGGGCAGACATTCCTGTCTGCCGAGTCTCTTAATCCTCACCCTGAAGGCAGCCAGAAGGAAGGCCGGCGGTGAGTCAATGTGATTTCTGACACAGGGTATCTGGTTTGGGTTTGAAGTATGTGAGCAGACAGGAATGTCTGCTCCACCCTGTGAAGTGTATGATTGACGAACACGGCGACAGCGAAAGCGGCTGTTTGTTTACCGAACGATCATCTCCACGCTCACGCAATGGCTCATCTAGCCTATAGGTAAGCCTGGTATGAAGGTGGGGCAGACATTCCTGTCTGCCAACTCTCTTATTCGTTTCCCGGAAAGCTGCCAGAGGAAAGCCGTGCGCCGCCCTCATAGAGCCAAAACTCATCATCGCGCAGTCCGCCTTTTGCAGGGTTCTCTGAAATGTAGCGGACGAAGCGCCAATACTGCTTTTCGCTGCGCACGACGTGATCATAGGATTCGTCGAGCCAGAAAGTACCGCTGCCGCCCGTGAGTTTGTTGATTTCACGGGCAGACGCACCCTTAATCCCCTTCAGGATCCGTGAAAGGTTGTGGCCTTTCAGCGGTTCGAGAAGGATGTGGACGTGCGTAGGCATGATGACTGCTGCGTGAAGCCTATGTCTTTCGCCGTTGAAGCGCAAGAGACAATTACTAACAATTTTGCGTGCATCGGGGCGCGCCAATGTGCGTGATCCCATACCGGAATCGAGCCAGGACTCGATTCTCTCATCAAAACTTCGGTTGTATTCGGCCCATTCAGCGTCATTCCAGGGTTCGGGGTGGCGTTTGAGCCAAAGATTGCGTGCTTCCTGGACGGCGTGGCATTTGTCCAGCGGGATCGCGTCAACGAGGCGAAAGGTGATCCAATAGATAGCGCCGTCTACTTTCCAGTGGGGGAGACGGCGGTGAGTCAATGTGACTTCTGACACAGGGGTACCTGGTTTGTGTATTATGGATGTGAGCAGACAGGAATGTCTGCTCCACCCTGTGAAGTGTATGATTGATGAACACGGCGACAGCGAAAGCGGCTATTTCGTTTACCGATCAATGATCTCCACCTTCACGCGATGGCTCATCTAGCCTATAGGGAAGCCTGGTATGAAGGTGGGGCAGACATTCCTGTCTGCCATCATTCGAGCGAACTGAAGTAGACTCGTTCCTGCTCCCCGGCAATCCGGTCCCACGAGAAGTTGGCGGCCCATGCCCTCCCGTTATTGCCGAGGTCCGCGCGCAGCCGCGAATCCTCGAGCAGGCGATTCATGGCGCCCGCGAGGGTTTCCGGGTCCTCCACCGGCACGAGCAGGCCGGTCCGGTCCCGCTGGATGGCGTCCACGAGCCCGGGGATCTCCGTGCCGATCACCGCTTTCCCGGCGGCGCCGGATTCGATCGCGGCGATGCCCCACCCCTCGAACCGGGAAGGCTGACAGGTGAACAACGCGCCGGCGTAGAGGTTCCATTTTTCAGCTTCCGAAACAGGCCCCGTGAGTTCCACGCGATCCGATATGCCCAGGGAACGGGACATGGACATCAGTTCGTGCCGTCGAGCCTCCGTGCCCCGACCCGCAAGGACCAGGCGGACGTCCGGATGCGCCGGTTTCAGCCTGGCGAATGCCGGGAGCAGGACGTCGATGCCCTTGTTGTAGGTGTCCAGCCGCCCGAAGAAGAGAATATAGTCCGCTTCGCGAGTCTCTGCCAGGGCCGGATGGCTCACGCCGTTGCAAACCGTATGGACGGGTGTGTTCGGGCGCGCGCGCCTCTCCAGGTGGAGGGCGGTACTTGGAGAAACGGCGATGATCCGGCGGTGCAGCCGCGTATGGAGGCCTTCGGCGGCGGTGGCCAGAAGACCGATCCCGGGGTATTTTCGCGTGGCGTGTGCGGATATGGGATGGTGAAAGACCATGACCGACCGCGCCTGCCGGGACGGAAGCGCGTAAACGGGCGAGAACGCGGAAAAGTCGTACACCCAGAGATCGAAGGGCCGTTTCGCCAGCGCACGGGAAGCCAGCGCCGAAAAGCTCAGACGGCTGAGCAGATAGTTCCGGCTCGTCCCCATCCTGCGGATGCGGATGCCGTCGCGGTCTTCCTCCCTGGCCGCGCCGGGATAGTAACCCGTCAGAAGGGTGATCTCGTGCTTCCGGGAGAGGCGCCGGTTGATTTCCATGGCCCTCACCGCGCCCCCTCCTCCGCACCAGGGGTTGTCCACGTCGTCGTAGATGGTGTGGAGGATCTTCATAGCGCGTCCGTGCTATGTTGCGGCATTGAGGATGCGATCGATGATGGCTGTTGTGGAAGTCTTGAAAGCCGTAGAAACAACGGCTGTCCTACCTCCCGCGCGTTCCACGACTTCGCGGGCGACGATCTGATCCGGGGAATAGTCCCCGCCTTTTACGAGGACGTCGGGCAGCAGGTGTCGAAGGATTTCGTGCGGTGTGTCTTCCTCGAACACGCAGATGTAGTCCACGGCTTCCATGCCGGACAGCACGCCGATCCGTTCCTCGATCGACAGAATCGGGCGGCCTCGGCCCTTGATACGGCGGACGGAGTCGTCGCTGTTGAGCGCCACGACGAGCGCGTCGCCCATGGCGCGCGCCCGCTGAAGAAAAGCCACGTGGCCGGGATGGATCAGGTCGAAGCAGCCGTTCGTGAAGACCAGCCTGGCCCGGGTTCGTTTGAGACGCCGCCGGACCTCTCTGGCCTGATCCAGCGTAAGGACCTTTCCGCCACCGGCGTCGGGATCGAATCGAGGGCTCGCGTTGCGTGCGTTGTCGGGTGTCATGTCGGACCCTACAGCACGCCTTTGGTGGAGGGAATCCCCACGACGCCGGGGTCCTGTCCGCATGCCTGCCGGAGCGCCCGGCCGGCAGCCTTGAAAATCGCTTCGGTGGCGTGGTGGGCGTTTGTCCCGCGAATCAGGTCGATATGTGCGTTCAGCCGCCCGTGGTCCGCGAGCGACCGGAAGAACTCCGGGCTCATCGCCGTGGGGTACGCGCCCACCATTTCGTCGGGCATGTCGGCGTTGTAGACCAGGAACGGCCGGCCCGAGAGGTCGACGGCCGCGCGCGCAAGGGCTTCGTCCATCGGTACGAAACTGTGTCCGAAGCGTGTGATACCCGCCTTGTCGCCGAGCGCATCGGAAAAGGCCCTGCCCAGACAGATGCCCACGTCTTCCACCGTGTGGTGCGCGTCCACGTCCAGGTCGCCCCGGCAGGCCACTTCCAGGTCGAAGCCTCCGTGCCGCGCGAACGCGTTGAGCATATGGTCGAAGAAACCGATGCCGGTTTCGAGCCGGCAGTCTCCCGACCCGTCCAGGTTCAGCGTGAGGTCGATGTCGGTTTCCGATGTCTTGCGTTGTATGCGGCTGGTGCGAAGGACCGGCATGGGGGTTTACCTTTCCTGAATTTGGCTTCTTATCCTGCTACGTTCTGCTCCTGGTTTTCAATCCTGCTCGATCCCGCTCCTGGTTCTCAATCTTGTCAATCCTGATCCGGTTTTGATCCTGCCTTTCGTATCTAATCCTGCCCGATCCTGATAATCTTGTCAATCCTGATCCGGTTTTGATCGTGCCTTTCGTATCTAATCCTGCCCGATCCTGATAATCTTGTCAATCCTGATCCGGTTTTGATCCTGCTCTTCGTTTCTGATCCTGCCCGATCCTGATAATCTTGTCAATCCTGATCCGGTTTTGATCCTGCCTTTCGTATCTAATCCTGCCCGATCCTGATAATCTTGTCAATCCTGATCCGG
>JAPPJY010000029.1:16936-40723 GCA_028874335.1 Gemmatimonadota bacterium | reverse complement strand
TATAATACAATGACTTGGGTATGGAAACTACCTTTTTTGTGAATTATTCAGGCTATACGTCGATAACGCCTCGTTTCGGAGGGTTTTATCGCGTCGCCGCGTTGTTGTTTTTTTCGGATTGAGATTAACCGGCAGATCGGCAGGATTCGCCTGAACCGAAGACAGGTCAGGGGCCTTGAATGAGAGAGAAGGCGCACGGTAGTGCGCCGTTTTTGTTATACCAGCTTTTCATGTATCGCCAGCGGCAATCCGGAAGCAAATGGGTTATGTGTTTTCTTCCGGAGTTTTTATATTCACGCGGAATTTCCCGGCGCATCATATCCGCGTCACGGGGGAGGGATGAAGAAGGCTTCGTTGTATTCCTGTCGTTTTGCCGATGCTTAACCTTGATTCGTAAGTCTTCGGGGACGTTAATTCGAATATGTGTCAGTTAAAAAGGCGATTAGACTGCTGATTACCAGGATACACCAGGATACTGTACGTGAACTGAAAAAATGTGCTTCATGACGACCATTTCGGCCCGTTTCGGAGGGCTTTATCGCGTCGCCGCTTTGCTGATCTTTTCGGATTGAGGCTAAGCAGCGCGGCGGTTCGGTTGGCCGCACATGGATGGAGGCACGGGTTGGCGCCAGATGAAGAAAGATCGGGCCTTGCACTGTTTACGGACCTTGACGGCACGCTGCTGCAGAGCGATCGCAAGGCAAGCGTCCGAAGCCTGGAAACGCTGAAAAAGCTGGGCGGAAAGAACGTCTGGCGGACGGTGGTCACCGGCAGGTCGCATATGTCGGCCCGTACCGTCCTGAGCGAGTCATTCCCGATCGATTTTCTGATCACTTCGTCCGGGGTCGGTGTTTTCGATTGTCGGGATCAGACGCTGGTGGAATCCCATTCCCTTTCCGCCGGAGACGTGCGCCGCGTTACCGGGCATCTTATCGACGGCGGATATGACTTCATGATCCACGCGCCCGTTCCGGAGAACCATACGTTCGAGTACTGGGAGCAGAACGAAAACAACCCCGATTTTGTACGCAGGCGTCAATACAACGCGGAACATTGTCGCCCGTTGAATCCCGGTTGCCCCGGAAACGGCCGGGCCTCGCAGTTTGTGGTTGTCTGTCCGACCGAAACGGATCCCTTGCGCACTCACGACGCGCTCTCGAACGCCCTGGAGGACCTGTCGGTGATCCGGACCACGTCGCCTTCCGACCACCAATCCACGTGGTTCGAGATTTTTCCAAAGCACGTTTCCAAGGCCCGGTCCGCGGCCAGGCTGTGCGAACGCCTGGGCGTGGATGCCGGCCGGTCCGCTGCTGTCGGCAATGACTACAACGACTCGGACATGCTGCAGTGGTGCGGTTTTCCATTTGTCGTCCGAAACGCCCCGGGACCCTTGCGGGCGCGGTTTCCGGTGGTGTCCGACCACAACGCGGACGGCTTCTCGGAGGCGGTTCAACGCTGGCTCGACGGCATCGCGTCCGGGTAGGAATCGACGTCATTCTCACACAAAGACACAGAGGCACAAAGGCACGAAGAAAACCGTTCGAAAATCGATTCATGGTACTCCAGAGTTCGTCTTAGACCACCATTGAAGAGGACATTGCATGCCCGTAGAACTCACGAAGGCCGACCTTGCGGCTGCGCTGCCGGATGTGACCTCCACGCTGCGCCTGCCCGGCCTGATCGACCCTGTTACGATCTATCGGGACCGGTGGGGCATTCCGCACATTCGCGCCGGGAACGAACACGACGTCTTCTTCGCGCAGGGTTTCACAACAGCCCAGGACCGGCTCTGGCATATGGACTACGACAGGATCCGGGCGCTGGGCCGGTGGGCGGAAATCGCAGGCCCGGACGGCATCGACCAGGACCGGTTATTGCGAACGGGGGGAATGGGACGCACGGCGCGTTTGGACTACGAGTCGGCGGGCGCCCAGGCGAAGGCGATGGTGGATGCCTACGCCGCGGGCGTGAACGCGTTCATGGAATCGACACCGGCCTATCCGGTTGAATACAAGCTCCTGGACAGGTCGCCCGAACCGTGGGAGAACTGGCACTGCATTGCCGTCTACAAGATGCGCAATACCCTGCTGGGGACGTTTGAGCCGAAACTCTTCCGGACGCGCCTGGCCCTCGAAATCGGCCCCGAAAGGGCATCGCGCATGATCAAGGGGTATCCCGGCGGCCATCTGCTCACCGTACCACCAGGGGAGGTGTATCGGGGGCCTGCGGTGGACGGGCTGGAGGAGCTCGGCAAGGCGCTGGAGGACGTCAACTGGCTGAAGGAGGCGGACGCCGGTTCCAACGCCTGGTCGATTTCTGGGGACCGTACCCGTTCAGGATTGCCGCTGATGGCGGGAGATTCCCACAGGGCACTGGATACGCCGAGCGTCTACTATCAGGCCCATCTCTCCTGTCCCGAATTCTCGATTATCGGCTCTTCGATACCCGGGATGCCCGGGATCCTGCACTTCTGCCACAACCAGCACGTGGGTTGGGGAATGACGTACGGAAATGCCGACACGCAGGACCTTTTCGTCGAGCGCTTCCGGGAGACGTCAGGCCGGCGGGAGTATGCATTCAGGGACGAGTGGATACAGGCTGAAGTCCTGCGTGAGACAATCGCGGTACGTAACGCCCAGCCGGTGGAAATCGAAGTGACCGTCACGCATCACGGCCCTGTCATCGCGGGCAATCCCGAGGCCGGGTACGGAATCGCGATCAGCGATCCGGGCCTCATCAAAGGCACCCCGTGGCTGGACGCCGCAAGGGAGGCGATGTTCTCGACCACCGTTGAGGAACTGCACGGCGCATTTGAGAATTGGACCGACCGGGTGAACAACTATGCGGTTGTGGACGTCCGGGGCGGTTTCGGATATCTGCACGAGGGAAGGATCCCCATTCGTACCGAGGCCAATGGATGGCGGGCGGTACCGGGGTGGACCGGGGAATACGAGTGGCAGGGGTATATACCTCACGACGACCTGCCACGGGCGATCGATCCGCAGGCCGGGTACGAGGTGACCTGCAACCAGCGCGTGGCCGGACACGATTATCCGCACTACGTCGGGTTGTACTTCAGTCCGGAATACAGGGCCAGACGGCTTCAACTGGACATTCTGGTTCTGAAGCCTGGGACGGCAACCGTGGAGGATATGGCTGGTATGCACGCCGACCGGACGTCGATTCCGGCGAGGATTTTTACACAGGCGCTCCTGAATATCAGCAATCCCGACGCGGCGTCCGGGCGAGCGCTGGCACTCCTGCGCGAGTGGGACTATCGCATGGACCGGGACCTGCCTCAGCCGACGATCTATTCCCAGACCCGCCTGTGCGCCACGCGAATCCTGGCGGAACACCTGCTGGGCGATATGGCGGCCCCTGCGCTGGAAGGGGCTTCAGGAGGGGAGGCGCATGTCCGATTGATCGTTCTGGAGATGATCCTGGGCCTCGAGCGGGGCGACGGGTCTATGTTGCCGGAGGGACGCAGCTGGGAAGACCTTCTGGCTGAGAGTCTCCGTCAGGCCGTCGGCGACCTCAGGGAGCGCCTGGGCGATGAGATGTCGGAGTGGCGGTGGGGCCGCGTCCACCACACCCGTCCGAGGCATCCGCTGTCGCAGATTTTTCCGGAATGCGCACCGCTTCTGGATCCGCCATGCCTGCCCACGCATGGGGACGGGGACGTTCCGCTGGCCGGCGGGTATGACGTGGGCGAGCCCTTTGTTGCAACCGGGATGTCGGTAAACCGGTACATCCACGATCCGTCGGACTGGAGCAATTCGTTATGGATCGTGCCGCTGGGGGCCTCCGGGCATCCGGGAAGCACGCACTATTCCGACCAGGCGCGACTCTGGGCCGACGTGGGGTATATCCCGCAACTGTGGGACTGGGAGACCATTGCCGCGGAGGCGGAGACACGGCAGGTTCTGGAACCGGGCGAACGACGACGGCAAACGTGAGAAAATCGGTTAAAGGCCGGGCGCCCACAAGGGACGCCCCTACAGTAACCAAACAACCACGAATCGATGTCCCACCTTTACGCGCCGTATTTGCATTTGTAGGGGCGCCCCTTGTGGGTGCCCACATTGCGGCACGGTTCGCGAACGCCCCCTACAGAAAACATACTTACACGAATCGATCTCCCACGTTAATGCGCCTGCCTTGCATTGGTAGGGGCACCCCTTGTGGGCGCCCAGATTATAAGGAGAAGTTAGATGGTGCAAATCGTCAAACCTGACCAGAGGGACATGAAGCTGTACGATGCGCCCGGCGCGAAGGTTCAGGTATCCGATCCGATTCTCGGCAAGGACGACTGCCTCGCCGCGGGATTCACGGAATACCTCGAACCCAGCCGGCTGGAATGGACCTTCGACTACAATGAGGTCTTCTTCATGCTCAAAGGCGCGCTGGAAGTCCACGCGGAAGGACACGAGCCGGTGCGTTTCGAGGTCGGGGACCTGGGATATATCGAAGAGGGAACGTCAACCGTGATCACGGTTCCGGAGGGCGCGCTGCTGGTGCATGTTACACAGCCGGCGTGGCGGGAATAGGAAGGGTTCGGGAAGCAATTCAGCGGTACGTTCAATTGAACGCCGGCGCGACGTGTTCGGAGAACATCCGCAGGGACTTGCAGACCAGATCGGGATGCAGGTCTCCGATGCGGGTCCAGCCCATGAAATTCTGCAGCCCGGTGTGTTTTTGGATCCAGGCGATCTTGTCGGCGACAAAGTCCGGATCGCCCACGATGGCGTGTTCCGCCAGGATCTCGTCGAAGCTGATGATCGAAAATTTCTCCTTCAGTTCCTGGTAGAACTCCAACTGTCCGGGCGGAGCGATCTCGGGCGGCGGCGCGATAACCTCCGCAAGCAGGGTGCGGAAATACCACATGAGTTGGTCGTGGCATTCCTCGCGGGCCTTCTCTGTCGATTCGGCAACGTAGAGGAATCTCGCCAGCGGGAAGTCCAGCTTTCCTGACAGGCCGCACGCGTCGGCCGTCTTGTGATACGCTTCATAGAGCTCGAAAACCTGGTCGTAGGGATGCAGGAACGAAGTCAGGACGTTGTACCCGTTCTTGATGACCCATTCGTACGTCGAGGGACTTACCGCCGCGACGTAGACCGGCGGATGCGGCTGTTGTACCGGCTTCGGGATGACGTTGACTTTCCGTACCTTGTGGAACTTGCCGTCGTATTCCACGGGGCCCGTCCAGGCTTTCAGGATGATTTCCAGTTCTTCCTGAAAGCGTTCCCGGCTTTCCTCCAGGTCGATGCCCCAGTTGTGAAACTCCTCCAACTGGTAACCTCGCCCCACGCCGAAGAGAAGCCGCCCTCTGGACATGATATCCACGGTGGCGAAGTCTTCCGCGACGATAACCGGGTTATGGAAGGGCAGTACGATGACCGCGGTTCCGATCTTGATACGTTCCGTAATGGCCGACGCGTACGCGGCCATGGTATGGATGGACGGGGTAATCGAGTAGTAGTTGGCGCCCGGCGCCTTGTGGTCGAAGTGGTGTTCGGCCAGCCAGATGGCGTCCCAGCCCAATTCATCCATGAGCTTGAACTGTTCGAACGCTTCGTGGTACACCTCGGTGTGGTCTTTGCCGGGCGGGGTTTCCAGCAGGTAGAATTGGCCGAATTGCATCGAAAATCTCCTGACGTTTCGTGACGCGTTGCCGGTTTTCGGCGATTAACAGTCCGTTGATAAAGTCGCTCTGCAGGCGAGGCCGAGTCATTGAGTCCGAAGACAAGGCGCGCGACCGCGTCGAATCGGGGGATTCGGGGAGGGAGTGTAACGCAGTAATTCGGCCACATGGGCCGGACGCAGCCCGGACGGGCTTTTTCAACGGGCTGTTAAGGTATAGATCAGCCCGATGATGTCAAGCGGTTTTCCGGGGCAATGTCGGACGATGAATCGTTATCGACGGGGATCGGATTGCCCGTCGCTGGCTGTGTAGACCGATGTTTCCACAATATGCCATGGGGAGTAGGGGATGAAACGAAATCGGATTGGCGCCGGCAGGTGGTTGCTGATCGGAGTCTTTTTGGCCGGGTGTGCTTCAAAGCGGAACGAATCCGGGACGATTACCTACTCGGCCGAGACAGCCAGGCTGGTCAGCCACGTGACGTCAGACCTCATCCGATCGGGAGACGTCATTCGCGTGCGGTTCGTGTCGCCTGTCGTATCGGTAGACCGGGTCGGGCAGAGCCTTGAAAAGACCGCGTTCACCTTCGCGCCGCGTATCGCCGGGACCGCCCGCTGGGCGGACCGGCGCACGCTTCTCTTCCAACCGGACGCCCCGCTTCCGTTCCGGCGGCAATACCGGGGGTCCCTGGATCTCGCCGCCCTGTTCCCTCGGCACATGAACCTGCAACCCCTTGAGTTCGCGTTCAACGTTGCCGGCCGGGAGATCGTTACGTTGAACGCGGATTTCGAGTTGATCGAGAAAGACGATCCGCAGCGCGTGGTCTACAAAGGGCGGGTCGTGTTCAGCGAAAAGACCTCGCTCGAACAGGTGCGGCAAGCCGGGCGGTTGTCTTTGGGCCCGGAGCGGCTTTCGCTTGTCTGGACGGCGGACGCGGACGGGACTACGTTCGCGTTTGTCTCAGGCCTCATCGTACGGGGAACAATCAGACGAGAACTGCTTTTCAACCTCGATAAGGAGCCGTTGGAGATATCGCGAAATTACGTAAACAAAAGGACTCTGGCTCCCGTAACAGAGATGAGAGTCGTCAAAGTCGAAGGTCGTGCGGAGGGACGGGAGCCCGGGCTCGCGGTCGAAATGACGGACGACCCTGACCCCGGCCAGGATCTCCGCGGGCTGATCGCCGTGGACCCGGCGATGGAAATCCGGATCAGCGCGACGGGCAGGAAAATCCACGTAAGCGGGGAGTTTGAGCATGGCCGGCACTATACATTCACCATTCATCCGGGCATTCGCAGCCGGTGGGGAGCGGCCACGGTCACGGAACATACCGAAACCGTCCAGATACCGGACATGAAACCCCAGATTCGATTCTCTGAAGACGGGATGATTCTGCCGACGATCAACCGCCAGCGCGTACGGTTCCGGACGGTGAACGTGAGCCGGGCGAGATTGCGGATTCAGCAGGTATTCGACTCGAACCTGGGTCAGTTCCTGCAGAGTCAGAGTCTGAAGAGCGGCGTCGACCGCCGGCGGGACTTCTACTCCCGGGAGGTCAACCGCGTAGGTGTAGGGCTTGTCGATACGGTCCTCGAGATCGGCCAGATCCGCAACCGGTGGCTGCAGCATGAATTGGACCTGAACGCGCTGCTCGATCCGTCCGAAAAAGGGCCGCTTCTGCTCAGTCTCAGCTTCAAGCACGTCGACATGCTGTACGGCGCGCCGGGCGAGGCCGAGGAAGCGCGAAAGCAATGGCGGTGGAACTGGCGGTTGTGGGATTACAGCAGTCATCCCTTTTCTCCGGGATATATCGACGGAAACGGAAGGGTATTCAAGCCTGTTATTGTAAGCGATATCGGATTGACGTACAAGAAGGCGCACCGCCAGCACCTGGTTTACGTCCGGGATCTCAACGATGCGGCGCCGATGTCCGGCGTGACGGTCACGCTGCGTACCCTTCAGAACCAGGTGGCCGGCCGGGGCCTGACAGACAGGCGCGGCGCGGTAACGATCCCAGGCGGAGAGCGGGACGTCTTCTATGTTGAAGCGGAAAAAGACGACCAGAAGAGCATCATCAAGTGCAACGAAATGGCATGGGACCTTTCCACCTTCGATACCGGGGGCGCATCGGCGCCGCAGGACGGCGTCCGGGCGTTCATTTATTCCGAACGTGGCGTTTATCGGCCCGGCGACGAAATCCACCTTTCACTGATCGCGCGCAATTCGGAGGAGACCTTTCCGGAGAACCACCCGGTTACGCTGAAACTCTTCAACCCCAGAAACCAGCTTGTACTCGAGCGGACGTCCCGAACGGGCAAGGACGGCTTCTATGCGTTCAGCTTCAGGACCGAGCCCGACGACCCCACGGGAAACTGGCGGGCCCGCCTGGAAGTGGGAAGCAGGACGTTCGACCATACCGTGAAGGTTGAGACGGTGGTCCCTTACCGGTTGAAGGTACGGATCGAGCCCGAAAAGACGAGTCTGACGCCTGAGGACAAGGAACTGCGACTGGTGCTCGCGAGCGCCTACCTTTTCGGAAATCCGGCTGTGGGGCTGGATGCCGAGGTCACGGTCGACTTCGCGCACGCTGCCCGGCAGTTTGCCAACTACCCGGGTTTCAGCTTCACGAACGAAGCCGTAACGTACAAGCCGAGCCGCGCCAGCATCTTCAAGGGCAAACTCGACGCGGAGGGCCGCGCGCGGGTGCGCTGGCCGCTGCCTGTGTCCGGAACGGAACCATCGGGCGTACGTGTCCGAATCGAAGCCACGGTGCTGGAGAAAGGAGGCCGCCCCAACCGCAGCCGTGAGACGCTCGCCCTGGATCCGTACGAGCGCTACGTCGGGGTGCGAAAACCCCAGTTCGACTATGGATATGCCCGCCTTGGGTCCTCGCTGGAAATCCCGGTTGTACTGGTGACGGCTCACGGTGAAGCGATGCCGGGATTGCCGCTTGAATATCGCATTTACAGAAGCACGTCGAACTGGTGGTGGGAATACGAGAGTCGCGATCAGTTTCGCCTCAGGTTCAAAACGGACCAGTACACGGAACAGATCGAGAGCGGCTCGCTTTTTTCGAAGGCTGCCCCCGTACCGCTCGTGTTTACGCCCGGGGAACGGGGCGAGTATCTGATCGAGGTGGCGGATGCGGCCGGCCATACCGCCGCATTCTTCATGCGCGCCTATCCCTGGGGCGAAGCGCAGGCCGATCCGAAATCCGCGGGCATGCTCGCGCTCAAGACCGACAGGAAGGCCTACGCCCCCGGCGATTCCGCGCTGGTGACGTTTCCCGCGCCGCGGCAGGGCGCGATTCTGGTCTCGGTGGAACAGGACAACCGGATTCTGCAGACCCGATGGTACGAACCGGACGGTCGGCCGGACGAGTTTCAGGTACCGGTGCCCATCACACGGGGTATGGCGCCCACCGCATACGTTGGCGTCTCGGTCCTCCAGCCATACGCTCAGACGATGAACGATCGACCGATTCGGCTGTACGGCGTGGTTCCCCTCAATGTGAGCGATCCCCATACCCGCCAGGAAATCACCCTCCGCATGCCCGCCGAACTGACGCCCGAGTCCCCGTTTCAGATTCAGGTCGAAACCGTCGATGGAAAGCCGGCGCAGTTCACGCTGGCCGTGGTGGACGAGGGGTTGCTGGCGCTCACCGGGTTCTCCACGCCGGACGCGTGGCAGTCTTTTTACAGGAAGCGTCGGCTGGGGGTTGTGACGCACGACGTGTATTCCCACGTCATCGGCGCCAACAAGGGAGACGTCTTCAAGACCTTCGCGGTGGGCGGCGGATTCGCATACAGGGCTTCCCAGCTGGAGCCTGAACGCGCGAAGCGATTCAAGGCGGTTTCGCTGTTCAAAGGGCCGATCGAAACCGACGCGCAGGGTCGCGCCACCGTTGATTTCGAAATGCCCGACTACACGGGTTCGGTGCGGGCGATGGCCGTTTCCGCCAGCGGCGGACGATACGGCAAGGCAGAGACGTCGGTTCCGGTGAAGACCGAACTGATGGTGATGCCCACGCTGCCCCGCGTGCTTGGCCCGGGGGATCGTATCACCGTTCCCGTAACCGTTTTCGCGATGGTCGACAGTATCGGACCGACCGTCCTTTCGATACACGCCGAAGGCCCGGTTTCTGTTGTGGGCGCGGCGCGGCAGGAATTGGAATTCTCGACTTCGGGGGAGCAGGAACTTTCGTTTACGCTTGAGGCGGCTTCGGCGGTGGGGCAGGCCAGGGTGGTCGTCGCGGCGGAGGCCCAGGACATGGTCGCTGATCATGCGACCGATCTGAATGTTCGGCCATCGTCACCCAGAACCTACGCCGCACAGGAACAGGAAGTCCGTCCCGGTGAGCGTGTCCGCTTTACGGTCCCGGACAGAGGGCTGCCCGGTACCAATCGCGCCAGGTTGGTTCTGCGCCGCCACCCCGACTTTGGAATGACCCACAGGCTGCTCCGGCTGGTACGCTTTCCGTACGGCTGTATCGAGCAGACCGTTTCGACCGCGTTTCCTCTGCTGTACCTGAACACCTTCCTGGAAGGCGTGAAGTATGCCGGAGACGCAACGGTCCAAATCGACCGGTTTATCAATGCTGCGATCCGAAAGTTGAGGAAATTCAAGCTTGCCTCCGGCGGTTTCGCCTACTGGCCCGGCGCCAACACCGTCTCGACCTGGGGTTCTCTGTACGCGGGTCACTTTCTGATTGAAGCGGCCAAACTGGGATACCACGTGCCGCAGGATCTGATGGCAAACTGGATACGGTATGAAAAATCGCGTTCGCTTACGGTCAAAGACAGATTGTTGGCGCGGGTCTATCGCGTCTATCTCCTGGCGCTTGCCGGCGAATACCAGATCGGCCCGATGAATCTGCTGAAGGAGACCGGGATCAAGGACATGAACGATACCCAGAAGTGGCTGCTGGCCGCGGCGTATCACCTGGCCGGTGTGGAGCGGACGGCGGCTCAGATTCTCATCCCGGCCGGAAAGCGGGTGGAGGTGTACAACGAATCGGGCGGGACCTACGGCTCGGGCATGCGGGATCTGGCGATCATTCTGAATACGCTGGTGATGTTCGAACGCTGGTCGGAGGCGGACGAGGTCGCCAAAGAGCTGGGTACGGCGCTCGCGTCGCAGAAGTGGTACAGCACCCAGACCACCGGGTTCATGCTTCTGTCCCTGGGAAAATACGTCCGGTCTCTCGACAGAGGAGAGGACGGCCCGCCCGTGCTCGCCGGCACGATCCACCTTCCGGATGGACGGGAGATGCCGTTTGAGACGGATCAGCCGGCCTGGTACGTCGAAATCGAAGAGGGCTTTGGCCGGGAAGTCGCTGTTACGCTGGATTCGGCGTCGACCGTCAGGAGGGCGTTCGCAACCCTGGACTGGGACGGCGTCCCGCTTACCGACGACGAGGGAGATACCTCCAGCAAGCTGGCGCTTAGGGTGCGCTGGCTCAACGACGATGGGCTGCCGGTCGATCCCGCCGAACTGTCTCAGGGCGAGAACTTCTGGGGTCATTTTCGCGTGCGTAATCTTGCCGCCGCGCGAAACGTCGAAGAGCTGGCGCTGGTCCAGGTACTTCCCGCCGGCTGGGAAATCGACAATCCTCGGCTGACCGATCGGACGGCGCCGAGTTGGACGAAGCGCCTGAATCTGAACCGCGAGGAATACATGGACGCACGCGACGACCGGGTGATGTGGTTTTTCGATTTCGAGGGTCGAAGGGATCTGGATTTCGTCGTCCGATTGAACGCCGTTACGGCAGGGTCATTCAGGCTGCCTGCAACGGTTGCGGAAGCCATGTACGATCGATCCTACCGGGCGACCGCAGCCGGAAAGCGGGTTGCGGTAAAACAGAGATAGAACCTCAAGCAGCGGAAACAGCTATCAGCCGTCAGCCAAACCAGGCAGACGATAGGGCCTGCGGACGTCAATTCACCAATGCCTGCGCCGCAATACGGGCGCCCACAAGGGACGCCCCTACGAATGCGACATCGGCGCATTATCCAGGGAGATCGATTCGTGGATGTTTGGTTTTGTAGGGGCGTCCCTTGTGGGCGCCCGGCGGATCAGAATGCGCCCGGCCGCCGGCGAGGACGGAGCGATTAATGAAACGTTGGTCGTTTGCAGGAGCTGTAAACAGGTTTCTGAAGCGGTGGCGGAAAAAGGCCCGGGGAAGAAGGCGTCGTGGGACCCTTCTTGCAAGGTGCGGACGCGCAAGGCTGGGGATCTTTCTCGCGCTGCTTCTCTTCCCTGCGGTGCTCTACGTATCGGTGCCACTGCCGGATCCGCTTTTTGAGCCTGACTACAGCACGGTTGTACTTGACGAGCGGGGGCGGATCCTTCGGATGTTCCTGAATGGCAACGAGCAGTGGTGTTTCCCCCACCGGGCGAACGCAGAAGTTCCTCGAACCCTGGAGCAGGCGGTGCTGTTTTTCGAGGACCGCCGGTTTTACAGGCATCCCGGCGTGGATCCGTTGGCGCTGCTCCGGGCCGTCTATCAGAATATCCGTTCGGGGGCGGTCGTGAGCGGTGCGAGTACGCTGACGATGCAGGTTGCCCGGATGACGTCGCCCAAGAGAAGGACCTATTTAAACAAAGCCCTGGAGTTGCTCCAGGCATTGAAGATCGAACTGCATTATAACAAGAAAGAGATCCTGAACCTCTATCTGGACCACGCGCCCTATGGCGGCAATGTTGTCGGCTACCGCGCGGCAGCACGGCGGTATTTCGGCAAGTCGCCGGAGCGGCTGACCTGGGCGGAGGCGGCCACGCTGGCGGTCCTTCCGAACGCGCCAGGCCTCATATCGCCACTGGCCGATCCGGGAAAATTGCGGCTCAGGCGCGATCGGCTTCTGAACCGGCTGAACAACGAAGGGGTGATCGACGCCGAGACCTTCGACCTGGCGAGGCTGGAAGAAGTCCCGGACGGCGCCAGGCCGTTGCCGATGGACGCGCCGCATCTGGCGCGGCGACTGGAGTCGCGGTACGGGAATACCTACATAAGGACCACCCTTCATCGGGATATCCAAAGACAAAGCGCGGAGCTCGTCAGTCGACACGCCGCGTTCATGGGGCAGCGGGGCGTCCGTAACGGAGCGGCCCTCGTGGCTGACACCCGATCAGGGAAGGTACGCGCGTACGTCGGATCTCAGGGATTCTTCGACGACCGGAACCAGGGTCAGGTGGATGGCGTTGCGGCCGCAAGGTCGTCCGGATCTCTGCTCAAACCGTTTCTGTTCGCCCTGGGCATCGACCATGGCCTCCTGCTGCCCCGGACGTTGCTACGGGATCTGCCCACCCATTACGGCGCTTTTTCCCCGGGAAACGCCGATGGGAGCTTCGAAGGTCTGGTGACGGCAAAGGAGGCGCTGGTCCGTTCCCTGAATGTGCCCGCGGTCCGCTTGCTGGATGCATACGGGTTGGATCCGTTCTACCGCTTTCTGAAATCCGCCGGGCTGACCACGCTCATCCGGTCCTCAGGTGACTACGGTCTGCCGATGATTCTCGGCGGCGTGGAAGTCAGCCTGTGGGACATGGCGCAATCCTACCGCGCGCTGGCCAACGGCGGCCGCTTCAGTCCACTCAGGGTCCTTGCCGGAACGCCCGATCCGGAGGGACCGGCGCTCATCAGTCCGGGCGCATGTTATCTGACGCTCAACATGCTTCGAGACCTCAAGCGGCCCGGCGTGGAATATTATTGGCATCAGTATCAGAACCAATGGCCGATCGCGTGGAAGACGGGTACCAGTTACGGGAAGCGGGACGCCTGGGCGATCGGCGTCAGCCCCGAGTGGACGGTAGCGGTATGGATTGGCAATTTCGGCGGTCGCGGGAATGCGGACCTTACTGGCGCGAGTTCGGCCGCGCCGCTCCTGTTCGACCTGTTCAACAGCCTGCCGAAGCATCGCGAAAACGCCTGGATCGAAGTACCGGTTGCCGGGATCCGGCAGCTTCAGCTGTGCACGGATACCGGATTCCGGGCGGGTCCGCATTGCGAACGCCGGGGTTCCGTGGAAGCGCCGCTGCATATGAAGCCCCTCCGGATCTGTCCATATCACCGGACCTTTCAGGTGACACTGGAAGGTGGCCATCGCGTGTGTTCGCTCTGTTGGGAACCCGGGGACCGCCGTCCTGAACGCCGGCTTGTGTTTCCGGCAGACGTCGCGCAGCATCTGCGCGAACGGGGGCAGGTTCCCGGCAGGGTTCCGCCGCACAAGCGGGATTGCCCTGCCGGCGCCGGGTCCGATCCGTTGAAGATCGTCTATCCGCAACAGAACGCCAGGCTCTGGTTGCCGAGAGACTTCGGTGGGGCCCGGCAGAAGATCGCGATGCGGGTTGCTCACAGGGAGAAAGACCGCGTCCTTTATTGGTACCTGGATGACCGCTACCTGGGCAGCAGCCTCGGTCGGCACGTCAAGGCCGTGGAGCTCTCGAGGGGGTGGCACACGCTGAACGTCGTGGACGAGACCGGTAACAGGGACCGGAAACGCTTCTTCGTCGACCTGAAACATCTGCGAATGTCAGGGAATAACACGTCACGTTAAGCGTCCGTCGAAAGGGCCCGGATGGGATCGTCCAGCGGGCTGCGAATCCGCAATGTCGAGACGCGGGACTTGAAAACCGGGTCCTGCTTTGCTATCTTGGAAAGCGGCGAGAGAATGGTGGGATTTTTCCGGGATTGATCACCAGAGACTATGAATACGCATACCGAACCGCCTGTTGAATCCAATACCACGCCGGCGGGCGCCGTCGACGTCTCGATCGTTATACCGCTCCTGAACGAAGTGGAGAGCCTCCGGTCGCTGATGGAACAGGTCCGGGAGACCATGGGGGCATCCGGGCGCAGCTTTGAGACGATTTTCATAGACGATGGCAGTACGGATGGCTCCATCGGGGTTCTGGAGGAACTCCACGACGCCAACGACGAAGTCAAGGTCATTCAGTTCCGCCGTAACTTCGGCAAGGCCGCGGCTTACGTCGCCGGATTCGAAATGGCGGCGGGGCGCACGATCATTACCATGGACGCCGACCTTCAGGACGATCCGGCGGAGATCCCCCGCCTGATCGAGAAAATCGAAGGTGGCGTCGACCTGGTTTCAGGATGGAAGAAGAAGCGCTTCGACCCCCTCAGTAAAACCATCCCTTCCAGGTTCTTCAACTGGGTCACCGGCCGGATTTCAGGTATTCCGATCCACGATTTCAACTGCGGCCTCAAGGCCTTCCGCGGCGAGGTGGTGCGAGACATCAAGATATACGGGGAACTCCATCGCTACATCCCCGTTCTGGCCCACATGGAAGGCTACCGCGTCGAAGAAATCGTCGTGCAGCACCGCCCGCGCCGCTTTGGCGTGACGAAGTACGGGTGGACGCGTCTGCTCAAGGGATTCCTCGACCTGCTTACCGTCATGTACCTGGGTCGATACATCGGTCGTCCGTTGCATCTGTTCGGCACCATCGGTATCGTCCTGAGCGCGCTCGGGGTTGGCATAAACGGCTTTATCGCCGCGTTATGGTTCCGCACGGGGACGATTCAGCACCGGCATCCGCTTCTCTTTCTGGGGATTCTTCTGTCCGTGCTGGGGGTCCAGTTCCTGTGCACCGGCCTTCTGGCGGACATGATCACGCGACAGACGCTTCCAAACGAAAAATACAACGTACGAAGAGTCCTTGGCTAGCTTTGTTCGCGCGGGAAAAACGAGGCCGGGTTCAAAAAAAAACGACAGGCCATCTCGTATGGCCTGTCGCTTACGATTTTCCGCCGGCGCCCGAGTCAGGGCTTAAAACGCGAGGGGCATTCCATGGATTTGCGGGCGGCCCATCACGGCCTGATCGTGCCGGCGTACCACGCGCCGCAGCTGTTCCGATCGCTTCTCGTTACCCTTGATCGCATAATAGAGTGCCAGAAACGCCAGGCGGTCGCGCGGATTCAGTGCTGTGTTGAGAGCCATTTTGGGGCCTCGTATGTAACGGGGTGAGAGAAAGACACGGGTGTATGTTCAATGCTTAAAATATAGCGAATATCGTGCCAAAAAATGAAACTGATGCCACAATTTCGTTTATTCAGCCAGTTATGGGTGATTTCCCGGCACAAATTGATCGCGGCAACCAGCTAAAACCAGTACAATGTGTTCATTTTCACCACACAGTGTGAAAAATCCGGCGAAATACGCCAGTACAAAAAAATCAGCTATCAGCTATCAGCCATCAGCTTTCAGCGGTCAGCTAAACCGGGTTGGCCGCTGGGCCTGGCGATTTCAATTCACGGTTGTCAGCGCCATTATCTGCGAAACCACAATGGCAAGTGAATAGGGGACGTTTGGGGGTGGCGAAGGTTCCAACACAAGGCAGCGGAAACGCGGGCGCTTCGACATTTCGACAGGTTCTGCGCAAGCAACGCAGGGAGGTGGAAACCATATGCTGGATCTGAACCGGATTCGGGAGGATCCCGGGGGCGTCAGACAGGCGCTGTTGAAACGCGTGGACGCGGTGGACTTTGCGGAGTTGCTCCAGTGGGACCGGGACCGGAGGGCCCTTATCGCCAGAATCGGGGGCCTTCGCGAACGACGAAACAAGGTCTCCGCGCAGATTCCACAGATGAAGAAGGCGGGCACGGACACAGCCGATATCCAGAATGAAATGAAGGCGGTTTCGGGGAACATCAGGACCCTTGAGGCGGAGCTGTCCGAATTTGAAAACCGTATCGGGTGCTTTCTGGAGGAACTGCCCAATATTCCGGCGGACGACGTCCCTCCGGGCGGAAAGGAAAACAACGAGGTCGTTCGCGTCTGGGGCGAGAGGCCAGAATCAGCGGATGGGGCCAGAGACCATGTCGACCTGGTTACCACGCTGGGGCTGATCGACTACGAGCGCGGGGTGAAAATGGGCGGCGCCGGCTTCTGGCTCTACCGGGGCGACGGCGCACGCCTCGAGTGGGCGCTCCTGAACTACTTCGTTGAAACGCACCTCGCCGACGGGTACGAATTCGTGCTACCGCCGCACCTGCTTACCTATGACTGCGGTTACACGGCCGGCCAGTTTCCAAAGTTCGCTGACGACGTGTTTCATCTGAAGTTGGAAAGCGAAAAGGAGTCCCGGTTTCTGCTGCCGACGTCGGAGACCGCACTGATCAACTTCCATCGGGACGAAATCCTGCCCGAGGCCGTCCTGCCGCGGAAGTACTTTTCCTATACCCCCTGCTACCGCCGGGAGGCCGGGAGTTATCGGGCCCAGGAACGCGGCATGATTCGTGGGCACCAGTTTAACAAGGTTGAAATCTTCCAGTTCACGCGTCCCGAAGACTCGGACCGGGCGCTTGAAGAACTGATCGCAAAGGCCGAAGGCCTGGTCAAGGGCCTGCAGTTGCACCACCGGGTTTCCAAGCTTGCAGCCCAGGACGCCAGCGCGGCCATGGCAAAGACGTACGATATCGAGATCTGGATTCCGAGCATGGGGGAATACAAGGAAGTCAGTTCGGCATCCAACGCGCACGACTATCAGGCCCGTCGCGGCCGCATCCGGTTCAAACGCGCCGAGACCGGTCGGAATGAATTCGTGCATACGCTCAACGCCTCGGGCCTGGCGACCAGCCGTCTGATTCCGGCCATTGTGGAGCAGACCCAGCGATCCGACGGTTCGGCAATCATTCCTGAAGTACTTCGCCCGTATATGGGCGGCCAGGAAATCCTGGAGCCCGTCGCATGAATCGCGAATCCGGCCGGCGGTTACAAACCCAGAATCCGGTCCGCGGTTTGCATCGCCTGTCTGACGCAGTCGGGCACAGAGGAACCGCGATAGGCGCTGCCCGTCAGGTAAAGGCCCGGATGTTCCTCGGCGAGCGATTCCAGCCTGGCAACTCGGTCCAGGTGCCCCACGTCGAACTGGGGCCTGCCCTTCCGCCAGCGATGAACCCGGTAGAACAACGGTTCGGCGGTCAGCCCCATCACGTGTTCAAGATCCTCCCGCACGGCACGAACGAGCGAACCGTCGGGCATCTCGACCACGTCTTCCTGTTCGTCTCCGCCCACGAATCCCCTGATCAGCACGCCGTCATCCGGCGCCCGGTGGTCGAGCTTGGACGATACCCAGGTGCATCCCGTAATCCTGCGGCCCTCCGATCGGGGAACCAGGAAACCAAACCCGTCCAGGTCATGCTGGGCCAGGACACCCGCTTTTCGATAGGCCAGAGACACCGTTCCCGAGGACACGTACCGGATCTGGCGTAGCCGGTCCGACAGTTGCGGCGCGATACCGTCCAGCAGATCGGCCGTTGCGAATGCGGGCGCGGCCAGCACGACGGCGTCGGTTTTCAGTGTGTCCCCACCCAATGTTACCTCGAAACCGCGATGGCGCTTCGCCAGACCCGTTACCGGGCAATTCGTGCGCAGATCGCCCCTCAGCCTGTCCACGATCGCCTCGACGAGTTCTCCGAGACCGCCGATCAGGGTCTGGAACATCGGCGCCGCCTGCCTGGCATCACCAGTGGACGTGCGTTGATTCCGGCTTGCCCGCACCGCTTTGATCAGGCTGCCGTACTTGCGCTCCATTTCCGCAAACTGCGGAAACGTGGCCAGGAGGCTCAGCCGCTCCGGGTCCGCCCCGTGGATGCCCGCCAGCATCGGTCCTCCGATCTTGTCCAGGGCCTCCTGTCCCAGGCGCCGGCGGACGAATGACGCGAGGCTCTCGTCGTCCGTGGCGTCGCGGGGCGGGACGAACCGGTCCAACCCCATCCGCAGCTTGCCGCGAACCGAGAAGAGCGGGGACCGCGCGACCGGCATGAAGCTTGCCGGCACCAGTGTGAAGTCTTCCGGAAACGGGACGAGGTTTCGCCCCTGCGCCAGGAAGGTCTTCCGCCGTTCCTCGTTCGGCGCAATCAGGCGATCCTCGAGGCCCAGGTCCGCGCAGAGCCCGACACCCCACGGTTTTCGCGTCAAAAGCAAATCGGGTCCACCCTCGATGGTGAACCCGTCGATCCGCTCGGTCAGGATTTCCCCGCCCCATCGCCCCGAGGCCTCGGCCAGCGTGTACTCCACGTCGATGCCGTGTGCTTCAGCCTGCTCCTGCAGATAGAAGGCGGTTGCAAGCCCGGCAATTCCCCCGCCGGCGATGGTCACGTGCATATTTGCACCTTAGATCGTTGTATTGCCAGGCTGACGTCCAACATTGTGGTCTTGCGCCGGCCTTTACAGTGCCCTGCGTTGCAGGATGGCATCTTGTAGCAATTGATTTCAGCCACGGATTTTTCGCGTCTTTCGTAGTCTCGTTCCTTCGAGAATACGAGAGTACGAGAATACGACAATACCATAAGACGAAAGATGTATTTCCGCTCTTTCGTAGTCTCGTCTATTCGTAGTTTCGTATACTCGCAGTTTCTATTTCAGCTTGTCCTCCACCGCATCCACCACCGCTTCGATGAATGTGGGATCGCTGTTCATGGAAGCAATGCGCCTTACGTTCACCCCCCGCGACCTCGCGATTTCCTGAACGCCGATATCGATATCGTACAGGATCTCCACGTGGTCGCATACGAACCCGATGGGCGCCACAAGCACGTGCCGATATCCCTTGTCGGCCAGGTCCGGAATCACGTCTTCGATCTGCGGACCCAGCCACGGCTCCCCGGTGTGAGCGGCGCTCTGATAGGAGAACATCCAGTCCGGATTACCCAGTCGTTCCGCGATCGCGCTCGCATTGCCTTTGAGTTCGTCGTCGTAGGGATCGCCTATCTTCAAGAGGCGTTCCGGCAGGCTGTGCGCCGTAATGATGATCTTCACCGAGTTTCGATCCTCACAGGAGAACGACGCCAGCCCCGAGCGAACGTGGGCTTCCTGCGCATCCAGCAACGCGGTTTGCCGCCACCAGGAATCCACGAACGAGAACTGGATCCGGCTTCCGGCTGATTTGACGGATTCATCGACCGCCTCGCGATACTTTCCGATGCTCAGACGGGAGTAGTGCGGGGCCATGACGATGGCAACCGCTTCCTCAATGCCATCCCGGGACATCTGACCGACCGTGTCCCGGATCCAGGGAGACCAGTGCCGCATGCCCACGTACACGCGCACGTCATGCCCGCGGGCCCTCAGGGCTCGCTCCGCACATTCCGCCTGGTCAAACGTGTTCTCATTGAGCGGAGACCTGCCGCCTATCTGTGCGTACCGGCGCTTGAATTCCGCCACGAAGTCCCGGGACATAGGTCTCCCGCCCCGGACATCGTTCAGGTACGCCTCCATGTCGTCCAGTGAATCAGGACTGCCGTAGGCGAGCATCAACACGGCCTTCTTCACCATGGCCACCTATCCATAGGCGTGTACGAAATCGACCAGCGCGGCTACGTGCCCGACCGGCGTGTGCTGCAGGATGCCGTGGCCGAGATTGAAGACGTGTCCCGGCCGCCCGCGAACGCTGTCCAGGATCCGGGCGGCCTGCCTTTCGATCACCGGCACGGGCGCAAACAGCACCGTCGGATCCAGGTTTCCCTGCACTGCCACGTCCACGCCCAGCCGGTTCCAGGCCTTGTCGAGATCTATCCGCCAGTCCACGCCGATCACGTCGCCGCCCGCCCGCTTCATCAGCGGCAGGATACCGGATGTACCGGTTCCAAAATGGATCACCGGAACGTCGTCGTTGTCCGCGACCATATCGATCGCATGGCGCGTATGCGGCAGAACGTACTCTTCGTAGTCACCGGGGCTCAGCGCGCCTGCCCAGCTGTCGAACAACTGCAGCGCCTGGGCCCCGGCAGCCGCCTGAGCCTGGAGATAGTCCCCCACCGCCGCCGACATTTTCTCCATCAGCCGTCGCCAGGTCTCCGGCTGTTCATACATCAGACCCTTGGCATGCCGGTAGTCGCGGGAAGCCCCGCCTTCCACCGCATAGCAGACGAGCGTAAACGGCGCGCCGGAAAATCCGATCAGCGGAACGCTGCCGTCCAGCGCGCGCCGGACCTGACGGATGGCCGCCATGGAGAAGTCCATGGCCTCGGCCGCGGGACGAATGACCAGGGATTCCACGTCCGCAGGTGTCCGAACGGGGTTGTGAATCACGGGGCCCGCACCCCCGACGTACTCCAGTTTCAGGCCCATCGGCTCCAGGATCGGCAGGATATCCTGAAAGACAATGGCCGCGTCCACGTCAAACGCATCGACCGGCTGCAACGTGATTTCGGTGGCGATGTCCGGCGTCTTCACCATTTCCAGAAAGGCGTATTTTTCCTTCAACCTCCGGTATTCGGGCATGTACCTGCCCGCCTGACGCATCAGCCACACCGGAGTGACGTCGACCGTCTCGCGGCGGCATGCCTTCAAAAAGCGGTCGGCTCGGGACATTGGGGTTCTCAAAACAAAGCAGGGGCACGACGTTCTGTGCCCCTGCCGAATCGCGAAACGATCGCGTCACTACGCGTCGAGTTCATTGAAATGCGTGACCACCTTGCTGATCAGACCGTATTCCACCGCTTCCGGTGCCGACATCCAGTAGTCCCGGTCCGTATCTTCAACCACTTTTTCGAGGGGTTGTCCGGTCTCCTGGGCATACAGTTCGTTGATGCGCTCCCGGAGCTTGAGTATCTGTTCCGCCGTGCGCTTTACGTCTTCCGCAACCCCCATGTACCGCATTGAAGGCTGATGAATCATGATTCGTGCGTTCGGCAGCGCGAACCGGTTGCCTTTTTCCGCTGCCAGCATGATGACCGTGGCCGCGCTCGCGGACAACCCAACGCTGACGATTCTCACCGGCGGCCGGATGAAGCGCATCATATCGTAGATGGCGAAGCCGTCGTCCGCGTTGCCCCCCGGCGAGTTGATCAGAATCGTGATCGGTTTTTCCGGATCGTCGCTGTCCATCAGCAGCAACTGGGCGATCACCCGCGTTGTCAGCTTGTGGTCGATCGGATCGGAGATCAGGATGGTGCGCGCCCTGATCAGGCTTCTGACGATGAATTCGCCGCCCTGACCCCCACGCTGCTCTTCCTCCTCTTCCTCTTCGTCAGGATCTTCACTCAACAGAAACTCGTACATCGCATCCCCTTCTTCCCGCGTAATAAACGACTGAAAATACGGCCGGTTTGCCGGCATCCAAAGGCCGCGTCAATTTATCCTATACGTCACCCGTTGTCAAGGGCATTCCCTGAAATCCGGCGCCGGTATGAACGGTGCGGGAGGCCGCGTGGGCGTCACGTTCCCGCCATCGCCTCGCTCAAAATCCGGGAGGTGCCGGGCCGCATGATCCGCGGGTCCACCGCCTCCCCGTTCAGCAGCATCTCACGCACCTGTTTACCGGAAATGAAAACGGGCTGCTCGTCCGGATGGTTTTCCATCAGGTCCACCCGCCCGAGGGACTCGTAGAACGCCGCGAAACCCACGTTCAGGGGCCGGATCTCGAGGTCTCCATTGAGCTGGTCGAACACCTCCTGTGCGTCGAAATCGCCCCAGATCGGGCTGCCGTCGTGGTAAGGCGCATCCGCGTGTTTGCGTCCGATGATGATGTCGGTAAAGCCGAAGTTCTGGCGGTATATCGCGTGCATGACCGCCTCTTTGGGGCCGGCGTAGAACATCTTGATGTCCAGTCCGATAAGCATCACCCGGTCCGGCACGGCCTCGCCTCTGGGTTCCCACAATTCCGCATCGCTGTCTCCCTCACCCAGCCCCCGGGACTCGATCAGCGCCTCGTAGGTCCGCATCCGGATCTCCGCGTTGACGTCGTCCGATTTGGTCTCGCCCACCAGCGGATTCAGACAGGCCCCCGCGTCAATCCCCTGCCGGATCAGCGTTTCCAGCCCGTAGACCAGGGCGTATTCGTGAGCCCGGTGCAGCGGGTTCCGGGTCTGAAACGCCACCACTCGCCGCCAGCCGGTTTCCGACAGCAGGCGACGGACTTCCGCGGGTGTGTGCATGTATCTGCCGAACGCGGGATGCTTCGGTTGCGGGAGTACCCGGATCTCCCCTCCCAGGAGGTGGGTCTTGCCGGCATCTCCTTCCAGCACCATATCCGCGCCCGGATGGTCGGTCCGCTCCGTCAGGTAGACGCTCTTGAGATACGCCTGTTTGTCCCATGGGAAGACGTCGCTGATCTCCAGGTCGCCCACAATCTCCCCGTCCTGATCCACCAGGGCAACGGTTTGACCGACCTCGAGTTGAGCGGCCACGTCGCCCGATACCGGAAGCGCCAGCGGAATGGTCCAGGCATACGGCTTCCCGTTGAACTCGATGACGTTCTTTTCGAGTACCCTATGATACGTCTCCGAGTCCATCGGACCGGTGAGCGGGCTCAGCCCGCCGTCTCCGAAACGGTAGACCGTGGACAGATCGGCGTCGCTGACCGGAACGCGGATCAGCTTCGATGCACTCTCGCGAAAGGCCTCCCGCTCATCGTCCGGAACCATCCGGCACACTGGCGAGGACAATCCGCCATGTAGCGGTATCAAATCAGACATTGTCGAATCAATCCTCCAAATTGCTAAAGGTCAATGGACATCAGCCAGCCCCGGCATCCACGGAAATATCTCTGCAATCCGAGCCGCTTCCTGAGCTGCCACCCTGAGCCTGTCGAAGGGCTGTCGAAGGGTCGGCGAAGAATAACCGTGATTCGAATTCACTCACACTCTGAGGAAGCCGGTGTGAAGGTGGGGCAGACATTCCTGTCTGCCCACGTCGCTCAGAACGGCGTGTTTTACGACAAACATCGTCGAAACGTTGAGCCCCCACCTACGCCGAAACTGTCATCCAGAGGACTTGCCCTGAGCGTGCTTGCATTGAGCCTGTCGAAATGTCGAAGGGTGCCCCCAGGCCGACGAAGGATCTCCTGCAGCGTGGGATCACGCCACTGTGATCTGCACGTGGCGTTACCTTAGAGGCAGCACGTCCGCCTCCCATCGCAAACCATCCCGTAAACGCGCCTACCACTCGGACGCTCACAGAGTCATGCTGAGGAAGCCGTCAGGCTGACGAATCAGAGAGCGATAAATATACCGTAAACTTCCGCCCGGAACAAAAAAGAATCCCTGACAAGTGGCGGTCGGGGAATTGGCGACCCCTCCCCCCGCCCCCCCCCCCCCCCCCGGGGGGGGGGGGGGGGGGTTTTTTTTTGGTTTGGGGGGAAAAAATTTTGGGGGGGGGGGGGAAGTTTATTAAAATAGAGGATTT
>JAPPJY010000029.1:0-16926 GCA_028874335.1 Gemmatimonadota bacterium | reverse complement strand
CACCCCGTCTGCCTCACAAAACTCAGACCAAAAAAGGCCCCAAAAACCCCCCCCCCCAAAAAAACACACCCCCCCCCGGGGGGGGGGGGGTTGTTGGCCCCCCCCCCCCCCCCCCCCCCCCGCCCGGGGGGGGGGCGGGGCTGTGTTATTTCTGGTGAGGATGATACAAGGTTTGCGTAGCGGCAGGCATAGTTGAAGATATCGGCGAATTGGAGAGTCCGGTTAGCGAGCTTTTCTAAAGGGCTTTGTCTTTTGAATTCCTTTGGGATTCCGATTGACAACGACACTGTTGGGCCGTAGGATGGAACTGAGTGTCGCATTTTGCGACATACGCAGCCTATTGGAGTACCACTCGGCATAAGTACCGTGTCGTCGGGTTCTTTTCGAATTGATCCGCCATGAATCAGCCATTGCCACATTCAGATCAACTGGATATTGCAACGCTGAGCGGTTTGTTCAGGCATACGACGAATTCGTACAAATATCTCTTTTTCGTCTCGTTGCTTTCTTGGATGAAGGACAGGAGATTCGAGGTTTATGACGGCATTCCCTTGAGAGAATTAGAGATTGAGATGCTGGTAACGGCCTGGTATCCCCACGTCTTTTTCAAATTGTCATTTGGCACCCAGGATAGAATCGCTTCGGCATTACGATCGGTTCCACACATCGACGACAATCGAAAATTGCTGACGAGATCCGGGCGTGATGAATTGCGGAGACGCTTGGCCGACAGTGTTGACGTTCCGGATCACCAATTAACGCGTTACGTTCCCCATAGGATATTGCGACCGTTTTTTTCCTGTGAAACCAGAGGCATGCCGGATCAAAGGGTAAACCGTGAAGTTGCCAATCTGGCTGACGAACTGTTCCAGGTGCGACGTCCGCTCTTCCGCTTCGACCATTCCGAAGAATGCATCCATTTGCATCCGGGTTGGATTGCCTATTTGAAAGATCATCAGACGATTCTCGATGGATGGGCGTTGTGGCATTGGGCGGACTATATGCAGCGGCGGAATCCTGGTATTCCCGCTGTTACGCGAAAGTTACTCCCGCCAGAAAGGAGAGCGCCTCTTAATTCACAGAAAAAATTCTGGAAGACCGTTTTTGATAAATCGGAAATCCGGTGTATTTACTCAGGAAAAACACTGAATTCCGATTACGTGCTGGATCATTTTCTGCCGTGGAGATTCGTTGCGCACGATCAGCTGTGGAACCTTGTTCCCGTTGATTCCCAGGTGAACAGTTCCAAGAGCGACTGGATCCCATCCGAAATTTACTTAGACAGCCTGGCTGAAACCCAGCGTGTCGGGCTATCTGTCGCACGAGACAGCTTGAGTGATGAGAAATGGAGAAAGGAAGTGGCGCCCTATATTACAGACCTGTATATTGATGCTGAAGAGACACTCGATAGTGAGAAATTAAAGTCTGCGTATCACAGAACCCTGAAACCTCTTATGTCAATTGCAGAACAGCAGGGGTTCCAGAGCGGGTGGACCTATGAAGCATAGCGCTAAGCACTGTATATCCTTATTCCGAGCCCGGTAAGACACAGGCAAATAGACAACAGGTCCCGCAAGAAACAACACCCCAAGAGAGCAATCTCCGGGGGTTCTTTTTTTGTCACTACGGTACAGGCCTACTGATTTGCTACCATCAGCTCAGAACGACGTCCCGAGAAGGAAGTAGGGAACGGCGCCTTTTGGGTGGGTGAACCCATACCCCGCGCCGGCGCGGAAGCGGAATGGGACGTAGAGGATACCGAAATCGTAGACGAACTCGGCGCCGGCGGACAGGAGCGGATCGGGCGTGTCATGCGATGAGTAATCCCGCCCCCAGGCGTTGCCCGCGTCGGCGAAGAGCGTGAGAAAGGCGCGGTCGAAGTGCAGCAGCGGCGTTCGGATGGCGCGGTTGACCAGCGCGGCCGGCAGGCGTAACTCCAGCGACGCCGACCATGCCCGCCGTCCGGATCGTTGTGTGCTTTCATAGCCCCGCACGGGAAAAAGGCGCCGCGACACGCCGCCAACCTTGTAGTACCCCCGCCCGCTGTCCGGTCCCCGCGCTGCCCCCGCGCTCGCCCTGAACGCCAGGACGGGCGCCGCGAATCCGCCTCCCGGCAGCTTCGCGTAGGTCCTGAAGGCGCCGGAGACGGCATCGACGGATCTGTCGTCCAATGGGTCACCGGCCAGGTCGAATCGCCGCGTCGCGCGAACGAAGAACGACGCGCCGGCGGCCCTGCCGATCTGAAACGCGTGCGACCTGGCGGTGTTGACCGTGAAACCTGCCGCGACTTCCCCCAGGGTGCTGCGGGGGCTGTCGTATTTCGACAGGTCCGCCGGCTGAAGCTCAGAATCCAGCGCCTCCCGGTCCTCCCGCAACAGGCCGCCTGAAAGCGTGAATGAAACCGTCCTCCATATCCTGGGGCGCGCCAGGTTCATCGACACGATCGCCCGGCGCGTTCGTTCCAGAATGAACGTGGAATCGGCCCTGACGCGTTCCTCGTCCCAGTTCTGCGACATCAATAAGCCCAGCGTGGGGTTGCCGAGTCCGGCGTACCGATACGACAGAACACCCGCGACCCTTCCTCCCGAATATCCTCCTGCCGGCAGAAAGATTCTGGTTCCGACGCTGTAGGCGTGCCGGCCCACCAGGTCGACCCCCGAGGTAAAGGCCCCGACGGATGTGCCAAGCGCCTTCGTCCGGAGCGTCGTGCCGTTGCCGGCGCCGGAAAGGGTCAGCGTCGCGTACGGCACCCAGTATCGGGGCCGGAGCGTGGACGACGGCGAATAGTCGCGCGCCTGTCCGCCGGCACGTGGGCCCCGCTCATCCGCCTCGGACGCGACCTCGGCAGCCAGCATCCCCGCCGCGGTGCGCGTTGAATCGGCGGTATATCGTGGCGCGGGCAGTGCGGCATTCGGATTGAACGGCATGCGTTCGATCTCCCAGCCGTCCACGTGATACCCCGAAAAATAGAGCCATTGACCCGACGGATCCACACTGGGCCAGGCCGCTCCGGTCCGGACGTTCGTCAGCATGACCGGAGGCGCGGCCCGCCCACTGTCGACACGTGCCGCGAAGACATTGAGGATACCGGTCCGGTCGGACGACCATACCAGCCACCTTCCGTCGGCGCTCCAGGCGGGGGCGAAGTCCATCGCGCGGTCATCGGTGACCTCGCTGACGAGGCCGCCTTCAGCGTCGAGGATGACGACGTCATGATTCCCGCCAACCCAACGTGTCGCCGCGATCCATTGCCCGTCGGGCGACACCGCCGGGAACGCCCACTGGACGCCGGCTTCCGGATGCATCAGCGGCTCGACGGCCCCCGTGCGGGTATCGACTCGCGCCAATCCGGTAGCGCCGTCTCCTTCCAATACCGCGACCGCCCGCTCGCCGGGTCCGGCCGAAGGCGCGGTTAGACGGGCGCCGTTGGTCAGCCGTTCCATCCCGCCGTCCCGGGTCACGCGGTAAATGTCGCTGAACAGCCGGTATCGCCCTGAGAATTCCAACTGCCCGGTGAGGACGTCGCCGCCGGGCGTGAACGCGAACCTGCCCCCACGGATCCGCGTGACAGTCGTTTCGCCGCCGCCATCCAGCCCGGTCGAAACCAGTGCGGGATCCGAACGGCCATCCGATCGACGGTAGACCAGCGTCGACCCATCCGGGGAGACCCGCGGGTAGAGCGCGTAGCGGGCGCCGCCAGTCAGCCTTTCGGGTTCGCAAATCGCGCCGAACCTGGAGATACGGGCGTCCAGAGCCGCTGCCTTCGTTCGCCATCCGTTTGTCCATTCGGTCCACTCGCTCGACAGGCTGGCGCCGAAGGCACTCCTTCCCGCTGCATCGAGACGATAGGGTATCCACTGCCCCTCGACCGCCTCGACAAATGCGAACAACCGGTCCCGGCCGTACTTTCGCATAAGGTGTTCGAAGAACATGGATCCGGAAATGTACGCGCGGAGCCCGCCGGGCCATTGCGGCGACCATCCCCCCGCCTGTCCGATGGACTCGAAGCGGCCCTCCAGCGCTGCCGTTCGAAGCACCATATTGTGGTAGGTTCCCAGGACGCGGCCCTTGCCGGTCAGGGCGGACTCGTACCAGGTGGCGATGCCCTCAATCACCCACAGGGGCGTTGCGAACGCGGGGAAACCGAGGACCGGGACCGGTATCCGGCCGAACAGTCCCCGAATGTTGTACCGGCCGGTTCGGTCGAGATGAAAGATATGCGTCAGTTCGTGGACGATCAGAAGTTCCATCCAGTCGTCGAAGTGGCCGAGCAGAAAGCTGTCGACAGGCGGCCGCGCGTATAGGACGATGCGGTTCGAGGGAAACGGGGTCGCGTAACCGTTGGCGGCATCGATATGATCGGTGACGACGATATCGATCATTCCGCCCGGTCCGCGTATGAACCCTTCGGAAAGCCGGGCGTGGGCCCACTCCGCGCGATCGGCTGCCCGGCGCGCCAGGTCTTCCAGTCGCTCAGGGAAAGTGACGCGGAAGTGATCCGTCTCGAGCGTGCGCCACGGTTCGTCCGGCGGGACCTGCTGCGCTGACGCGGGCGATGCGCAAATTGCGATGAGCGCAAATAGAACCGGTATCACTTTCACCGGGCAGGAGATTCTTGTCATAGAGAACCATCTACGGTTGTAAATACGGCATCACGTCACGGGTTTGATTTGCTCAGTGGCAGAATGAGAGTTCCCGGACAAGGCGAAACCCGTTCATTGGCTCGATTACCCCCCACCGGCGCGCCTGCGGGCTGGCGCCCTTGGCTTGCCGACTCCCCCTCAAGGGGGGAGTGATACGCGATGTAACCGCGCGCTCGAAGAGTAGAAGGCGAACCCGCTGTTCAGGTTTTCCCTTTCCCCTGGGCATCCACTACGTCCTCCTCCGGCCTCGCTTCGTGGAGCGCGCCGAAGCGGCGAAGGCCGGGAACACCGGTTGCGGTTCCGAGAACCACGAACAGGGTGCCGATCCCGCCACTGACTACCGAGACGACCGGTCCGAACCAGTGGGCGACAAGGCCGGATTCCATACCGCCGAGTTCATTTGACGCACCGATGAAAACGTAGTTGACGGCCAGCACGCGGCCGCGCATCCGGTTCGTCGTCAGCAACTGAACGAGCGTGTGCCGGACCACCATGCTGACGTTGTCGAAGGCGCCCGTGAGGAACAGCATGGCCAGGGAGAGCCAGAAGGATTGGGAGAAGCCGAAGACGATGGTGGCCGCGCCGAATCCGGCCACCGCAAGCAGGAGGTTTCGTCCCGCGCGCCGCATCGGCGGCAGGTAGGCCAGGAGAATCGCCATGCAGAAAGCGCCGACGCCCGGTGCGGCCCGAAGCCATCCGAAGCCCTGTGGTCCCACCCGGAGGATGTCCTCTGCATAGATGGGCAGCAGGTAGACGGCGCCGCCCAGAAGCACGGCGAACATATCCAGCGCCATCAGGGACAGGATCAGGCGGGTGCGCCAGACGTATCGGATGCCCGCCAGCAGGGTCGAAAGCGAAGCGGGTTCCGCGCTTTCCGGTTCCGCACGGAAGTCCACCCGCGTGAGCAGAACCACGAAAACCAGGGTGCTCGCCGCACTGAGCCCATAGGCGGCGGGAACGCTGTACATGACGACGAAGCCGCCCAGGGCCGGGCCGATCACCCACGCCATCTGCATCAGGCTGGTGTTCCAGGTTACGGCGATGGGGAAGACGTCCCGCGGGACGAGCAGGGGCACCAGGGCGGTTCTGGCGGGGCGGCCCAGGCAGGTGGCCGTCGCATCCAGCGCCAGGAGAGCATACATCAGGAGGACCGGACCCTCGCCGAGCGAGAGCGCAAGGAGTCCCAGCGACGTCACTGTCGTGCCCAGCATGCTGAGGACAACGACCCTTCGACGGTTGAATCTGTCCGCCAGGAAGCCGGCCGGCAGTGCCAGGACGATCGTCGGCACGGCCTGGGCGAGTCCGACCAGCCCAAGGGAAAGGGCCTGGCCGGTCCGCTGGTAAATCTCCCAACCGATCGCGATGCTCTGGATCTGGTTTCCCACGATGGCGAAGAACCAGCCCAGGATGTATCGCCGGTAGTTCGCAATGCGGAATGCCGCGTAGGGATCGTGCTTCCTGGGTTCGGGGATCGGCTATTCCTCCCGTCCCGCGACAGCGTCCCGGATCTCCCGTACGCTTCCTTCCAGCCGGTCCAGCCTCTGATTCGTCGCCTCGACGTCTTTCTGGATCCTCGAGACGATCGCAGTCTGCTCGTCGAGTTCCTCGGCCTGTATGGATTCCTCTTCCTTGACCAGAATGCTCGTCAGCGTCGCCGTGAAGACGCCCACCAGAACCATTCCGGTAATCACCAGAAAAACGGTGAGGATTCTGCCGGAGGCGGTTTCGGGGTTGTGGATGTCGGCGTACCCGCCCGTGACGAGCGTTGTAAAGCTCCACCAGAGGCTCTGCCAGAATCCCGTGCCCGCCTCCATGTGCTCCAGAAACATGAAAACGACGGCGCCGAACACGAGCGACAACAATCCGTATAGAAGGGACCTTTTGAGCAGACGGACGTCCAACGTGGTGCTAAGGTGGTCCATGCCTCGCCAGAAGAACAGGCCGATACGCATCAGCCGCAGCGCCCGCAAGATCCGCACGGCCCGCAGCAGACGCCCCAGCCGCACGACGCCGAGGTCGCCGGAGGCCGCGATAACCTGCACCGGAGGAAGAGGAATGGACGTGATGAAGTCAATCCAGTTGTTCTTCCAATACCATCTTTTGGAAGCGGCAAGCCGGTGCTCGAAGACGAAATTGGCCATGAAAATAGCGCAGCATACCACGTCGATGATCCAGAAGATCCAGAGCGTACCCACCGAGAAATGGGGGTGTACTTCCACAACGGGGTTCTTGTATTTCGCACCGCGGTCTACGATGTCCACCCCTGTCAGCTTTCCTCCGGTGACGTGCCCGGAAACGAGCGCGCCGGAACCGACGTTGTCCAAGATGTGTATGTTTACGCGTTCATACCCGGCGCCCGGTTTCTGAATGACGATATTGGTGATCTTCCCCTCTTTGACTTCCGCCGTTGCAGCCGCGCCGCCGCCGTTCGCGCCGATACCGAGCAGGTCCACGACAAGAATCGAGATCAGAAACAGAATGAGGAAGAAGATGATGATGTCCTTCAGATGGACGTTCCGGACGCCTCCGAGCTTGTCGGCCTGCCTGTCCATCAGATGTTTCTTCTGGAACGCCTGGTCGATGACTCTCGCTTTGTCCTCCAGTGTCTGTCTTTCCTCGTTCAAGGTCGAGATTCGCGAATCGGCCGCATCCAGGTCCAGTTCGTAGCGGCCGTGCTTCTTCTTCAGGGCGACCGTGTCCGCACTTTCGGCCAGGCGGCTGATTTTCTCTTCTTCAACGGCCAATTGCTCGTTGACGCTCTCGATTTCCCTCGCGACCACGTCTCTCATCATCCTGATACGGTCGAGGGAACACGATTCGATTCGCTTTAAATTTGCCATCGCTGCCCTTGCAAATTCAGGTTGAGTATGAAATCGCTGCTGTCCAAGACTGAAACCGACCTGGGACCGGTCGGGTTGGCGTTCCCGGGAGCGAGGGTATCCTGCCCTCGACGGCTAATCCGCGAGGCTCTGGCGCCTTCATCTTCAATATGAAATCGGATCGAAAGGAAACATTAAGCCATTGATTCGGGCATTGATGGGTCGCTCGAAGTTCGAGGGCAGGATGCCCTCGCTCCGGATATTAGTGGATCGTGCTGTGATAGAGTGCAGAATCCGACTGTGATTCGAATCGCCGGGACCGCTGCTGTTGTTCCAGCAGGCGCTGGGCTTAGGTTCTGCGCTTTGCGCTCAACGTATCGCCCTCTCATGGATACCCTTCGCAATGACCGCGCGTTGTTTGCGAAGGTGAAAATAAGAAAGTCGCCTATTAGGGATATAGGCCAAATGCGCTAATAATGTAATAAAGAAGCACGAGCAAGAAAAGAACCGGCTTCATATATGCAAGCCAGTTCAAGGTCGGACAACGTGGCTGGAAGAAGGTTGTCAAGACTGCAACGTTCATTCGCCGCGTTGTGCAAGGAACCGTGCCAGGGCGCCCGGCCGTCGCGCCACCGGCTTGAGGACCTGACCCGGCGCTTCAGATGGCACCAGGATCCCTCTCCGGCGAAGATCATCCAGCCGCTCTTCAATCGACTGATGTTTTTGACGCGTGTTTCTGCGGTTCTCTGCCACGGGCATTCCTCCTTGTCCTGTCAAACGCATCTCGCAATGCTATCGAATCGTGCAGCCATGGGTTCGGCAGCGTTCAGCGGGACCTGCCGACATTGCGTCGCTTTTGGCGTGTCATACCAGAAGCGCCTCCAGGTAGCTCCGCATAACCGTTTGCGCGCGGCAGACTTCAGAGGCTCGAACAACCTCGTCCACTGTGACAGCACGCGATCGCAGTGCATCCCCAAGCGCCTCAAGCGCTATATCTAGCCCAATCTTGTTGCGATAGCGGAAACAATCCACGACGGTTCGAGCTGGCGAAGTGATGCGAAACGGCACCCCAAGCACCGAATGGCGGGTTACGCCATAGGATAGCAACGCGCCGGAGAAACGGACTACTCGTACCCGGGCGGGCGCACGGGTAGGTTTGCGGGCTTTTCGGTCCAAAGCGATCCAGGTCACATGAGGCGACTGTGTACCGATTTCATGGAAGCGAAGCGCCGTCAGCAGGCACATAATGGCGTTCGGTATGGCTGCAGCTACCATCGCGATCGTTTCTGCCTCTGTCGATTCAACCTCGGAGATCCGGTAAAGGCCGTTTCCGAGACTCTTGACGAGTCCGTCAGCGACAAGACCCATGAGTTTCCGATGTGATATCCCAAATTGTGCGAGGTCTCTAGGTCGAAAATAGGCACCCAGGCCGGCTTTTTGTAGTTGAGCGATATCCATGTGGGTCAATTTGCTGGTTTAATGTGGGCGCGACCAGTCATCAAGAAGCTCTCAGCCGGTCCAGCAGACTCTTTGCGTGTGGGCATGCGCGTTGGACGAGGCGCGGGTCTATTCCTGCCAGGAGTTCGGAAGCAACTTTCCCCTTGGAATAAGGCCTTGAGCACCCAGCGGTAGCCTTCTCCAGCACATCGAAAACCGTCTCCTTTGGTAATTCTTCCAACCGAGGCCATCGCCTAATTGCGTTTGTCATGAACCGTTCACCAAAGTACGTTTGTAGTGCTTTTCGGTCAGCGAGGAACCACGATTCCATGACCTGAACCATTAGAAACGCTTGATCGTCGCGGGCAGTGTCCGGTTTTCTCCACCCGTCGCTCGCCTGTAGATGCTGCCAGACCGAGTGGGCCACTGCAACCGGGCCTTCGCTGTCGACGAGAAGGAGTGGAACGGTATCGTCCGTCGGGTCCGCGATTGCGATGGAAAAACGGTCAAAAGTCTCCTTGCGTGAGCCACCCCTGACCACTTTCGGCATGCGTCCTGACAGGCCGGCATTTGTAAGAAATGCCTTCCAGCCTTGGCGAAACTCCGCCCCCAGACGCCGATTGTCTCCGCCACCCTCAATGTAGATTACCGCACTCACCAGCGATTTCCACCGATTTGTCCGGAACTCCAAAGATTACCCAACGTGTAATCCTTCAACCACTTGGCGAGATCACCTTTGTCGAGCCGACGCATCTCCGTCTGTCCATCGTGCTTTTCGCAGACTATCACGCTCTCGGGGGTGTCATTCAGCGCATCTATCAGGGTGTCGGAATGTGTCGTTACGATAAGCTGACTACGTTCTGACGCAGAGACAAGCAATTCGGCCACCGTCGGCAAAAGGTCCGGGTGAAGGCCCAGTTCCGGCTCCTCGATCACGACCAACGGCGGCGGTTCGGGATGCAGCAAAATCGCGAGCAGGCAGAGGTAACGCAACGTGCCGTCCGAAAGGCGCGTGGCAGGAATCGTTCGATTACCAGCTTCTTCCAGGAACAACCCAACGGTTCCGCTGGCTACCGGACAGGTGATGTCGACGATACCGTCGAAGAGTTTCCTCAAAGCTGTGACGACTTGCCTTTTGTGCTCACCATGAAAGTGCGACAACACAAGCGCGAGGTTTGCGCCGCCCTCATCCAGATAATCGGCGCGGTCATGGGCGCTCTGGTTCCTGCGGCACGCTATTGAAGGACCGAGAAACCAATCGCGGTACAGACGAAGTTGTCCGTATTGTTCCTTTAGATGCCACAGAATCAGATACTCAGGACTTGCAAAGTGAACCAGAGAATGTTCCGGACGATAGTGGCTTTGAAAACCTATACTCCGGCTTCCTCTTACAATGGCTTGCGGTGGTTCCGCCGGGGCTGCCGAATAATGGGTCGTCGACCTGTCAGCTGACAAATCGACGTCCGGCCTTTCCTGTCGGGGCGGACGATAGTAGGATAGCGGGGGACGTGACTGCAAATGGCCTCCCAAGGGTTCGACCTGCTCGTCAATCATTTCGGGACGATCGTTTCGGTGGCCAAGTGTCAGCAAGTGGCGAACCATACCGGCAGGTTGAAAATCAACAGACGCCTCCAGTGTAAATGAGTCCGGCGCGTCCGGACCGCGCCATAACCATTCCCGTACGCCGCCCGTGCGCGAGATCGGATCCGTTATGCCACTTGGAGCGGCCTTCAATAGCGCAACTGCCTCCAGTAAGTTCGACTTTCCCGAACCGTTAGGGCCGATGAGAACGTTCAGCGGTTTCATGGACAGGTCGACGCCATCGGGTCCGAAGGACAGCAGTCCGGCCACCCTCAATCTATGAATCAACATATCGCTTCCTTATACATGCGCGCTTCAATCGACTGCTGTTTGTGACGCCGGATTCTGCGGATCTCAGCCACCGGCATTCCTCCTGGTCCTTTCAAACGCATCTCGCAATGCTATCGAATCTTGTAGACATGGGTTCGGCAGCGCGGGGCCTTTCACGTGTCATACCAGAAGCGCCTCCAGGTGGCTCCGCCGTAAATCGATACAAAATGTCGGCAGTTATAATTATTAGCCGACATTTGTTGTCATTGGGCCGGACCTACATCAGGTCGAACACCCGTGGTGAAATAGCCTCCAGTTTCTCTGCCTCGGACCGTGTCGTGTGATACAGATCCCAACGTAGCTGGAGATTCAGCCAAAATGCCGCTGACACGTTGAAATATCTACTCAGGCGCAGGGCGGTGCCGGGAGTGATACCGCGTCTGCCATTCACCAGTTCGTTGACCCGTTGATAGGGAACATGAATGGCGGTAGCCAGTTCGCGCTGCGTTAAACCTATTGGGTTCAGAAATTCCTCCAGTAACATCTCACCCGGATGAGTCGGGACACGATTGGTTGGGATACGTACCATAGTCCACACCCCTGGTTAGTCGGGAGTATTAGCCGACGATCTCAACGTCAACGGGATCTGGAAACGATTACGCCACGCGGAACTCCACGACCAGTTCCCGGCCGAGGGAACGCAGCGCCTTGTGAATGCGGTTGGCCGCGGTGTGGTGTAGCGGGTCGAGCATGCGGCGCACGACTTTCTCGTCCACGCCGAGGCGTCCAGCAATGGCGAGACGGGATAGGCCGCTGTCCCGGAACGCGAGCGCGAAAGCCGCTTTCGCAGCCATATCGGGTGGAACTGCAACGTAATGCTCGCCGGCGCGCCGGCGACTGGGCGGCGGGATGGGTTCGCCATCGTCAATGCGCCCCGCGACGGCTTCCTCGAGCGCGTCGCGGGCTTCCACCAGGGCTGCGGGCTCGTCGGCGCCGGAGGTGAGACATTCCGGAAAGTCCCGGAACGAGACGGTGATCTCGCCTGAGAGATCGGGTTGAAGCCGGGCGGGATAGCGAAATTGAATTGCGGTTTCTTTACTCATTTCCAGTTACGCCCCTGCAGAGTCAGATTTGAAATCTACTCCTATTTTAGAGCGGCGGATTCGACAAGACCCCGGCGGAATTTTCCCGACGGGGTCTTGTCTTCTTCGTCGGACCGTCGAATGAGACGGCCGAATATTGGTGCGCCCACAGGGAATCGAACCCCGAACCTTCTGATTAAGAGTCAGCTGCTCTGCCTATTGAGCTATGGGCGCATTGTCGTGTCCGGACCGTCGCCAGAGGCGGGCGCCCACAAGGGACGCCCCTACAAGTCCGGATAACACAAATTACGACAACAAATCGTCTCAATCAATTCCTACGTCCGAACGCAATCCCCGCCGCGGCCGCCGGTTTTTCTCAGGAGGCGAATGTTCCGGATTTCCATGTCCCTGTCCACGGCCTTGCACATGTCGTAGACGGTCAGCAGTGCCGCGCTCACGGCCGTCAGCGCTTCCATTTCCACGCCGGTCCTGCCCGTTACGCGCACGCTGGCTTCCGCCTCGATACGATCCTTCCCCACCTCGAAGTTGAGTTCAATTCCCGTGGGATCGACCGGATGGCAGAGTGGAATCAGTTCCCACGTCCGTTTCGCCGCCAAGATCCCGGCGATCCTGGCGGTTTCCAGCACGTTTCCCTTGGGCATCGCGCCACCGGAAACCAGGCGCGCCGTCTCCGGCGCCATGACGATTTCACCGCCCGCAACCGCCACACGGTCGGTCACGGCTTTCTCCGTGACGTCCACCATCCTCACGGTTCCATCGTCGGCGATGTGGGTGAGATTCGACATGTCAAATCGTTACCACTCTTCCAGCAACACGATGTCCACTTCCGCGCCAGCCTCGAGCGCTTCGACCTCGGCCTCCACCACGAAGAGGCTGTTCGCGCGTGAAAGCGAAAACAGGTCCGCCGATCCGTGGTGACCCACCCAGTCGCTCTCCCAGCAACCGTTGACATCCCGGGACCGGGCCGGCACGAACTGCTTGCGCCCGGGCGACTGCCGGAACCCCTGCGCCAGCCTGCCCCGTACCATCGGCCGGTGGACCTCCGACATTCGCTGCATCTTTCGGACGGCCGGGCGGACGAGCAGTTCCAGGCCCACCACCGCCGAGACCGGATTCCCAGGCAGCCCGAAGACGAGCTTGTTCCCGCGCGCGCCGAAGGTGAGGGGTTTGCCCGGCTTCATCCGGATCCGATCGAAGTGGATCTCCACGCCGCAATCCCGCATCGCGCCCTGCACCAGGTCGTATATTCCGGCCGATACGCCCCCGGAAAGCAGGACCACGTCGCACTCGTCGAGGCCGCGGGAAATCACGGCTTTCAGGGCGTCCTCGTCGTCTTCAACGATGCCCAGATACCGCGTCTGTGCGCCGGACCGGAGCGCCTGCGCCATCATCGAATATCCGTTGCTGTTCCGGATCTGCCCTTCCGCCGGGCTGTTTCCGGGCTCCACGATCTCGCTGCCGGTGGCGACCACACCCACCACGGGGCGGCGATAGACCGGTACGCCGACCACCCCAACCGCCGCCAGGATTCCAATCTCCGGGGGGCGGATCCACGTTCCGGCTTCAAGTACCACCTGATTGCGCCTCACGTCCTCCCCGAGCGGCGCGACGTTGCGTCCCGGCTCCGTCGGCGCCAGCACCCGCACGCCCTCTCCGTCCCGTTCCGAAACGGTATCTTCCACCATGACGACCGTATCCGCGCCATCGGGCATCGGCGCGCCCGTCATGATCCGGGCCGCCCGACCGGGAGAAACCGTCTCTTGAGGAACGGACCCGGCGGGGATTTCTTCGATCACGTCGAGAACGGCGGGACTCTGCCGGTCTGCGTCCGCGACGTCCTCGCCGACCACCGCGTAGCCGTCCATCGTCGCTTTGTCGAACGGCGGCATGTCGATATCCGATCGCACGTCGGCCGCAAGCGTACACCCCAGGGCGTCCATCAGGCCGGCGTTTGTCCTGTCGATCGGCGACGTATGCCGCAGGACGAGGTCAATCGCCTCGTCCATCGTGATCATGTCCATCGCTGGTCCCCCGTAGTGCTGCTAAATATATACAAACCCCGCACAAATGTCACTTCGAAATGGAATTCGCCAACCTGTTCAACGCCAATGCCGTTCTTCCGGGGCCGTCATTTGACATTACCACTTGGAATGCCTACATTAATATCGGCGGGAAGCGCAGAATTCCGGGTTGCCGCCCAACCGCCACGCAATCGCTCCGGTCAGTGGAACACGAAGCCGATTCCGACCCCGTTTCTGCTGCAGGGGCTTCATCTTCTATCGCGTTCGGAGTTAACCTTGATTCGTAAGTCTTCGGGTACGTAAATTCGAATATATGATTGTAAATAAAGGCGATTAGACGGCTGATTACCAGGATACACCAGGTCACTGGACGTGAAGGAAGAAACGTCCTTCTATACGTCGATAACGCCCTGTTTCGGAGGGTTTTATCGCGTCGCCGCGTTGCTGTTTTTTCGGATTGAGGTTAAACATCCAATGACGGATACTCACGTCAAAACCGCCATTATCACCGGTGCGGGCACGGGCATCGGCCGCGCCATCGCCGTTGCCTTCAGCAATGCGGGCATGAATTGCGTCCTCTCCGGTCGACGCGCCGGCGCGCTGGAAGAAACCGCCGGGTCCGTGCGCAATGCCGCGGCAGAGACGCTGTGCGTGCAGGCCGACGTCACCTGCAGGGACTCTGTCAAAGCCCTTTCGGATCGGACCGTCGAGCATTTCGGGCGCATCGATATCCTGGTGAACAACGCCGGCATCAACACCCTGCAGCGCGGCCTTAGAGACATATCCGACGAGGACTGGGACCGCGTGGTCGACATCAATCTCACCGGCGCTTTCAACGCATTCCGGGCCGCCATGCCGCACATGGAGAAACAGGGCGACGGACTGGTCATCAATATCTCTTCCATGGCCGGGAAGCGGTCCGGCATGATCGCGGGCGTTGCCTATTGCGCGTCCAAGTTCGGCATGGCCGCCTTGAACCAGTCCATCAACGCGGAGTTCCGCGAGACCGGCATCCGGGCGTGCTGCATCTTTCCCGGAGAGGTCGACACGCCCATCCTGGATCTTCGCCCCAACCCTGTCTCCGACGAAAAGCGGGCGGCCGCGCTCCCGCCGGAAGATATCGCCGCCGCCGCGCTGATGGTCGCGCAGTTGCCCGGCCGCGCGATCGTCGAGGAGATCACGATCTTTCCAAGGCGGGTCGTTGCAAAGTAGGGGTCTCGACACACTGGTCGAACGATCCGATGTCGCGCATATGTCACTGCGCCGGAACAATTTCCTTGTCTATAGTACGCGTTTTTGTTACATTTGTGTAACAAATAATAATATGAGATGTATATAAATGACGAAGGGTCAGGTGAGAGTGAAGAACGAAATCGTAATCAACGTAGGGTCGCACGATTCAAGAATTGCCGTTCTGGAAGATGGAAAGCTGGTGGAAATACTCGTCGAATGCGCCGAGAACGAGCGCATGGTGGGCGATATCTACAAGGGAACCGTTTCCGCGGTGCTTCCAGGAATGCAGGCCGCATTTGTGGATATCGGGCTTGAAAAAAGCGCTTTTCTGCACGCCTCGGACATGCCCGGTTCGCCCGGTTCGATGGTGGGACTGAACGATGAAACCCTCGAGGAAATCGACGCGCGAACCCACGTAAACGGCAAATCGGTCATCCCAATAGAAGAACTCATCCAGAAGGGCCAGGAGGTCCTCGTTCAGGTCAAGAAGGAACCCATTGGCACGAAGGGCCCAAGGGTTACGGCGGTACCCTCCCTGCCGGGCCGGTTCATGGTGCTGGTGCCCAACGGGGAAAAGGTGGGCGTTTCCCGGAAGATCACCAACATACCCGAGAAACGAAGGCTGAAGGATCTCGGGCGAGACATACGCCCCGAAGGTTACGGCATCATCGTGCGGACCGAAGCCTCCGGCAAGGGCGACCGGGAGATGGTGCGGGACCTGAAGCAGTTGATGAACGCCTGGTCGCGCATTCAGAAACAGTACAGGATCGCCGATCCGGCCAGCATATTGCACAAAGAAATGGGCATGACGTCGAGTCTCATACGCGATCTGTTTACCGACGACGTGGACCGTCTTGTGGTCGACGCTAAGCAGGAATACAAGAAGATACTGGCATATCTTAAATCGACTTCGCCCCATCTTCGGGAACGTGTGGAATACCACAGAGACAGCACGCCCGTCTTCGACGCATTCGGCGTTGAAAGTGAAATCGAGAAATGTTCTGACCGCAAGGTCTGGTTGAAGGGCGGCGGATACCTGGTTCTGGACCACACCGAGGCCCTGTTTGCCATCGACGTGAACAGCGGCCGATTCGTGGGCCGGTCGAATCAGGAAGAAAACGTATTGAAAATCAACCTCGAGGCCGCCAGGGAGATCGCGCGCCAGCTTCGTCTGCGCGATATCGGGGGCATCATCGTGATCGATTTCATCGACATGGCCGTCACCCAGAACCGCAAGAAGGTAGAGAATGAATTCCGGCAGGCCGTACGCCGGGACCGGTCCAGGCCCCGTTTCTCGGAGATCAGCGAGTTCGGCCTCATGGAGATGACGCGGCAGCGGGTTCGCCCGAGCCTTATGTTCACCTTCAGCGAGACCTGTCCGGACTGTCACGGCAGCGGGCGCGTGCCCAGCCGGGAGTCCACGCTCGCGCGCATCGAGCGGTGGCTCAAGCGTTCCCGGGCCGCCTCGGTGGAACGCAGGCTTACCGTACACGTCAACCCCACGGTGGGAGACTTCATCCTCGAAAACCGTCGCGAACGCCTCAAGAGGCTGCGGCGGTCCACGCGCGTCTGGCTGAGCGTGGAGAACGATCCCGACCTGTCCGTTGACGCGTACCGGATGGTTTCCCGTAAGCGAAACCTGGACATTACCGACAAATTTAAAACTTGACAAAACCTCCCGTCTTTGTTACCGTTTTCGGCCCGTTTCGCGCTTGAGAAGCTGTCTTAAAATTCCCAGCGGTCTTCGCGCGGCTGCAAAAGCGCCGGTCGGCGTTGGTCAAACCCACCCGTATAGACAAATATGGGCGGGTTTTCCCGC
>JAPPJY010000030.1:5809-41700 GCA_028874335.1 Gemmatimonadota bacterium | reverse complement strand
AGTATTACTTTGACGATCCCAATGACGACACCGATAGCGCCGATATCCCCAAGGTGGGATACGCTCGCGAGTTCAAAACGCAAACCGAGTTAGGCGGAAGGGTCGTCCCGTACAACTTCATCATTGGGTCGGGCTTTTACGGACGCGCAGCCGAAGTTGTCACGACGGAGCCCAGCACGGTCGTGGAGGCCACGGTGCTGGGTGAGTCCGTCGAGGGGTTGGACGTGGCGTTTTCCCGCGCCATCGCCGGGCGTGGGTCCGACTACGCGTGGAGCGCCGTCACCGATGCTGCCGGCCTTCTGTCGCTGACGATCTCCAGTGCGGATGGCGTGAGTGGATACTATCGGGCCCGGGCCACCAGCGCCGATGGCGATGTTGTTGGTCAATGGAGCAGCATACCTCTGAACGAAGGCCGGCGCCAGACCCTGGAACTGACGCTGGGTGGCGGCGCCAGAGTCATTCGTGTCCAAGAACTGGCGACAGCCGGACCAGTGTCCGCGGCCAAGCCGGCGTTCGCCGCCGAGTCCGTGCCGGAAGCCAGCGGTCTGTCGCCGAATGTGCCGAACCCATTCAACAGCGCCACGCTGATCACGTACCATCTGGCCAGTGCGGGTCCGGTAAAGCTGGTGATCTACAACGTGCTGGGCCAGCCCGTACGGACGCTGGTGGATGAGTCCCGCGCCGAGGGCAGCTACCAGGTCAGATGGGATGCCCGCGACGAGGGCGGCGTGTTGCTGTCGACGGGGGTATATATCGCCCGTCTGAGCTATCCTGGCGGTGTGCAGACGCTACGGCTGCTTTACCTCAAGTAGCGCGAGACGATAGTGTGCGGGACGTATTCACCAGAGAACCCGTCCGGAAACACCTGATAAGCCTTGGTCATTTGGCTTGTGGGGTTTTCAGACGGGTTCTTTTTTCAGGGGGCATACTCACTGACGAAGCCAGATACCCACCAGGACCGGTTTGACAATGGGCCTTTTTTGATTCCGGCGGCCTGGCACCTTCCGTGTTCTCAAACCGGCGGCAGGCGGGTCGACCCACATGTGAACGGCATCGACCGCTCCCTTGCCGTGATCCGCAAGACACGCGAGGGCAACTACGGGACGCGCTCATGAATGGCGAAATCTTCAATGAAGACAACATAGGTCGAAAATTAGAACTTGTCGACGCCAGTCCGGACTCCTTCGGAGAGCGAATTGCCGCAAACGACGCAAAATTAAACGCCAAAGAGTAGAACACCCTCCCCCCCATAGCTTCGATAACAACCTGCCTGCCGGCGCGACAACCTGGCAGGCTTTCTTGTGCCGTGCGTCCAGGATCAACGAAAACAAAATCGCGTGAAACCAGAAGGGTGTGGAAAAAGGTACGGGCGACACGATCTTCCTCGCTACAGGAAGCAATGCGTGTCGGACGATACCCGTTCCCCAATGTCTGGCGTAACAGGCCCCGACGTCGCAGGTTTTCCTTGATTTTGCGGGCACGATTTGGTAAAATTAGATTTCTCTGAATCTTTTGTGCGGAGAGGTGCTGGAGCTGGCTGAACAGGGCGGCCTGCTAAGCCGTTGTAGGGATAATTCTCTACCGAGGGTTCGAATCCCTCCCTCTCCGCCAAGAAAACAAGCGGCCACCGGAACCCCCGGCCCCACCAGCCATCAGCCGTCAGCTATCAGCTATCAGCTTATTCGATCGTTTAATTCTCAATGTCCGATCCCGTTCTTCGATTCGCGCCGTCGCCCACTGGCGGATTTCACGTGGGTAACGCCCGTACGGCGCTGTTCAACTTTCTCTACACGCGGCATTACGGCGGGCGGCTGCATCTGCGAATTGAAGATACGGACCGGGACCGGTCCACGGACGCCGCACTCCGGACCATCCAGGAAGGACTGGACTGGCTGGGGATTGCGTTTCACGGCCAGCCGGTTTTTCAGTCCGGTAACGCCGCGGTGCACCGCAAAACGGTCGACCGGCTGCTGGAAACCGGACACGCGTATTACGCCTACGAGACCCCGGAAGAAGTGCGCGCCCTGCAGCAGCAGGCGCAGGCGGAGGGTCGGCGGGTTCGGTACAAAAGGGACCTGACACCGGAACAACGCGAGGCTTTCGAATCCGAGGGGCGGCCGAAGACGGTGCGTTTCAGGGTTCCTGAAGGCGAGACGGTCTGGCAGGATCCCATCAGGGGCGCCCAACGATGGGACAACCTCGAGGTCGAGGATTTCATCATCCTGCGTGCGGACGGTTCCCCGATTTACCACCTGGCGGTGGTCGTCGATGATCACGATCTGGGCGTGACGCTGGTGATCCGGGGCGCCGAACACCTCTCCAATACGCCCAAGCAGGTGATGCTCTTTCAAGCGCTGGGTTGGGCGGTCCCGGCATACGCGCATACGACATTGCTGATGGGTCCGGACGGGAGAAAGCTGAGCAAGCGCCTTGGCGCGACGACGGTCACTGAATACCGGCAGCAGGGCATCCTGCCCGAGGCGCTGTTCAATTTTCTGGCGCTTCAGGGGTGGTCTCCCGGGGTTGACCGGGAGGTCTTCACACAAGAGGAATTGGTTGAGGCGTTTTCCGTTGAAGGAATGCTCAGGAAGAACGCGGTATTCGACGAGCGGAAGCTGGTCTGGCTGAACGGCGAACACCTGCGGTTGAAGCCGGTTTCCGAACTCTTGCCGGAGGCGCTGAAACTTTGGATTGACGCGGGATGGATAACGCCGCAAGATGCGGATGCCCGACGGTCGAGCCTGCTGAGGGCCGTAAGCTTGATGCAGCCGCGCATCCAGATCGTACGGGATTTTCTGAATTTCGAGTACTTCTTCAACGATCCGCAATCATACGAAGAAAAAGCCCGCAAAAAACACTGGAAGGTCGACAGCCCGTCCCGGCTGGCGTTACTGATCGACAGGCTGGAGGCGCTGTCCGACTTCGGTGAACGGGAAATCGAAGGCGCCACGCGTACGCTCTCAGGACAACTCGGTATCTCCACGGGAAAGCTGATCCATCCCACCCGTCTCGCACTCAGCGGAACGAACATGGGGCCTGGACTGTTCGAAATGATGGATGTTCTGGGACAGGAAACGTGTATCCGGCGGATGAAGACGGGCCTGGAACGACTGGGACGAAGGGAGACCGCTCCTCAATAAACAGACCACACGCATTGCAAATATGGCTGCCCCCTCGTCTAATGGCAAGACATGCGGCTCTGGACCGTAGTATCGGGGTTCGAATCCCTGGGGGGCAGCCAAATTTTGTCATTAGCGTCGACAGACGCATTCGATTTCATTCCGTTCTGCATGGAAAAATGAAAAATCCGGGAATTAAAAATCAAATTCGATATCGCAGGTTTGTATATTTGATGGTCGTACAATGAACCTACCCTTCGCGCAGGCCCTCGAGTCGGGCGACATGTCGTCAATCCTGCGGGCACCAAAGGCCGATTTCCACCGCCACGCCTTCTTCGGAACGCGAATCGAGAACGTGGAGCGCTGGCTCGGTTACCCGCTGGAACGGCCTGCATTGCCCATGCCCGGGATTAAGGCCCTGGATGACTACGCCGCCAGGGTTCTGGGTCCCCACATCAGTTCGCGGGAGGCTTTCGAATTCACGGCCGAGGCGGCAATCGGCGATGCGATTGAAGACGGCGTTCGATGCCTGGAGATGAGCTTCGACGTGCGGTCTGCCAGTCATTTCGAGGGCGGTTTCGCGGAATTCGCGTCCACCATTCAAAAACTGAGGGAGCGCTATCGCGACCGGATCGATCTCAGGCCGGAACTCGGCATCCCACGGGAGATCGTCGCCGACAGGGAGATGGTCCGTCGCATCCACGCGGGAATCGAGTCCGGCGTTTTCCTGTCGATCGACCTCTATGCCGACGAAAACGCGTGTTCTGTCGACGCCGTGATTCCCATCTACAGGAATGCAAGTTCAGCCGGAATGAAATTGAAGGCGCACGTTGGCGAATTCGGCGGGGCCGAACGCGTGAGGGAGACGGCGGAAGTCCTGGACCTGGATGAGATACAACACGGCATCGCGGCTGCCGATTCGCCCGGGGTGATGCAATGGCTGTCGGAAAATCGGATTCGGCTTCACGTCTGCCCGTCCAGCAACGTCATGCTGGGCGCTGCGGACTCGCTCTCTTCGCATCCGATCCGCGTACTCTTCGATCACGGCGTGGAGGTTACCGTGAATACGGACGATCCGATGATCTTCGGGCAGAGTGTATCGCAGGAATATCTGAATCTATTCGAAGCGGGAGTCTTCAGCGCCGCCGAACTGGATGCGATAAGGGATGCATCGATTGCGGAGGAGTCCTGAGGTGTCACCCGGCGTTGCCGGTTCACATGGTCCTTGAGCCACATACAACCACCCGTTCACCTTAAGATATGACTGCAGCGGGTGCAATACCCGTACACGGAATTCAACCTCAATTCCGCAAAAGCCGCAACGCGGCACCACGACGAAACCCTTCGAAACAGGCCGAAATGGTCGTCATGAAGGACATTTTTTCAGTTCACTTACAGTGTCCTGGTGTATCCTGGTAATCAGCAGTCTCATCGCCTTTTTAACTGGCACATATTCGAATTAACGTCCTCGAAAAATGAGGAATCAAGGTTAACCCATGCGTGAAATCGTGATGTTCGGCGGTACGGCGCATCCGGAACTGGCCGAGGATATCTGCAGACACCTCGGCGTGGCCCGCAGCCGCAGCATGCTGAATCGGTTCAGCAACGGATGTTTCCAGGTGCAGCTCGAGGCCAATTGCCGGGAGGCCGACGTTTTTCTGATACAACCGATGGTGATGCCGGTTCACGATCATCTTATGGAATTGCTGCAGATGCTGGACGCTGCCAGGGGCGCATCCGCGGCCCGCACGACGGCAGTCATCCCTTATTTCGGCTATGCGCGTTCAGACAAGAAGGACGCGCCCCGGATCTCCATTGCCGCCCGGCTTGTCGCGGACATGCTCTACACGGCCGGCGCCAGCCGCGTCCTCACCATGACGCTCCACGCGGCGCAGGTGCACGGCTTCTTCAGCGTACCCGTGGACCACCTCAACGCGCTCAACATACTGGCCGGTCACTTTCTGGGCCGCGATCTGGACAATACGGTGGTCGTTTCTCCCGACCTTGGACGGGCGAAAGACGCCGCACAGTTCGCCAGGATGCTGAAACTGCCCGTGGCCGCGGGGAGCAAGCGACGCATCTCCGACACCAAGGTGGTGATCGACGCGATCGTGGGCGACGTCGACGACAGGAAGGTCATCGTTCTGGACGACGAGATCGCAACGGGCGGCACCCTTGTCGAGTTGATCCGCCGCCTCCGGGACCGGCGGGTCAGCGAAATCACGATGGCGTGCACGCACGGCCTGTTCACGAGTAACGCGCTCGAGCGCTTTTGCGCGTTCGACGAAGTACGCGAGGTCGTGACAACGGATACGGTACCCCTGCCGGCCTCAATTCAGTCGAATGCGAGACTGACGGTGTTGTCCGTGGCGCCCCTGCTTGCCGAAGCCATTCGCAGAATTCACAATGGCGAGTCGGTCAGCAGCCTGTTCACGGAGCCGGAATGGGTCAGGGAAGAGGACACTCGTTCTTCCTGACGGGCACGCGGCGGTACATCCCTCGCATTCGATCTTGTCGTCCTGAGCCGTGTCCGAGCCGCTCCCTGAGCCTGTCGAAGGGTCGGCGAAGGGCTGGCTAAATCTGTTAACAGGTGTCGAAACGCGGGCACTTCGACATTTCGACAAGCTCAATGCGGGCATGCTCAGTGAACACGTTTCGACTGGCTCGATCAACGCTTCAGTAAGTTCAGTCGTTATGGCGTCGTATGTAGTCTACAGGTTGCTCACCGTAATTTACCCGTTGCATCCGGTCATTTTTTCGAGGTGTTACCCATGAACGAAGCCGACGCCAGCCACGCCGACGCAGAAGGCGAAGTCGCTTCCGATTTTATCCGCGACGCCATCCGGGAGGACCTCGCCGCCGGCCGGTACACGGACGTGATGACGCGCTTTCCTCCCGAGCCGAATGGGCATCTGCACATCGGCCACGCCAAGGCGATCTGTCTCAATTTCTGGGTTGCCGAGGAATTCGGCGGCGTCTGCAATCTCCGCTTTGATGATACCGACCCCACCAAGGAAGAGGCAAGCTATGTGGACGGAATCCAGCGGGATATCCGATGGCTGGGGTTTGACTGGGAGGACCGCCTCTATTTTGCCTCCGATTATTTCGAGCAACTCTACGAATTCGCGGTCAAACTGATCAAGAAGCGCAAAGCCTACGTATGCGATTTGAGCACGGATGCGACCCGGGCATACCGTGGGTCGGTGACCTCACCGGGAAGAGAAAGCCCCTATCGAAACCGGTCCATCGACGAGAACCTCAATCTGTTTGCACGGATGAGGGCGGGGGAATTTCCGGATGGTACGCGAACCCTGAGGGCGAAGATCGATATGGCGTCGCCCAACATGAACCTGCGCGATCCGGTGATGTTTCGCATCCTCAAGGCGTCTCACTACCGCCGGGGATATGCGTGGTGTATCTATCCGATGTACGATTTCACCCACGGGCAGTCGGACGCGATCGAGGGGGTTTCGCATTCCCTGTGTTCGCAGGAATTCGAAGACCACCGCCCCCTTTATGACTGGTATATCCGGGAGCTCGGGATTTTCCCTTCGCGTCAGATCGAATTTCCAAAGCTGTTCGTCACGCATACGTTGGTGGGAAAACGACATCTGCGGCCATTGATCGAAAACGGGCTGCTGGCCGGATGGGACGATCCCAGGCTGATCACGCTATCGGGACTTCGGCGCAGGGGCGTGCCCCCCGAGGCGATTCGGAATTTCATCCGCCGCGTGGGAATGTCCAAACGAGATACAACTGCGGAGATCGATCTCCTGGAGTTTCATATCCGGGACTATCTGAATCGGTTTGCGCCCAGAGTGATGGGGGTGATCGATCCGCTCAAAGTGGTCATCGAGAATTACCCCGAAGACATGGAAGAGAGGTTTGAAGCGCAGATCAATCCGGAGGACCCGTCCGCAGGGACGCGCGCGGTACCATTTTCACGGGAAGTCTACATCGAGCGGGAGGACTTCATGGAGGATCCGCCCCGTAGATTCCGCCGCCTTGCGCTGGGGCGGGAGGTCAGGCTCCGCGCGGCCTGTTATGTCACCTGCACGGACGTCGTGAAGGACGAGGATGGAAACGTCGTTGAGCTTCGATGCACGTTCGACCCCGAGAGCCGGGGCGGATCGACACCGGACGGCCGCAAGGTCCGAGGCACCATCCACTGGGTGTCTGCGGCGCACGCCGTTGAGGCGGAGGTGCGCCTGTACGATCGGCTGTTCAACGTGGAGAATCCAATGGAGGTTGCCGAAGGCGGGGACATCAGCGAAACGGTGAACCCGAAATCCCTGGAGGTGCGGCCGAGCTGTTTTGTGGAGTCCACGGTCAAGGACGCGGAGCCCGGCGCCCAGTTTCAATTCGAACGATTGGGATATTTCTGCGTGGACCCGGATTCGACGTCCGATAAGCTCGTTTTCAACCGCACAATTACGCTGCGTGATACCTGGGCGCGGATGCAGAAGAGAGGGAATCCGAACGAAACAGGACGAAGAAGGTAACGAGAGTCCAGAGCAATAAAAGGCAACCTGACATGCCCGTTCGGACAATCCTCCGCCCGGGCATTCTTGTGCACGGCGTCGACTTAACCGTTTGCGGCTAGTAAGCGAACCTCAGGCCGATGGCGATGGTGAACGTTGCAAAGGCGACGGGGGAGAGTTCCGGATCTTCGTCGAGTCCGGCGAAATTCAAGCGGATTTCCGTGAAAACACTGGAAAATCCCTCCCTTATCCTGACTTCACCGCCGGCTAATACCCGAAGAAACAGACCTTTATCCCAATTGGAAAACTCTGTGGGTGCACGTTCCCGCAGCCCATGTATCCCGACGCCAGCGCCAAGATAGGGCGTTACCGGGGAATCCCCTATCGCACGGTATCGCAAAAACACAAATGCCGCCCTGAAAGACCTCGTGAAATCTCTCGCTTTGAATTCGTCCCTGCGAGCAATTGTAGAAAATGACGGACCGGAGATCCCGCCTTTGGAAAACATGACGGTTCCGATTCCGATGTCGGCTGGCTCCATGCGCAAGAACAGGTCGCCGGCGAGAACGAACCCTGCCTGCATTGGATGGAAGTGTATCTGAGCGGACGCCCGTTCCCGTTCGCTGAACGGACAGCTTCCTTCGTTGAGGCTACAACGCCCGAAGAAGAGACGACCGTCGCCAGGAATGGAATAACCGCCGGAGATACTTGCACCTAACTCCTGTGCATTTGACGTACCGGCCGCCAGGAAGAAAACGACCGTGAAACCAATAGCACGCCGCATACGGTCCCTCCGCACGATGAATTTCACGCGGAGGTAATTAGATCAAGAAGCGTGCCAAGATTCCCCAGGGTCAGTCTTGATTCTGCGGCAGCCGAACATGATATAGAACTTATATATAATAATATCAATCCGTTATTTGTTATCTGAAAAAGCGTATCAGCGTCGGCAAGCCGTGGCCGGGTCACATGATGCACCTGCCATCTACCGAGATAAACGTGTGTGCGATGCACACCTGTTGCGAGCGGTCGACAAACGCCGGGGTCGAATAATGGATTGGAAATCCCGCGAGGGTCGCTTATCGTAATATGGTAGATGCGGCGGGGCCGGTGGGGTCGGCGTTCCCGGGAGCGAGGGCATCCTGCCCTCGACGTCGGGTAACTCGTCGCACACGGTGTTTTCCGTGACCCGGTGTCGGATTGAATGGCCCATCAGTCTCTCTACGCGAATAGCGGTAGACGACGTGAAGTTCGAGGGCAGGATGCCCTCGCTCCGGTTACAGGTGGATCAGGTCGCGATAGCGGTTGCAAAAAACGATCCTGGACATGTGTGATGTCAGAAAAACAGTTGAAACTGAAAGTCATGTGCTCGCGATTGCCGGGACTCCGTTTCGAAGACCCTTACAAACACGAACCCAGGGTCAAGGAGCCGGTGTATCTGGGAATCCAGCGTGGGACCGAGGTCATCGAGCAGGTCCCGGCCGACCGGCATCGGGTGACGTTTCATCCTGAGTTCAGGATCGGGAAGCAACCGGACGGGTCTCCCAATTTTCTGGGTCCGTACGCGCAGGGCAGGCCGAGGGACCGGTTCTTCTATCTCTCCTGGGGCGTGAAGCGTTCCGATCGATTCGAGATGTTCCGGCGGCTGAAGATTCGGCTCACGCACCTGGAGTGGCCGGAGATCGAACAGGCGCTCGAGTCGGATGAACCCATCGTCGTGAGGCTGAAACTAACCGACGGCCACGGCGGCCCCGTGTGCGGTACACCGGACGACTCGCGGATTGCGTGGGGACGTTAATATCTTGATCAGCCGAAGTGGCGATGCAAGGAACTACAGACGCTGGAGAACAGTCGATTCAGAATGCTGAAATATGTATAAACCCACTCTGAGCATATATGCGGATACGTCCGTTTTTGGTGGCGTATTCGATGAAGAATTCGATCAGGCCAGCCGGTCCTTCTTTGAAATGGTTCGACAGGAGCACTGCAACCTCGTGACGTCCGTTGTCGTCAAAGAGGAACTCGAACCCGCTCCCTCGGAAGTTATGGCGCTGTTTGAAGAGATGCTCGACTTTGCTAAGATTGTAGAGGTTTCCAATGAAGCCTTGCAACTCCGCGAGGCTTACGTGAATGCAGGGATTCTGACCGGACAATGGTCAACGGATGCGCTTCATGTCGCGTTGGCCACTGTTGCAGACTGTTCAATGATCGTGAGCTGGAACTTCAGACACATCGTGCATTATTCTAAAATTCCTCTGTATAATGCGGTAAACACCCTTTACGGATACTCGAATATTGCAATCCATTCCCCTCAGGAGACGATTTATTATGAAGACGAAGAAGACGTTTGATTGCGTTGATATGAAACGCCGCGGCGCTGAACGAATCCAGAGTCTGACCGCGGGCATGACGATGGAAGAACAACTGGTTTTCTGGAAGAAACGGACAGAGTTGCTGCAACAATCCCAGCAGGAGGGGAGAATGAAACACAAGACGTCTGCGAATTGACCCGAATTCGACAGAACCAGACGTCAGACTTCGAGGGCAGGATGCCCTCGCTCCCAGGAAAGAATACGGCGACACCGCGGCGCTGAACCCTTCGGAATCCCACAATGGGCCGGGCGCCCACAAGGGACGCCCCTACAGGTGTCGTTGAATTACAGGGAAACGAAGGCGGTAGATCAGATGCCACAGACTGACGAAATGTGAAACAGTGCCAGCAACCACAATACTGGTCAATCAGGAAGGAAAACTCGTGCCCGTTGAAACGGTAGATTTGAAGTTCCTAGCGACGGAAGAAAAGGGCGAGGTGTCTGCGTTGATCGCTAGGCCAAGCGGGGCGGAGGCGCTGCTCGTCCTGGGACATGGGGCGGGCACCAATATGCGTCACGCGTTCATGCAGGACCTGAGCGACGGGTTGAACGACGCGGGCATTGCCACGTTTCGTTTCAACTATCCCTACTCCGAACGGGGCGGGGGTATGGACGGAGAGAAGGTGCGCCTGGCCACGGTGCGCGCCGCCGTCGCGACCGCTTTGGATCACGCGAACGGCCTGCCAGTTTTCGCGGGCGGGCATTCCATGAGCGGCCGCATGGTCTCCATGGCCTGTTCGCAGGAACCGATGGATGGTTTGAAGGGCATCGTGTTTTTCGCTTTTCCCCTTCACGCGGGAAAACCGAATGCAGAGCGCGCCGTCCATCTGCAGGACGTACCGGTACCGATGCTGTTTCTCTCAGGGCAGCGGGACAAGATGGCGGACATGAAACTGCTAGAACCCGTCGTTCACGGGCTGAACCATGCGACGCTCCACGTGGTGGATACCGCGGACCACGGCTTCAAAGTGCTGAAACGAAGGAATACCGACGAACCCGTTCTGGAGGAACTGGCCAGGGTGGCCGGTTGTTGGATGCGAGGCGACTGAAGGACCGTTCCCAGCTTTTCTGGAGGAAGACGATATGATTGAAAAGATCCACGAACCCGATTTAGACGAAAAGCTGCATCGTTCGCCCCGCGGGAGTTTCTGCGTATCGCGAAAGGACATTTCGGGCGCCCTGGGAACCGAAGGGCAGCCGTTCGAAGTCGACTGGGTGCGCATTCCCGCCGGCATGACCAACTTCCCGTATCACGCGCACCAGGTCCAGTGGGAGTTCTATATCGTCGTCAGCGGCCGCGGTATCGTCCGGAGGAATGACCAAACGTTCGAGGTGGAGGCCGGCGACGTATTCGTCCAGCCGCCCGGCACGGCGCACCACATTCGCAATCCCAGCGAGGACGAGGACATGGTCTACTACGTCATTGCCGACAATCCCGTCTGCGATCCCTGCTACTATCCGGATTCGGACAAATGGGCCATCCGGCCTCCGGGCAAGCTGGGCCGCATGACCGATGCGGACTATTACGACGGAGAGGAGTAGATACGACCGGGCGTGCATCGTTTCGCGTCCCCATCGTATGATCGATCCGGGCGTCGCTCTGCCGGCGCCTTTTTCATATACCCCAATCTTGACATAGCGACCTGCTTGACGTATATTTTTCGAAAAGTAATACGTCATCTAAATTGAGAGAATGAAATGCAGACCAAGCTCACGCTTCGGCTGGAAGAAGAACTCATCGGCGTCGCTAAAGAATTCGCGAGGTCCAGAGGGAAATCCGTCTCCAGGATCGTAGCCGACTATTTCGCGCTTCTGGGACGTGGACGGGAAGGACCTGAAATCAGTCCCACGGTGCGATCGATGAAGGGCTCGTTGCGAGGCGCCAGCCCGGAGGACTACCGGAGGTATCTCGAGGACAAATATCTTTGAAGATTCTCTTCGATACCAACGTGGTGCTGGATCTTCTGCTGGATCGCGAGCCGTTTTCAGATATCGCCGCCCGGCTTTTTTCCAGGGTCGACGAGGGCGAGTTGTCCGGATTTATCAGTGCGACGACCGTGACGACCGTCCACTATCTTGCTCGCAGAACGATAGGAGATCGCCAGGCGCGCCGCGAAATCCAAAATCTAATCGATCTGTTTGACGTCGCGCCGGTAAACCTGGCCGTGCTGGAGGGAGCGCTCCAATCGAAATTCACGGACTTCGAGGATGCCGTCCTGTATAATGCGGCTCTGAACGTGAATGCGGACGGAATCGTAACCAGAAACATCGGCGATTTCAAACGCGCAACCATCCCCGTATACGCGCCTGAAGAACTGGATTGCCTGGTCCAGGTGACAGGGGTGAGTTTTTCCAACGGTTGACATAGCGGTAGCATTAAACCAGCGGCAACTACCTGGTATTCGTAATCGAGTTTAAGGTTGTTGCGTCGGTCAATGCGCACAGCGGATTGAATCTCGAGAGACTCCCTCCTGAACAATCTGACACTGTTACTATTCTTCAGACGCAAAACGGATTGTGTCAGAGGTCTTATACGGCTATATTTCGATTATCGTATACTCTGCGATTGTTTGCTTAATCTTTCAGCAGGAGAGTCTGGTGTGGGTGAACTCTTGGAAAAGGAAATTGTATTTCGTTTGCATATGTACGAGAATGAGGAGTTAATCGACTTAGTTGAAGAGTATACTTTGACTGCGCTTGGTGATATACCAAAAACCGGTGATTATATCATTAGTCCATGGGTATTGCCCAGTCTTGATCGGGAAGACCCTGAGAACCGAACGATATACGAGGTCGTTTCACGTTTCTTTTTGCCCAAGAATGACAAAGAAGAAGATGATTGGGTATATATCGCTCTTGTAGTAAAAGAAAGAACGATGAACGATGCCGAGTCTGCGCTACTTGCAGGTTCTCCATAGTTCGCAAAGGATGAGATCATGGGTGTTGCCGTTATGGGAGTGCCGGTTGCGCGAAAGATGGGAACTCACATCTTTCATTCAGCTGAACACAATAAGGCACTGATACAACAACACGAAGAACAGACAGCTAAAGAAGAAGCTCTTCGTAACCTGGAAGAGACCAACACTGTCGTATTGGCAACTACAGCTGAATGGTATAAATTCCTGGAGTTGCTCGAGCAAGAGCCTGAAAATTACGTCAAAATGTGCCCAAATGGAGATGTAGAGCGCACGATTAAAGGTTTGGAGCATTTTGGACGAACCGTACGAAAGTCCAATTGGATTCGTCTCGGTGAAGACACTAGACGGAATTACCCTGAATTACATGAAGAATTCAAAATTGTGGATGATAATCTTATAGCTTTTCAAGCACTCTTAAGTGAGATATGTTGGAGTTTATCGATTTTGCATAAGGCAGATAATCTTGATGAAACACAGTTTATACTCATAGAGTAGTTTCCGGGGGGAGGTGACGGTGGGTAGCAGTAAGACTGCGTTTCTACCAGTCGTAGAAAAGATATACTTCTTTGATTCTAATGTAAAAAAGGATGTAGAGAAATTCACTGAACCCACACGAACTCGATACGTCGAATTCCTGGATGATTTACGTCTCGGAAGAATCCCAGTGGCAGGCAAGAATATCGCGCGGCAAGGCGGCGTCTTAAAATACCGATTAAACGATAGTATTCGAATCGCATTCATTGTGCAAGGTGATGAGGAGAAGAGGGCGGTAATTCTAGGTATTGGCGACCATCCCAAAATGGCTAGAATCATGCCCAGATTGGAAAACATGATGAAGCAATTCAGGAGAGGGCGGCTGTAGGACGACAGCCACACAAAGACCGACATCGAATAGCCCCGGAGAATCGATTCCCCGGGGCATTGTTTTGGCGAGATTGTGGATGGTTCATGGAATTGAAGCAACCAGGTATTCGGCGGGGGAATTATCGCGGCGGATGACGGCAAAGTCACGGCCCGCGGGGACGAGAAACGTGCCCCCTATCCTCCCGTGAAAGGCGTCGTCGCCGCCGCGGATTCCGGCGCTGCCGTGAATAAACGTGACCGCCGATACCGAAGTGCGAGGTGGATGATCGACTTTGTTTCCGGAGGGATTGAAACGTTCCAGCCGGAAGTGTTCGGACTCGACGAGAACTGTCCGGCCGGGACTTGTCGAGGGCAGCGTGGACGACGCCACGGGTTTCCGGCGCGGACCGTCGAAATCGATGACCGCCAGGGCGTCGTCAATGTGCAACTCCCTGGGTTTCCCGTCGGCGCCGGGGCGGTTGTAGTCGAAAATGCGGAAGGTGATATCGCTGGATTGCTGGACCTCGTACACCATGACCCCGGCGCAGAGGGCGTGGACCGTGCCCGGCGGGATGAAGGCGACGTCGCCGGGGCGGGCGTGGTAAAACTCGACGGCATCCGAGACGCGGTTGTTGTCAATGGCATCCACGAATTCGGACCTGTCAATGCCGGGTTTCAGACCGCACGCGATGCGGCCGTTTTCCGATCGGAGCACGTACCAGGCTTCCATTTTCCCGAATTCCCCCGGACGTTTCATTCGAGCGTAAGCATCGTCCGGGTGTACCTGGATGGAAAGGTCCTGTTGTGCGTCGAGCAGCTTGACAAGCAGGGGGAATTCGCCTCCGTAACGGTCGAAGACTACCTCGCCGAGCAACCCGCGGCCTTGTGATTCAACCAGGGAGCGAAGGGACCGTCCGTAAAGCGGGCCGGCCGCAACGATGCTCTCCATGCCCGGGTACGCGGAGACTTCCCAGGATTCGCCGTAGAGCCGTCCGGGCGGCAGGGCCTTGTCGTACTCTTCCTGCAGCCTTCGGCCGCCCCAGATCATCTCTCGGAAATAGGGCTCAAGAGGGAGCACATTGGGGAGCATGGTTGATCCCTGGCATATGGTTTGGATTATCCGGAAACCGACGCGCCGTGCAAGATATCCGGTATGTCTGGCGATGTCAATGACGTTCCGCTCAACGAACAGGTCGAGCCGGAGGCGCTGTCCCGCCGGATATCTATTCCGCTTGCGGCGTCTGGGTTGAGACATTAGGTTATGTGTTCATTTTCCGCTTCGTCCTTTGAGTAAAACGAAGGCCGTTTGACAACGTAGCGCAGGTACCGGGATCGTTGATCGGAAAAGCTCGAAGGGGACAACATGCCGAACGACAGGATCGTAGCGCTGGAGCGGCAAATCGGTGAACTGATGGCGGAACTCCACGCCCTGCAGAAAGAAAACCCGACGACGCCTGTCCCCAATTACACGTTTGATACAACGTCCGGGCGGACAACGCTGCTGGACCTGTTCGGCGACCGTGACCAACTGCTGGCCATCCACAACATGGGCCAGGGCTGCCGTTACTGCACGCTGTGGGCGGATGGCTTCAACGGACTGCTCCCGCATCTGGAGTCCGCTCTTGCCGTGGCGCTGCTTTCAAAGGACCCTCCGGAAACTCAACGCCATTTCGCGAACGCGCGCGGGTGGCGGTTTCAACTGGCCTCCCACGGCGGCGGAGACTACATCCGCGAGCAGTCCGTCATGGAAGGGGACGACAACTTCCCGGGCGCCGTGGTCTACCTGCGCGACGGAGACACGATTCTCCGCAAGAATTCGTGCGTTTTCGGGCCGGGAGACATCTATTGCTCGATGTGGACGCTGCTGGGTCTGGCCGGCCTCGGCGAAGGGGACTGGACGCCCCAATTTTCGTACTGGCGGCGTCCCGACCACCTGGACGACGGCGGCCGGAACGTGCTCGATTAAGCTTTTCAGTACGCCGGTGCGACGCCGCGCCGCGATGCTTCCGTCCAGCCCTCCATTTCGCCGCCCGTTTCGAGTCCATACGAGGTTTCGGTGAATCTGATCGTGCTGTGCAGCGACACCTTTCGAGTGGACCATTTGAGTGGCTACCGGGACGACTCGCCGGTCCGCACGCCCCATATCGACCGCCTGGCCGAAGAAGGCGTACGGTTCGACTCGGCGTTCGGCGAAGGCATACCCACGTTGCCCGCCCGCCGTGTACTCTATACAGGGCGGCCGATATTCCCCTTCCTGTGGGCGCCTCAGAAGTGGGACCGGGTGCAGCTTGCCGGCTGGCATCCCCTGTTCCACGAAGACGTGACGCTGGCGGAGTGGCTGGTCGATCGCGGATACGTCACCGGGCTGATCAGCGATCTGCCGCACCAGTTCAAGCCGGGCAAGAACTTCCACCGGGGATTCGTCCAGTTCAACTGGGAACGCGGGCAGGAAATGGACTACGCTGTGGCCGGGCCCCGGGACGCCGTTCCGTTTGAGAGCTTCGATCCCACCGGCCGCGGCTCGCCCGTGCTGACCCAGTTTCTGATGAACAGCCGGGACTGGAAAGACGAGACCGACTGGTGCAGCGTGCGGGTGCTTCGGAAGGGGATCGAATTCCTCAGGGAAAATGCGCGCCAGCAGCCGTTCATGCTCTGGCTGGAGTGCTTTTTTCCGCACGAACCGTGGTTTGCTCCTCCCGAACTGGTGGAGCAACATTACGAGGGGGACGACCACGACGGCGTGGAGTGGATATTTCCTCCGGCCAGCACGGAGGGGATGAGCGAAAACCAGGTACACCGGGTGCGGGCGCACTATCGGGGTCTTTGCGCGCTGATCGACCGGTGGTTCGGGAGGCTGATGGAAACCGCGGAAGACCTCGGGCTGCTGGAAAACTCGATCGTCGTCTTCCTCTCCGACCACGGCACGATGATGGGAGAACAGGGGCAACTCCATAAAGGTCCCAGCCGGCTGCGCTGGCAATGCACGCAGGTGCCTCTGATCATACGGCACCCGGACGTGGACGCCTTTGGCGGCAGCGTCGTGGATGCCTTTGTGCAACACCAGGACCTGATGCCCACCCTTCTGGGACTGATGGGGATCGATGCCCCGGATCGATGTCTGGGCGAAGATCTCCGGAAATACGTGACGGATGAGACTGAGGGCGGGCCGGACCACGTGACGACCGCGTTCGGCAACTACGCCAGCGTTCGCAGCAGGAAGTGGAACTACCAGACACCCTGGGTGAAGAACAACCCCGCGTCGGCGGACGGAAACGCGCAACCGCTGGCGCCGCCGGAGCTGTACGATCTGACGTCGGATCCCGATGAACTGCATAACGTGGCGGCAGATCACCCCGACGTCGCAGAGGCGTATCACGACCTGCTCATGTATCACATCAGGAAAAACAAACCGGTGACGGGAGGCTCACTGGAAGTTGGCGAAGCGGCCCTGTCGCACGTGCCGCTCTTCGATCAGTCGCGGTTGTAGCTGCAATGCCGGGTCACGGGTGAATCCGGTGAGAAGCGCGGCCGCCCGCCGCCCGGTTAACACACCAAGGAGGTTTGAAATGGCCGAGAAACTGGGGGTTCTGGTACACGGCGCGGGCTGGGTTTCCACCCAGCACATCATGGCCTTCACCAACAACCCGGATACCGAAGTGGTGGCCGTATCCAGCCGGAAACTGTCCAGCGCCCGGACCCGTGCCGAAGAGGCCGGTCTGGAGGGCATCGGGCTGTACGATAACTACGAGCAAGCGCTGTCGCACGAAGGAATTGACATCGTATGCGTCTGCACCCCGCAGCGCTTTCACGCCGAGAACACCATCGCCGCCGCGGAGGCCGGCAAACACGTCGTCATCGAGAAGCCCATCGCCAACAGCCTGGACGAGATCAGGGCCATGCGTGAGGCCGTCCACAAAGCCGGCGTGCGGACGGTGGTGAGCTTCGTGCTGCGGTGGAATCCGCTGTTCGAGACCATCAAGTCCATGGTTGCCGACGACGCCCTTGGGAACGTCTTCTACGTGGAGGCCGACTACCAGCACGATATCGCAAGCTGGTGGACGGGCTGGGACGAGGCCCGGAAGACGAGCACGGGCGTAAGCGCGTTCCTCACCGGCGGATGTCACGCCATCGATTCGTTGCGCTGGTTCGCCGCGCAGGGCGAGTTCGAAGCGGCCCGACCCGTGGAGGTATTCGCGTATTCGGGCGGTTACCGGAAGGGTCTCAAGCAAGAGTTCGACTACCTGGCCAACAAGTGGGTGGACGGCCTGCCCCTGGAGTACGACGACCTGGAAGTCGCCCTGGTGAAGTTTTCAAATGGCGCGGTCGGAAAAGTCTCCGTGAACTACGGGTGCATCATGCCGTACACGTTCCCCGTTGAGATATTCGGTAACAAGGGAACCGTCAAGGACAACAAGGTCTGGTCGCACAAGTATCCGGGACAGAACAGCTGGGTGGAGATTCCGGCCATCCTGCCGGACAGTGCGGACGTGACCCACCACCCGTTCCAGGGACAGATGGACCATTTCGTAGAGTGCATTCAGACCAACACGGAATCGCACTGCAACCTGGACGACGCGATCGTTACGCACGAGATCGCGTTTGCCGCCCTGCAGTGTTACGAAACCGGACAGCCTGTGCAGCTTCCGCTGATGCAGGACTAACCTTGATTCGTAAGTCCTCGGGAACGTTAATTCGAATATATGCTTGTAAATAAAGGCGATTAGACGGCTGATTACCAGGATACACCAGGTCACCGGCCGTGAAGGAAAAAAACGTCCTTCTATACGTCGATAATGCCCCGTTTCGGAGGGTTTTATCGCGTCGCCGCGTTGCTGTTTTTTTCTAATTGAGGCTAATACTGATGAAGCGACGGGGTCCGGTGACGTCCCCGTCCCTACCGCCGACCGTTTGCCGGACGGAAAGGGTCCGCAAACCATGCCAAAACAGAATCTGTTGTTTTTCGGGGTGGACAGCCTCTGGGCCGACCACATGAGCTGTTACGGATACGGACGGCTGACCACGCCCTACGCGGACCGGCTGGCCGCGCAGGGGGTGTTGTTCGAGAAAAACTACAGCCCGCATATTCCAACCACCTCCGCCTATGCGTCGATGCTGACCGGCATGGATTGTTTTTCCACTCAGGTCGTGGCGCTTCGCCACCAGGGCGGATTAAGGCCGGAGGTGACGAGTCTTCCCGAGATTCTTCGCGACGCCGGATACGATACGACCTGCGTCGGTTTCACGGGCAACCCCGGTTCGCGTGGGTTCGACAGGTACCTCGACTACGAGGCCTGGGGGTCCTGGGAGCAGCGGCCCCTTCGCAAGGCCGAGTGGCTGAACGACGTTGCGATTCCGGAACTGGATCGGCTGGCCGCGGCAGACCGGCCCTTCTTCCTGTTTCTGCGGCATATGGACCCTCACGCGCCGTACCTGCCGCCCCCGCCGTACGATACGATGTTCTACAGCGGCGATCCGTGCGATCCCGCCAAAACGTCGATGGCGCCCGTACGGGAATTCAAGCCGTTTCGGGACTTTCATCTCAGCTGGATGCCACCCGGCATCACCGACGCGGACTACGTGATCGCCCAGTACGACGGCGAAGTCGCGTATATGGATGCCTGTATCCAGCGGATCCTCACGCGCCTGGAGGAATTGGGTCTTGCCGACGAGACGCTTGTCGTATACAACGGAGACCACGGGGAGACGCTTGCCGATCACGATTGTTATTTCGATCATCACGGGATGTACGACTGCACCCTGCATGTCCCGCTGATTCTGCGTCTGCCCGGCGTACTGCCGGAAGGGCTGCGCGTGAACGGCTATACGAGCCATCCCGATCTCGCGCCGACCCTGTTGGAGCTTCTGGACGTGCAGACAGACATCCAATTCGACGGCAACAGCCTCTTGCCGCTGATTTGCGGACAGCGGGCGTCCAACCGGTCTGAATTCTATATCACGGAGGCCACCTGGATGCGCAAGCACGGGTGGCGCACGCCCGAGTGGAAGCTGATCGTGGCGCTGGAGCCCGATTTCCACGGAAAGCCCGAGGTGGAGCTGTACAACCTGGTGGCAGACCCGGGCGAGAACGTGAATCTTGCGGAAGAGGAACCCGGCGTGGCGCGGATGCTCAGAGACCGCATGGACGCGTGGATTGCGAAGCGCGAGGCGGAAACAGGGCTGACCAATCCGATGTTCACCAATCTGCAGTGGCACGGCACCCGGCACGAAGGCCCCTTTCCGAGTTCGAAATCGGCCTATGACGCACTTTACATCGGGTCCCCGAAGACGGCCCGGAAACTGCAGGCGCGGGACGCGGAGGAAAACGAAGAAACAGCCGGTGGCGAGTCGTAAACACATTTCGGAAGGAATTGCCGCCGTACTCACGATGAAGGAGCATGCACATGAGCGACGGTTTTCCGCTCCTCGAGGCGTCAGGATCGCCCTCAAATCGCGGGCAGGCGCATGGAGAGGTGTTCCGGAAGGAGATTCGCGCGCTGCTTCCGGTCTATTTTGACTATCTGGAGCGCACGAGCCGGCGCCATTCCGTACCTGTATTGAGCAAGACACGGGTGCTTGAAATCTCGGCGACCTATGCACAGCCCGCGGAAGCATACGCTCCGGACCTGGTTGAAGAGGCCGGAGGAATTGCGGCGGGCGCCGGCGTGCCCGTTGAGGAGATTATGGCGCTCAACGGCTTCCTGGACATCTTCGACTATCTCTCTCCCAACTTTGTCGGTGCGGGATGTACGACGTTTATGGTCCCCGATATGGAAGGCGGCACACGGGCTGCAATCGGCCAGAATTACGACCTGGTGGAGATCTTCCAGCCTGCGGCGGTACTCCTGAAAATCACGGGCGCCGGACCGGACGCGCTCATGTACACAACGGCGGGAATGCTGGGGAGCGCAGGCCTGAACAGCGAAGGCATCGGCGTGGTCATCAACAACCTGGTTCCCGGAGACGCCGGGCCGGGCGTGCCCTACCCGTTCGTCATCCGGCGGATTCTCGAAACGGCACAGATCGGAGACGCCATCGACGCCGTGGTCGCCTCTCGCCGCGCGTCCGGCATGAACTATGTTCTGTGCGACCGCCAAGGGGAGATCTACAACCTGGAGACCACGGCCGCCGACTACGAGGCCACCAGCCCGTTCGACGGCCCGCTGGCGCATTCGAATCATTATCTGGCGGAACGCCTCATACCGCTGGAGCGACGCGCAAACGATCAGCGAGGTCAGAGCCTCGCACGCTGGGGCCGGGCAACGCGGCTACTGCGCAGGTCTGCCGAACCGGATGCGGAAACGATCAGGTCGGCGCTGGGCGACCACGTGAACAGCCCGGTTTCGATCTGCAGGCACAGCGTGGACGGATGCGGGCAGACGATCTGCGGCATTGTTCTGGAGCCGTCCAATGGGCGGGCGTGGTTTGCCAGGGGCCCGTGCTGCGAGCACGATTGGGTGGAGTACCGGCTGTTCGAGGTCCGGGGCCGGCGTGTCGCCTGAGCGGTATCGCCACCGGCCGCGGTTCCTGAATCACCTTATATACGCGGGCTTACGACGCAACATCAGAAAGCATCGAGCATGGACGCGAAAATCGAACGCTGGTTCAGAGCGCCGTACGGGATGCCCAACGGCGTGCAGGCAACCGGCGACGGCATATGGTTGGTCGACCAGGTAACGGACCGCGCCGCCCTGCTGGACGTCTCGGATGCGGACGAGTACGGAATGCTGCGGATGCGGTTCGAAGTGTCCACCGAGTCGTCCAACACCAGCGGGTTGGCCTGGGGCGACGGATCGCTCTGGCTGGCGGCCAACGGTTCGGCGGAGAAGTGGAGAACGCCCCGGGACGCGGACGCGGATTCGGGCGAAATTCTGCGGGTGGATCCAAAGACAGGAATTACAACCGGCCGATGGCCGCTGCCGGGCGGCGGCGGCACGCACGGGCTGGAGTACGATTCGTTCGAGACCGGAACGCTGTGGTTGACCACGTTGAAGGACCAGACGTTGACGCAAGTACGTATCTCGGACTGGACGATTCAGCGGGTGTTACCCCTTCCGTACGGACGGGCGCACGGCGTTGTTCGCGTTGAGAACGGGGTGTGGATCGTACACACTTCGGATCGTGTGATCGTAAAACTCGATCCGCGCACGGGCGATCAACTGGATCGCATCCATGTCCCGCCGTCCGATCCGGAGCCTCACGGGCTCTCCGGTTACAATGGCGGGTTCCTTTATTGCGACGCCACGTCGGGATGGGTGGCAAGAATCCGGACGGACGCGTGACGCGGGTTGTCGCGGCGTACGCGCAAGACGGGTGAGAGTGATGAAGCACAAGGTGCTTTCCGTTACGGGATCAACGCGGGGAACCGCGTACACGATGAGCAACAAGATCCTGACCCACGCGGGCAAAACACACGTGGCGTGGCTGGACCAGATCTGCAAGATCTACGTGCGGACCTACCACCACAAGACCAGGCGCTGGGGCAGGCCGATCTACGTGGGAACCGGGGATGACAACCACGCGGGAGCGGCGTTTGCAATGGATTCGCGGGGATACCTGCACCTGGCATTCGGTCCCCATCACAATCCGATCCGTCACGTGGTGAGCAGACGTCCCAATACCTCAACATCGTGGGTGGAACAGCCCTCGTTCGGAGGAACCGCGGCGACCTATCCGAGCCTGGTCTGCGACGGGGACGATACGCTGCATGCCTGTTACCGCGGGTCGTACGCCGCGGAACGACCCTGGTCGCTGGTATATCAGAAAAGGACCGGAGGCAGCGAATGGACGGACCCGGTCAAGCTCGTGGACCCCGAGGGACCCCCCGCGTATACGCAGTTCGAGAACGCGCTTCACGTCGACGGGAGTGGAACGCTCTACCTTGCCTATCACATCGTGCGGGCAACCGAAGCGGACTATGGCGACACGCGCGGCAGGGGATTCGGCGTGATGCGGTCCCGCGACGGGGGCGAGAACTGGGAGACCGTCGACGGACGCGCGCTGGAACTCCCCACGACTCCCGCTTCACCCTGCATCATCGAATTCGACGAAGGTCTCGACGTCCGTATGGGCAACGTCGTGACCGGCGGCAGGGGAACGCTTTGCTTTACGCTGAATCGCCGCGAGAGCGGTACGTCGGAGACGTTCGTCTACACGAGGGTAAAGAACGACTGGCGGGTCGTTTCGTTGATGCCCGGGGCGGAGCGGCTGTTCGGACGGTGCGAAATGTCGGACGTGTGCGCGCTCAGCATCGCGGACGACGGCGTGATCTACGCCGCGGTCCCGGTCTGCCGGCGGGGCGGCGGCTGGTCGGATTCCACCAACGAGATTGCGCTGTTTACGTCGCGGGACGGCGGGGTGACGTTTTCGGGCTACAGGATATCGGCGGACGAACCTGACGCATCCAACTGGCTGCCGGCCCTCGAACGGCAGACGGGACACAACCGTGTGGACGTACCGCATCTGGTCTATACGCACGGGCATATCGGCGAGGGATGCAGCCCGGATATCGATACGGAGATCCGGCTTGTATCGCTGAACAGCATCGCAGAGGCGGAAGCAGTCGTGGTCGACGCCCGGGTCGCGGGCGCGGAGCAGTTGAGCGGAATCCGCTTTACCGAAGAACAGCGCGGGAAAATGAGGCGGGACGTGGAGCAATACCGTCTCCGTTACCGGGAACTTCGCGACGTGGACGTGGGCTACGACGTGAGCCCGGCCTCGATATTCCTGCCCGGCGTGAAGCCGCCGCCATCCGGAGAACAGCGTCCGTTCCGGTTGACTGCTTCCGCGGTCGAGCAACCGGAATCCAGGGAGGACCTGGCCTTTCTGCCCGTGAGCGCGCTCGCCCGCCTGGTAGAAACGCGGCAGGTGTCTCCCGTGGAACTCACCCGGCTCTACCTGGACCGTCTGGACGCATTCGGGGAAACGTTGCATTGCGTGGTCTCACTCACCGACGACCTGGCGATGGCGCAGGCGAAGGCCGCGGAAGTTGAGATCATGGACGGCAGGTACAGGGGCCCGCTGCACGGGATTCCCTGGGGCGCCAAGGACCTGCTTGCCACAAAGGGGATCCGGACCACGTGGGGCGCCACGCCCTTCAGGGAACAGACAGTTGAAACCGACGCGGCCGTTGTGGAACGGCTTCAGGATGCAGGCGCGGTTCTCGTGGCCAAACTCTCAACCGGAGCCCTCGCCAACGGGCCGCACTGGTTTGGCGGAATGACCCGGAATCCATGGAATACGGAAACCGGCTCGAGCGGGTCTTCGGCCGGCCCCGGCGCGGCGACCGCCGCGGGCCTCGTCGGCTTCAGCATCGGTTCGGAAACTCTGGGCTCCATCGTGGGGCCGAGCCACACCTGCGGGGTAACGGGGCTGCGGCCAACCTACGGCCGCGTAAGCCGGTACGGCGCGATGGCGCTTGCCTGGACCATGGATAAACTCGGCCCCATGTGCCGCGGCGTTGAAGATTGCGCGGCCGTGTTCAGCGCGATCCGCGGACCGGACGGGAGAGATCGGTCCGTGGTGGACGCGCCGTTCAACTGGCCTGCGGCAACCGACACGAAGGCATTGCGAATCGGTTATATCAAGCCTGAATTCGATGCGATAGCGTCGTCCGATGACCGCGCCGTCTACCAGGAGGCGTTTTGCAGGTTTGAGGAATTGGGGCTCCGGGTAGAGCCGGTGACGCTACCGGCGTGTCCGCAGAGCGCGGTGTCGATGATGCTGTGCGTGGAGGCGGCGGCCGCGTTCGACAGCGCGACCCGGGCGGGCGAACTGGACGCCATGAGCGATGCGGACAAGAGTTCCTGGCCCACGGTATTTCGCAGCTTTCGTATGGTGCCTGCAGTCGAGTATCTGCGGGCGCAACAGGTTCGTTCCCTGATGATTCGCGACATGGAGGAACTGATGGCGAATTGGGACGTGCTTCTGGCGCCGGGTAGAGCCGGGGCGAGTCTCGCGACAACCAATCTCACCGGACATCCGGCCCTCACGCTGAAGTGCGGCTTCGTGGACGGGATGCCCCTGGGGTTGACGCTGATCGGGAACCTCTACGACGAAGCGACCGTTCTGGCCGCCGGCCTGGCGTACGAGCAGGCGACGGATTGGCACAATCAACATCCGCGTCTCCGGCCCGCTTAACCTTAATCCGAAGAAAAGCAACGGCAGAACTTACCACAAATAGCACAAAAGACACAAAAGGTAAAGGCACTGAACGGGACGTGTTGTAACGCCGTGATCCGGCCGATATCGGTTCACAGTGGCGATGGATGTTTGACGACAATTCCAATCATTGGAGGTCTGAAAAATGGCAGAGGAATTCAGAGGCATGCCGTGCCGGCGGGTTGGGAATTCCGGTCTGTTCGTGTCCGTGGTAGGACTGGGCATGTGGAAATGGGGCGATCCCGTGTACGATGGATCCCGCATCGGGGACCACGAGGGGTTCGAGGTCCTGGACCGCGCCCTGGAACTGGGGGTCTTTCACTGGGATACGGCATGTTCCTACAACCTGGCATCGGGAAACTCGGAACGTCTGCTTGGCCGTTATTTCTCCTCCCGTCCAGGGTCGGTCAGGGAGCAGGTCGTGATGGCAACCAAGATACACAACCCGGTGCGCCCGGAGCACGCCATGGAGGCCGACTTTACGCCGAATCAGCTCGGCGCCTCCCGGACATACATCCACTTCGGGGTAGACAAGTGTCTGGAGCGGATGCAGACGGATTATATCGACCTGCTCTACCTGCACCAGAACGGCACCGACGACGAGGGAAACTACCGGGTGCCGATCGAGGAGACCTGGGGCGCGTTCGACGATCTGGTCACGCAGGGGAAGGTGCGTTACCTGGCGGTATCCAATCATTCGGCGAAACAGATGGCGAACGTGGTCGCAACGCTGGAAAAGGTGGGCAAGGACGTCTCGCGGCGGATTGTGGCCGTGCAGAACCGGTACAACCTCGTACAGCAGGATGCGGTCACGGCCGAGGAGGGCGCCAGGGCGGCGGACTTCCTGAAGGCGGCTGCCAGGGCCGAAGTGGGCGTGATACCCTATTATCCGCTTGCGAGCGGTCTGCTCACGGGCAGGTACCGCAAGGGGAGGCTGGACGACGCGAGCGGCCGGATCATAGACGACGGCGACCAGGCCGAGTTCTTGACCGAACCCTACCTGGAGGCCGTTGAAGGGCTGCTCGCGGTTGCGGAAGCGAAGGGGATTTCCTTTGCCCAGCTCGCGATCGCCTGGCTGCTGGCCAACGAGCAGGTGCCGTCCGTCATCGCCGGCGTAACGGAAATGCGGCATCTGGAGGACAATGTGAACGCGGCCGGCGTGGAATTGACGGACGACGAGATGTCTCGAATCGATGAAACTGTCAACGCCGCGCTCGGACCGCGATAGCGGATCCTCTGTGCGAGTGGACGGGTACAGGTTGGGACCCACCCATGCTCGTTGAACGGATTGTAACCTACGGGCGGATGATCAAGTTTTCGCACAGCGTGTTCGCCCTGCCGTTTGCGTTCAGCGGCGCGGTGCTGGCGGCTTTGGAGTTTGACATCAATATATCGCAGGTGTTCTGGATCGCCGTGGCGATGGTGGGCGCCAGGAGCGCCGCGATGGGGTTCAACCGGCTGGTGGACCGGGACATGGACGCGGCGAATCCCAGGACGGCTTCCCGCGAGTTGCCAAAGGGCTTGATCTCCCCGGCCGCCGTGCGCGCATTGATTACGATTTCTTCCGCGGCGCTCATTCTGGCGGCGTGGCGACTGAACCCGCTGTGTTTCGCGCTGTCGCCGGTGGCCCTTGGCATTGTGTTCTTCTATTCGTACACCAAACGGTTCACGTGGGCCACGCAGTTCTTTCTGGGGCTCGCGCTGTCGGTTGCGCCAGTGGGCGCATGGATTGCGATTACCGGAAGTCTGGACCCCTGGATCCTGCTTCTGGCCGGCGCCGTATTGGCGTGGGTTTCCGGATTCGATATCATCTATGCCTGCCAGGACGTGGCGTTTGACCGCGGCTACGGGATCTATTCGATTCCGCAACGCTTCGGCGCCCGCAGCGGGCTGGTCATCGCGCGCGTCTTGCATGCGGTTTCTTTCGTTCTGATGGCTGCAGTGGGCGTTCGTTTCGGAATGGGCGTCATCTACTCGATCGGGTTGGTCATCGTCGGTGGATTGATCGTGTACGAACACTCGCTGGTGAAACCGGATGATCTATCGAAACTGGGCGTCGCGTTCATGAACGTGAATGCCGCGATAAGCACGGTCTTTTTCGCCTTTACACTCGGAGACGTGCTGTGGCGCTAAACCGGATTGCGGTTGCGGTTACCGGCGCCAGCGGGGCGATCTATGCGCTGCGCACCCTGCGCGCGCTGCTGATGAACGGCGACGAGGTACATCTCATCGTATCCGGGTTCGGCTGGATGCTGCTGAGAGAGGAGGCGGGCTTCGAGGGAAAACAGGCTGAGTTTGAGGAGTTTCTTGCGGATAGTTACGGCGCCGCAATTTCGAACGGACGCGTGATCGTTCACCAGATCGGCAATATGGCGGCGCCTGTCGCGAGCGGGTCCGTGGGCCTGCGCGGCATGGTTGTCGTGCCCTGCTCGATGAAATACCTGGCGAATATCGCCCACGGCGCTTCCGGAAACCTGATCGAGCGGGCGGCGGACGTCACGCTCAAAGAGCGGCGTCCGTTGATCCTGGTTCCGCGGGAAACGCCGATGAACCTGATCCACCTCCGCAACATGACCGCTGCCGCGGAGGCGGGTGCCGCCATCCTGCCGGCCATGCCGGCGTTCTATCAGAAGCCGGAGACCTTTGACGACCTGGCGGATTTTATCGCGGGGCGGATTCTGAATCTGCTGGGCATCGAACACGACCTCTTTCCGCCCTGGACCGGGACCTGAACGCTCGTCGGCAGCGGCGTGGGGACGATCGGATGAACACCGACCTGAGCCATCATGTAGAGCAAATCGCACTGGTCGATACGCACGAGCACCTGCGGAAAGAGCCGGAATGGGTGAACGACGGCCCTGACATCCTGCAGGACCTGTTCGGCAACTACGTACCGGCCGACCTTCACACCGCCGGCGCACGTCCGGCTGCCATGAAGCGGCTGATGGACGGGTCGGATACGGACGTCGTCAGGCGATTCCAGGGCATCCGCGAAGCCTGGGAAGCGACGCAGTTTACAGGATACGGGGAAGCGGTTCGGCTGATCGCCAGGCATGTGTACGGCATCGATGAACTGACCGCGGTCGCGATTGCGTCCGCTCAGGAAAAGATTCACGCCCTGCGGCAGCCCGGCGAACGGCTTCGCCTGCTGCGCGACGCGGCCAACCTGGACCACGTTCAGACGGACGACTTCCAGTGGGCCTGCCTTCCCGATCCGTCCGGGCCCGATTTCTTCCTGTACGATCTATCCTGGGCGGGATTCTGCGACGGGCAGATCGATACGGAGCAGATTCACGCTGAGACGAATGACGAGGTGACGGGGCTCAAGTCCCTCAGGCGGGCGATGGAGGGCATCTTCTCGAAATACGCCGGCTGCGCGATTGCGGTGAAGGCGCAGCACGCGTACAACCGTACCCTGAACTGGACGGAGCGGGACGACGCGGAGGCGGCAATCGCGCTCGATAGGATACTGCGGGAGCCAGGCGCAGAGATCCCGGTACAAACGCGGCTCTGCCTGGGAGACTGGTGCTGGGCGCGGGGCCTGGAACTCTCGATCGAACACAACCTGCCGTTCAAGATCCACACCGGATACTACGCGGGAAACGACCGAATGCCGGTGAGCCGGATCGCCGCGGGGAATATGTGCGCGCTATTCGCACGATATCCGGACGCGCGTTTCGTCCTGATGCACATCGCCTATCCGTATAGCGATGAACTCGTTGCACTGGCGAAGCACTACCGCAACATCTGGGTCGATCTCTGCTGGGCGTGGAGCATCGATCCATACAGCTCCAGGGACTTCCTGCGACGTTTTCTGCATGCCGTCCCCGCCAATAAACTGTTCGCGTTCGGGGGCGACACCGGATGGCCGACCGGTGCGCTCGCGTATTCCATTCAGGCGCGAAATGAAATCTGCCGCGCGCTTGAGGCGGAGATCGAGGACGGATATATGACGGAGAAACAGGCGATCGACGTTGCGACCCGCATCATGCGGGAGAATCAGTACGCCTGTTTCGATATCGCCGGAACCCGCGCGAATATACGTGAAGCCAACACGGCGTAAGCCCGAACGGACGAGGTCAACCTTGATTCGTAAGTCTTCGGGGACGTTAATTCGAATATGTGTGAGTATATAAAGGCGATTAGACTGCGGATTACCAGGATACACCAGGTCACTGGACGTGACGGGAAATAACGTCCTTCTAAACGTCGATTTCGCCCAGTTTCGGATGGTTTTATCGCGTCGCCGCGTTGCTGTTTTTTCGGATTGAGGTGAAGAGTTGACACAGGTTACAGACGCCCTGCTCGAAGAGATGGTAAGGACCATCGTCGACGAAGCCGATCCGGAACAGGTCATCCTGTTTGGCTCCCACGCTCGAGGTACGGCTGACGACGATTCCGACGTGGACCTGCTTGTCATTAAGTCAGAGTCTTTCGAGAACGGCGAACTGAGGTGCAACGAAGGGATCAGGCTCTATAACGCATTGTCCCATTTTAACGTTCCAAAAGACATCCTGGTTTATAGTCGCGAACGGGTGGAATATTGGCGCGATTCTCTCAACCACGTAGTGGCGCGAGCCCTGAGGGAAGGACGGGTGCTTTATGGGCGACCTTAAACAAGGCGGGCGAAAAAAAACTGCCGCCGGTTGCTCGCAAACGGCGGCTATTGCTGTACCTCGCCAATCTGATTCAGTATTCCGCGCTACCAGTTTGCCTCAGCGTCGAAATTCACACGCATGGATACCAGTGCGCGCATGGTACGCACCCGGTCCTGGCGATTCCCTTCCGTCTGTGTGTACCCGCCGATCACGGCGGCCAGGTCCAGCGCGAAATATCGATCCAGCTCAGCGCCGATCCCAAGCGTCCACGCGTCGCGGTCCGTTTCGATCCGCACCTCCGGTACGGATCCTCCTCCCACGTATCGAACCGGGTCGCGATAGTATCCGGCCCTCACGGCCATACCCTTGCCGGGAACGGCGTATTCACCGCCCAGATGGACCCGCACCGCACTTCGGTATTGCCGGCGGAAATCGTCGACGTACGGCGTGATGTTCCGCGCCAGGACGCTGTAGGTCGCTTCCTGTAAATCCCCGTAGTGCAGGTCGCCGCTCAACGTCAGTCCCCTCGAGGACCATCCAAGACCGAATCCCAGCGAAACCGGCTGGCGTATCTCATATTGGTCCGCGTAATTGTCGCGAGGATAGAACTCCTTCCGATCGTCAAACGTATCTTCGAATTCATCCACCAGGTCAGCCGAAACCTCAATAGGTGTTGCCGCGGAAACCGAAAAGCCAAGCCGGAAACCGGACGGATGCCAATAACGGATGCCGCCCTGAACGCCCAGCGCGGAGAAGCTGTCGTCGGACTCGAAACGTTGGAAGATGCGAACCGTATCCACGTGGACCTGCCGCACGTCGTCAAGCGTCAGTTCCTGCATGAACCGGTTGGTTCCACGCCACTTGTAAAACGACACTCCCGCGGACAGGCGTGGCGCCACGTCGATAGCAGCGCCCATGGTCCAGGCGCCGAAGGTACCCCTGTCTTCCGAGAAGCCCGACTTATCGAATTCGGCGACTTCATCATACGCGTCAATCCGCAATCCGCCGTCGAAGTGCCGGACGCGCCCGAATCCTCCCGCAACAACGAGGCTCCCGCGATAGACCGGAATGGGGTAGACGATACCCCCCGTTGCGAAGCGCGTGCTGTTTAATTCAAACGCCGACGTCTGGCTGAAGAAATGCGACTCGTTCCGATAGCGGTCGTGGGACATCCCCCACGAGATGGACCCCTGCCGGGCACGCGCCAATCCTGCCGGGTTCCAGAAAAGACCGGAGAAATCATCCGATACCGTGACGTACGCGCCCCCCATCCCCATCGCTCGCGCGCCGATTCCGGAAAACCCGTCGAGCGCAACCTCCTGCGCGTTGAGCGATGCCGTCCAGGCGCATATCGCCAGCATCGAAACCATCGGACGCACGTGGTTCATCGCATCCCCCCTCTGCGTCGCTGGCCCTCGCGCTTCTCCTCACGCTTTTCCTGCTGCTTCTCTTCTTCTTTCGGTTTGGACGACTGGCCGCCGCCAGAATCGCGCGGTTTCGAGGCGGTTCTCGACGTGCCGCCCGATCTTTCCGTTTTCGAGTCGGTCCGGATGGCGCTTGCCACAGGCGCCCGCCGCCTCCGCGTCGTCTTTTTTACCTTACCCTTCCGGACCGTACCGGCGGGCGCGTGCTCCCCACCCCGCAATCCGGTGTATCTGATGCGCAGGCGCGGTTCGTGAAGGTCGATCGGATCCGCGTCGACCGGACGATACCTGTACGTGGGGGCGGGCAATCGACCTCGCGCGAGGACACGCCGCATCCACCCCCTCCACCACGGTCCGTATGCCGCTGTCCAGTAGGAATGTCTCCATCGGAATCCGCGTCTCGCCCACGACGGATAGCGTGGAAAATACGGTTCGTAATACGGCGCCACCACCCACCCGTACGGATCGAAACTATTGTAAACGTACTGTCTGTACACGACAACAGTGTCGGTTTCCGCGGGCAGAGCGGAACTGACACGGTCTTCCGCTTCATATTCGGGCGGACGAATCTGCGTATAACACCCGGCAAGTGCGAAAACACACGTCAGCGCGAGGCAGATACGATACACCATGGCAGCCTCCCCGGATTTAAAAATCGCCCAGCCCACCCGGGCCACCCCTACTCCACCCCCAATGCGAAATAATAGCCAATTTCGAACCCGGACACAATACCCCGTGCATTGATGCGCACACCTCCTCGCGCCGCCATTGCATTCGTAGGGGCGACCGGCCGGTCGCTTCAGCTGCCCTTATGGAAGAGCTTCGCGAAGAGGGAGCGGAACCCCGCGCCTTTGCGGCTGCCAGGCTCGTCATCTGAACAGCAGGAATCCGAACCGGGTCCGCCGGCTCCTGTTCCCGCGGCGAGGCGGGACACAATCTCGGCGTTTTCAGGAAACCGGCCTTCCTTCAGTTTTGAGAAGACCGTCTTCCCGTCGGCAGTGATTTCGAATTTTCCGCGTCCGGATGGAACCAGCGTGAAACGTGAGATACCCGTCTTGTATTCTTCCAGCACATGGCGCGTCAAACTGACGGCCTCGTCTTCGTAACCTCACATGGCGCAGTAGACGAGTTCTATGTCCAACATGGACCTCCTTCCGGTGAGAACAATTGTCTAATAAGAGAGCGGACTGGTTTTGACATTGCCGCAGCCCCAACTCGATCGCGAATTGCGATTAGACGCGGATTTCAGCCCGAATCGCCGGTATAAAAGGCGGTCGTGCGCCTTGCCGCTGCGCGTGCAGCGATGGGGTCCGTGCCGGCCGCAACGGCAGCCATTTCCCATCCGCGACTGCTGCCTGCTATGTACGCCTTGCCTTCAGGCGAAACTGCGAAAGCGGCTTCGTTCAGCTTCGGCTCCGTCGGATTCTCGATATGGAAGGAGAGTCCCAAGAGACCCATTTCCCACCCCACGCCGGCTGCGCCGGGTCCAAATTCGTCCCAGTGTTCCGAATGGTACGCCGTGTGGGTGAGCGTAAGCCGCGCATGTCCGGCATGATCCTCTGAGATACCTGCCTCCACCCAGCTGACGTCCCCGCCGAACTCCCAGGTGACCTCGAAGTGAGATGGTGGTTGGCACGCTGTGATCATCCCGCCCGCGTTGCCCTCCAGCTGATAACGGCCGTTCAGTTCCAGATCGCCGCTGATTGGGAGAAACCATCGCGTAATGCGTTGTCCATTCGTGACGGCATCCCACAAGTCCTCGACCGTCGTGGGGTAGCTGCGATCAATGGTGACCGCGTGAACGGATTCTCCATCGCGCTCCGGAGACGACACATAGCGCACTGCCGCGTTCAGTTGAGCTTCGACATCGAAACGCACACTGTCCTCCTGTTCATCAGGGCGACGTCGCGACGGCTCGTCGGGCGATGCTCCGAAGAAGCCCGCCGAACAACAGGACATGAATCGGATACAGGGCGTGCCAGTAGAAACGCCCCCACAGGCCGGATGGGTCGAAGACGGCGGTCTGGCGTATCCTTGACACGCCTCCGTCCCGCGGCGTGACGTCAAACTCGAGCCAGCCCCGCCCGGGCAGCTTCATCTGTGCCGTGAGCCTGAGACGAACGTTCGGCTCGCAGACATCCACCCGCCAGCAATCCAGGACGTCGCCTGCTGCCAGGTACTCAGGGTCCCGGCGGCCGCGGTTCATTCCCACGCCTCCCAGTGCCATATCGACCAGACCGCGCAGGCGCCACATCCAGTCGCCGAAGTACCAACCGTTGACCCCGCCGATGCGCCGAATGGGGGCGAACGCAGCCGAGGGATCGACCGGCAGATCGACCGCTGACGAGTGGATCAGCCGGCCGCGGAGACGGACGCCGCCCCAGCGCAGGACTGTTGCGGCCGCCAGCGCGGCCTCCGACCACGGCGTGTCGGCGAAAACCGCGTCCTCGTCCTCGACGGCCCGTGCGGTCGCCTCGCGCAGCCCGAGAGGACAGACGGGAAATACATCTCTTGCGGTTGAGTCGTTTACGACGGTCGCCGTGCGAAGACCGTCGATCAGTTCACGACCGACCCGCGCGTAGACCGGCGTTGTCAGCCCCAGCCAGAGGCTGGACAGACGCGGCGTCAACAGAGGCACGGGAATCAGCAGGCGCCGGAGACCGCGCTGCCGTGCGTACTCGCACATGATCTCGCGGTACGAGACCACGTCCGCGCCGCCAATCTCGAACTGTCGGCTCTCTCTATGGGGAAGGTCGAGCGCCGCAACAAGATACGCGATCAGGTCGGCAAGCGCGATTGGCTGAGTGGGCGTACGCACCCACGACGGACAGACCATCACCGGAAGGCGTTCGACCAGGGCCCGGATCAGTTCGAACGAGAGGCTGCCGGCGCCCAGCACGATCCCGCTGCGGAACTCGATCACGGGCACGCCGGACGCCCGCAATACCTCTCCCGTCTCATGGCGGCTGCGCAGGTGTTTGGAGAGCCCCTCGGCTGCGCCGAGACCGCCCACGTACACGATGCGCCGGACACCGGCAGCGCAGGCCGCGTCACCGAAGTTGCCCGCCGCCTCACGGTCCCGGGCTTCGAAATCCGCGCTACCGCCCATCGAGTGAACCAGGTAAAACGCGGTTTCGACGCCTGTAAATGCGGCCGGAAGCGACGCCGGATCGAAGCAGTCGCCGCGGACAACGCTGCTCTCCGGCCCGACCTTCCCGATGAGCGCCTCGGGACGGCGGGTCATGCAGCGGACCTGACGACCCTCCGCCTCGAATGCATCGAGCAGTCGCCCGCCGATGCAGCCCGTGGCGCCGGTCAGCAGGATTTCCGGCTTTGGTTTCGGCCCATTCATCGTGCGGTTTTTCCGGCGATGTCTCCGTCAATTCGCGCTGCTGTCCAATGTAGGGGCGACCGGCCGGTCGCCCCTACAAGGAGACGGGTTTCAGCCATCCGATGTGGATGCAGTCGAAGTAACGCCGAATTTCGATGTTCCCCTTTAAAACAACACGTACTGGTACGAATATACGAAAGGGGGACGCGGGACTCAACCCGTTCCCCCAATATCTCGGAAAGCAGAGAGTTGCGAACTTGAGACCATCTGGCGCATTCGGTCGGAATTCGAGTAGTAGCGACCGGCCGGTCGCCCCTACGCCAGCAATACCCGCGCCACGATTTCGGCGTCGCTCCTGTACGGCCACGGTCCGGACTCACGCAACGAGAATGCATCGTAAGAGAATAAGTTGACATCGCACATCAGATCTGGTAGTTATATTCCAGGTAGTCAACAGAATTGGAGGCTTACTGTGAAAACTGCTCTCATACAAATTGGAAATTCACGTTGCATCCGTATACCCGATTCGTTTCTGGAACAGTGCCAATTCCCAGACGTAGTGGAGCTTGAAAACTACGGAGATCATTTGATTATTCGTCCCACTTCGAATCCCCGAAGCGGTTGGGAGGACGCCTTTCGTCGTATGCGCGAAAACGGGGACGATAAATTACCGGATGATGTGTCTCAGTCAGCAGACGAATGGGACATCAAGGAGATTCCGTAGGCCCAGACTCCGGCAATCGATGCCGAATTCGCCATGTCGAGATAGTCGTGTTTCGGAGAGGTCGTTCAAAATAGTGGCAAGGAGGGTCCCGCGCGCGGAATGTCGCTGGCCGGATGTTAACCGAGCAGATTGGAGGAAATGATGCGAATTCTTGCAGTATTCATGTTGATGACGTTTGCTTGGATTCAAACCATTCAGGCGCAGCCGGCGGACGTCGCGAGTCATGTTGAGGCGCTTAAAGGCAAGACGTTTTGGCTGAAGATCGCTTTTGTAGAGGTGAACGACGGGATTCGGGGCGTTGACGCCGCGAATGTGCTGGAGAATGGCGAGGTCTCGTACCGCGCCACAATCGGCGGTTTTCGCCAGTCTCAATCCCAGTCGGCCGAGGATTTCGCCGAAGAGGTCCGGAATATCATTATACGGGATGAACTCCTGGGATGGAGCGTGCGGGTGATTCAAAGGGGCGCGAAAGCCGTCATCCGAAAAGCCGAGGCGAAGGAAAAAGAGGTCTATATTGAACTCGACAAACTGTCAGGCGCCCGCCATGCCGTTCGCCTTAAGGTCAATCGAGACAATTACACAATAGAAGAAGTCGATCGCCTCTTCAACGTGGCCTTTGCTGCAAGCGAAGCTGAGTTGGCAGGTTCGGACGAAACCGTGCTGCTTGAGATGAATATGTCCATCGAAGAAGTAATCGACCGGAAAGGCAGACCGGGAACGCGCATTGACCTCGGCTCCAAGACCATTCTCGCCTATGATGGCTTGAAGTTGATATTCATGGACGGTAAGCTGGTAGATGCGCAGTAGGGGGGGCCGGCCCGGGGCCCCCAAGAGGAGGCCAGGACGCACAATGCAAAGCCAAATTTTATTAGGTATTATTAAAAGATGGGGTGAGATGGTTTTTTTTTTGCTTTTTTTTTTTTT
>JAPPJY010000030.1:0-5799 GCA_028874335.1 Gemmatimonadota bacterium | reverse complement strand
ACACCATTCTCGCCTTTTATGGCTTTATTTTTATATTCATGGACGGTAAGCTGGTGGGGGCGGGGGGGGGGCCCCCGGCGGGCCGCCCCTACTTGCCGACACTGACGAGCATTCCAAAGCGATCTTTCTTGCGGAATTCTCAATCGTGGGCTTGACATGGTTTTCTGTTCGCTTATATTGTTATGTTATAACATAACAAATTTCATTCGACGACGAACAGATTGTCATGAAACGAACCGCAATCTATCCTAAATCGTCGGTCGAATGGTGGGGGATTTTTAGGAAGGGACACCAGGCCTGTACCAACGACCCAGCCCAAATGCCGCCTCGCCCGCCATCAATGAGAGCGGTGGCGATGACCACGGCATTCAGCTTTCTGGAACGGTGACGATTCAATGCGAGTGAACTACGACCTGGTGGTGTTTCTCTCGTGGCTGTGTGCCGTCGTGTTTTCGGCGGATCTCCACGCGACAACGATGCTGCATGGCGAGCCATTCGCGGCCGAGTACTCCAGCGGTGAAAGTCACGCTGGCACCGGGCAGGCATCTTCGCTCTGGGATCAGGCTGCGACGTGGGTCCTGGATAAGCAACGCGATTTTCTCGTACAACTGACAACGGAATTGCGATCGCTGCACGGCAAGGATGACGTCGGCTGGGCTCTGGTGCTGTTGAGCTTTCTTTACGGTGTCCTGCATGCAGCAGGGCCCGGCCACGGGAAGGTCGTGTTGACGACCTATCTGCTGACCCACCGAAGCCGGCTGAATCGCGGAATCGCCATGGGCGCCGCAGCCGGACTCCTGCAGGGGGTGACGGCGCTGGTGCTGGTCTACGTCCCGATTGGTCTGGCAGGTTGGCTGCCGTTGGAGACGGAGACGGCATCATTGTGGGCTACGCGGGTCAGTTTCACGCTGCTTGCGATCGTCGGACTCTACCTGTTGGTACGCGCGGCAGGCGCCCTGTCAGCAAGCGTTCGCCAATTGCGCCGCGAAACCGGCGAGGTCCGCCACGACCATGCCGATCATGTACACGGGGCGGACGGCGGTTGCCGGCATCTGCCCAGTGCTGCAGAGATTGATACTGCCGGCAGCCGGCATGCGGCGGCTGGCGTGGTTCTGGCCATTGGGCTGCGCCCTTGCAGCGGAGCAGTGTTGGTGCTCGTCCTCGCCGCCGTGATGGATTTAAACTGGCATGGGGCGCTTTCCGTGTTTGCCATGTCCACAGGTACCGCGATCACCGTTGTAGTCCTGGCCATTATTGCGACGAGGGCGCGAGACTGGGCGAGTGAGGTCGTCGCTCACAGGTCGCCGTTGTGGACGCTGGCGGCCGGTGGCGTGGGCGCGCTTGGCGGCGCCCTCCTGGTAGTTTTGGCACTGTGGCTGCTGAACGCGTCGTTTGCGCTGAACCCAGCACTGGGTTTGTGAACGGCGTGAATTGGCCTGGCTGTTCGTGCGAATTGTCGTGAGGGCTATCCGGTTGAAGCCACAATTCTCTCCCCTTCGGGCCGGTATCGGAGCGCGCCTCGCGCTTGCCGGCGTCGCCGCCGGTCTGTTGTGGTTCGCGGTCGTCTGGGCCCTGCGATGAGTGCGCCAACGGACGGTACGATCCTGCACTTTGAAAACCTGACCCTCGGTTACGACCGCCACCCCGCGGTCCATCATCTCGATTATGCCATCCGCGCCGGCGCCCTGGTCGCCGTGGTGGGACCGAACGGCGCCGGAAAATCGACTCTACTTAAGGGGACCGCCGGCAGCCTCGCACCACTCGAAGGAGAAATCAGGTTGACGGGGATCAAAACCTCAGACATCGCGTACCTCCCTCAACAGTCCGATATCGATCGGAGCTTTCCGATCTCGGTCTTCGACATGGTGGCCATGGGATTGTGGCGAAAGACGGGGGCTTTCCGTCGATTCGGACGCGAGGGCAACCGGAAGGTCGGCGAAGTCCTGGATATTGTGGGTCTGGGTGGTTTCGAAAAGCGCTCCATCGGCACCCTTTCCGGCGGGCAGATGCAACGTTCCCTGTTCGCCCGCCTGCTCCTCCAGGACGCGCGGCTGATTCTTCTCGACGAGCCGTTCACGGCGATCGATTCGGCGACAGTACGTGATCTAAAGGGACTTATTCGTCGCTGGCACGGGGAGGCGCGGACGGTCGTCGCCGTCCTGCACGACCTGGATCAGGTTCGGACGGATTTCCCCGAGACCCTTCTGCTGGCCCGCCAGCAGATCGCCGCGGGGCCAACGGAGTACGTCCTTTCTCCAGCGAATCTCGATCGCGCGCGCCGGCTTACCGAGGCTTTTAACGAAGGGGCGGCCGTATGCGGGAGATGAACGCCGGCGCCTCCTCCCCTCCGGCAAGAGGCACGTGATGTACGATGCCGTCATCGCCCCCTTCGTTGAATTCGGTTTCATGCGTCGGGCCCTGGTCGGGTGCCTTGCTCTTTCGCTGGGGGCGACGCCCATCGGGGTGTTCCTGACCCTGCGGCGGATGAGTCTTGCCGGGGACGCCATGGCCCATGCAATTCTTCCCGGCGCCGCGTTCGGGTACCTCGTTGCGGGGCTGTCGCTCGGCGCGATGACCCTCGGCGGGGTCATCGCGGGAGTGGCTGTGGCGATGCTATCCGGACTGGCAGCCCGAACCACCGTGGCCCGTGAGGATTCCAGCCTGGCCGCCTTCTCTCTGATTTCCCTCGCCGTCGGTGTGGTGATCGTCTCGACGCGCGGAAGCAATGTCGACCTGTTGCACATCCTGTTCGGGACGGTACTCGCCTTGAACGATGCGGCCATATTCCTGGTCTCGGGAATCGCCACGGTCACCCTTTTCGGGCTTGCCATCATCTACAGACCATTGGTGATGGAGTGTTTCGACCCGGGCTTTCTCCGCTCCGTCAGCCCCTTGAGTCCGGTGGCCCACTACAGCTTTCTCGTCCTGACGGTCCTCAATCTGGTGGGCGGTTTTCATGCACTGGGGACCCTGATGGCGGTGGGCATCATGATACTTCCCGCCGCTGCTGCCCGGTTCTGGACGCGCGACGTCACGCCCCTGGTGGTCATCGGTGTGATTGCGGCCTTCCTGGGCGGGTTCGTGGGCCTGTTGTTGTCCTATTACGCCAGTCTGCCTTCCGGCCCCGCCATCATCCTGACGGCGGGCGCGTTCTATCTGTTCTCGCTGTCCTTCGGGCCTGACGGCGTCATCATGACGCGCCTAACAGTCCGTTGGAAAAGTCGCTCTGCAGGCGAGGCCGAGCCATTGTGGCCGAAGACAAGGCGCGCAACCGAGTCCCATCCTGCGATTCGGCGAGGGCGCGCAACGCAGTATTTCGACCGCAAGGGCCGGCCGTAGCCCGGATGGGCTTTTTCAACGGGCTGCTATGGCCACGCCGTCATCTGGATGCATGACTTTAACCTTGATTCGTAAGTCTTCGGGGACGTTAATTCGAATATATACTTGTAAATAAAGGTGATTAGACGGCTGATTACCAGGATACACCAGGTCACTGGACGTGAACGGAAAAAACGTCCTGCTAAACGTCGATAACGACCCGTTTCGGAGGGTTTTATCGCGTCGCCGCGTTGCTGTTTCTTTCGGATTGAGGTTAATACCGAGCTACGAGTAAGCCTATGACAACGAAGCGATCTATCCTGTTTTCCGTCTTCGCCGCTTGTTTGATCGCCGTGTCAGGTTCGGGGACCGCCGGCGCCGACGACCCCATCGACGTTGTCGCATCGTTCAGCATCCTGGGTGATATGGTCCGGCAGGTTGGCGGTGATCGGGTGCGCGTCACCACCCTCGTCGGCCCCGACAGTGACGCGCACGTCTATCGGCCGACTCCGGCCGACGCCCGGGCCGTCGCCGGGGCCAGGCTGTTGGTCGTCAATGGATTGGGCTTTGAGGGCTGGATAGACCGTCTCACGGAGGCATCCGGCTACAGGGGGCCAGTGGTGACGGCGACAGCCGGCGTCGAACCCCGCAGGGTGGCGGATCCCGATCGCGGCGAAGTCGATCCCCATGCCTGGCAGAGTCTGGCCAATGCCCGAATCTACGTCCGCAATATCGCCGACGGACTGGCTGCGATCGACCTGGCAGGGGCCGAAATGTATTACGGCAACGCGGCGCGTTACGTAAAGGAGATCGACGCGGTCGAGGCACATGTTCGCAAGGCAATTGATTCGCTGCCGGTCGAACGGCGCAAGGTGGTCACGTCACACGACGCCTTTGGCTACTTGTCGGCAGCCTACGGCATCGAGTTCCACGCGCCGGTCGGGTTCAGCACCGAAGCGGAGGCGTCCGCGGGTGACGTCGCCAGGCTGATTCGTCAGATCAACAAGGAAAAGATTCCGGCCGTTTTCGTCGAAAACATCTCCGACCGTCGCCTGCTCGACCAGATCGTCAGGGAAACCGGAGCGCAGATCGGCGGCACGCTCTATTCCGACGCTCTGTCGAAGGCGGACGGGCCGGCGGGCACCCACCTTGACATGATGCTGCACAACATCCTGACGCTGGTCGCCGCGCTGTGCGACTCATCGGGTTCAGTGACCAGGGGTGTATGGCTTGTCCGTGGAGCTGACGCAAGTCGTCGATCGCCGCCGTGCGCAGCCGACTGCCACGAGAGGTGCGTGGCGAGGAGAAAACCGTGAATAAAAAGGCGCTTTCCCATGTACTGGATCGAGCCGAGGCGCTGTGCCGCGAGCGCGGCCTGCGGCTGAGCAAACAGCGCAAGACCGTTCTTGAGCTGTTGTGCGTATCGGACAAACCGCTCAGCGCTTACGTGCTATTGGAGCGCATGCGCGGCTTTGTCAGGAATCCCGCACCACCGACGGTCTACCGGGCATTGAGTTTCCTGCTCGAACAGGGTCTGGCGCACAAGCTCGAGAGCCTGAGCGCCTACGTGGGCTGTGCACATCCGGATCATCCGCACGTCAGCCAGTTCCTGATCTGTGATGACTGCGGCGAAGTGGACGAGGTTGAAGACCCCGATCTGGCCAGGAGCCTGAAAGCGGCAGGCAAGGAGATTGGATTCCGTACCAAGCGGCAGGTCGTCGAGCTGCTGGGAACCTGTGCGCAGTGCATCGCGGAGGGACAAGAGAGTACATGTTGATCAACCCATCACCACGCCGCCCCAACCCCGAACGGGTTCGCCAGATCAAAAACGCATTGCGCGAAGCGCTGAGCCCCTCCGATGACACGACGATTTCGGTCACCGAATTGGCCTGCCTCGAAGAAGGCTGTGCGCCTGTCGAAACCGTGTTCGCTCTGCTTCGGCGCGATGCCCGACCGCTACAATACAAGCTTCACAAACCGACGGACGCCGTTGACGCCGAAGACCTGGTCCAGGTCTGCACGGCTTGGGGATTCGACGTCCAACTTCCAATACTCGAACGTCTGCTTTAGTGTCCTGTCCCGAAAATTCCTCGCCATTCGACCGGCGATTCATCCCGTCTCGCTGTGTTCCCCTCGCTCGCCGACCATACGCAGGTCGCCTGCGCTCTGGCGCCTTGCGAGCCGGGCGACTCGGCGGTCGAATTCAGGCAACTTATTTCCGGGACAGAACACAAGGAGGACTAGATGAACACGCCGAATCTGGATATTCCCCCTCGAAGAGTACCCGTTACAATCCTTACCGGCTTCCTCGGCTCCGGCAAGACGACCCTGCTCAACCGGATTTTGAGCGAGGAGCACGGCAAGCGCATTGCCGTGATCGAGAATGAGTACGGGGAGGTCGGCATCGATCAGGCGCTCGTCATCAATGCTGACGAGGAGATCTTCGAGATGTCGAACGGCTGCATCTGCTGCACGGTGCGC
>JAPPJY010000087.1 GCA_028874335.1 Gemmatimonadota bacterium | reverse complement strand
TGTACGACATTAAACTCGGAGGGGGAGTTGTCTCACTCTATATTGGCACGTAGGGTACAGTGGTCTGTTCGGTGAAGACGTCCTTTATCGTTGGACCCGCCCAAAGTCCTGGCCCATACCCACAATCGCTATTGGAGACTTCGGCATGTCTAGGAAGAGTTCTTCGGTACGAGATCGTCAAATAGCTTTGCAACAGGAAGAACAAGAAAAAAAGGATGGTGAGCGCTCATTTACAACTGCTGGCATAAAGAGCATGTATATGTCAATTGGAAGTGAGATTAACTGTACAATTGCAGGTCACTGCCGGACTATGGTGTTGAAGTTTCCAGGTATTGTTTCCCGTCTTGCGAGCTCCGTACCCAATGAGATGATATTCAATTCGAACTCAATGTGCGCACATCTTTCTACGGATCTATTGGATTACTTCTCGACCTGTACGGGTAGTCCACATTATTCGATAAGTCCGCCGCTGAAATATAAAATCGAGGAGCTAATTAAAAATGAGAAAGATGAATTCCCTGTCTATTTGGTGATTGAGGATTTCGTTAAGTTTGATCCGACTGTAATGAACAAAGGGGAGTGCAGTATTGCGGAGCAGGCCGTGAGTTCCGATGGAGATGTAACGCGGCTGTTAATTGGAGGCAACCTAGGAGAAAAATTCATAACACTTTGGGGAACGGCGGATGGAGAGTTGCCAGACTTCCCTGACAATCAGCGTTACATAAATCTGGTTTTGGCTGCTGTTCGAGTAGAACAGGGAATCGAAGGGCCCATAAGAGCAGATGTCCATCAAAGATGTTTCGTCACAGATGACGGTCGTTACGTGAACTATGTGTGTCCTACGATATCGTTATCTCCATTCGGGTTATCGGTGAAAAGTCCGTTAGACGAAAGGACATACAAGGAGAAGGCAACACGCATCAGGGATGCCATTGGTCTAATTGAACCGGACATTGGGATTGTCCGTATAGACCTACTGGTTAGCGCATTGGATTACAGTAATGACAAACGCAAAGATGATGAATACAATAGACTTTACTATCTTCGTCTATGGCAGTCGCTTGTAGAGTCGGGTAGGTTATTGTTGTGCATGTCTGAGAAAGATCCCAGGTTTGATAAATTAAAAATCGCAGGAGACAAGACTCTTGGTGAACTCAAAGCCTATAGAAACGCAATAGCTCATTGGTCATCTGGGATGATGAAGGTAGAATATCTGTCAAATCTGTTCAAGACCATTAATGAACTCTTAAGACGGCGGTATTTTTGAGAAATGAGTATTGTATGACATCTGGCTCGGAGGGGGAGTTGTCTCACTCTATATTGGCAAGTAGGGTATGGCTTAGGTATGAAAGCCAGGTGGCTTCTTCTTCGTCTGATCATGAAGAATTGCTGCGAACGATTTACGGAGAAATCGCGCAATAAGACGATAATGATCAGTGGAGATACCTTCTTCATTTGACTCGTGATCTTCGTAAAAAGCAATTAAAGCCTGAACCTTTTCCTTCAATTCCTGTCCATCTCTTACATCCATGTGTTGACAGAGTAAGTTAAACGCCAGTTGAGTCGCAAGCACGTGAGCGAAAACTTCTTGATTCATGGAGTTTTCTTCATCTTGGGATTTGAAATGTAATTCGTATAGTAACATCGCAGCTTTGAAGCGTGTCTCACGGTCTTTCATATCTTGCCGGTTTATTATTCTCCAAAGTGAGTCATTCAACCTATCCCACTCGGCTTGTTTACTCGTGCTCATTTTCTTTCTCCTGATAGTTCCAATGTCGTGCGGAAGTCTTCATCCCTTTAAATCAGATTTGCCCGAAATCATCAGATAAAACAAGACACATACATCTTCAGCCCAGGGCGCTGATTCTGGGCCTCGACTCATTATGGTGAGGGGATCGCTACTTTACTTGCGTTTACTAATTCCTCGGGGGCAAAGACGTCAGGACCGAACGATACGTATATAGCTCGAATCAGGTCCCTCGCCTCATCTGCCCGAATGCCGAAGTTCAGGCTACCGGTCTCAAAGCCGGAATTATTCACAGCCACAACTTCACCACGCCTATTAAAAACTGGGCTTCCGGAAGTGCCTCCCGTAGTGTCAAAGTTATATTGGACGATTTTATTCGAAATGCGGCCGAAATATAATCCCGAAGGTGTAGCCTCATTATATGGGCGTAGAGCACTAACATTTCCTATTTTTGTCGTGGGTATAGGTCGCGCGCTCGGATCATAATTACTGTCTATTTCTCCAGGGTATCCCATTGTAGCTACTTCTTGTCCTGTTTCAAGTTCCATGGCATTTCTGTCACCAACAAGCCTTGAAAAACTGGGCAACCGATGACCTTCGGTAGTAAATACCAAAGCAACGTCAGGCGACATAACGCCCGTATAATTCGGATGCCAAAGACTTGAGAGAAGTCCGTCATCGAGCAAGCCAAGAGGAATTGCATTTTGTCCATTTCCGTCAGCAGGAATTGCAACAATGATGGGCGTAAGATTGGCTTGCTTCACTCGACTGGCGCCGTCCATTAGTCCACGAACAACGTGCGCATTCGTGCATATCAGATGATACCCAACCGCGAAACCTGTTCCCGTGAATATCCAGTAGTAATTCTGCTCCTGAACAGCTATTCCAAGCCAATATACATTCCGACGTTCTCTTGCGAATATCGTTTGCCAATCTGTTTGTTCTGGTCTTGGCGGACTAGAAGAAATGGCCACGGTATCGCGAATAACTACCGTATTGTGTACAATAACTGTATCGGGCGCAGATGGATCGAAAGGGTCTCCGGTCCCTCCAAAGTTCCGTGCAAAGATTATGAAGTCTGCGAAGTTTACAACACCACTACCGTCAAGGTCTGCGACATTCCTTTGAGCATTGGCATTTGCGTCTGAGACAAGCACAACGAAAAAAGCAAGTAACCAGTGTTTCATTGCAAGCTTCCTTTTGAAATATGGTTAATTCGCTTCGCTTCAAAGGATATTCACGATTTACGTTGTTCTCCTGTTAGTCAGGATTCGTGGAGTACTACATTTACACTAAATTAAGAGGGTTTTCACGATATCTAATCGAACCTTCGCTGATCTATCATCTATCTTATCAGATCTATAGTCTTCCCAGATTTCCCGAACTTGTGACGGCATAGTGGGAATATTTAATGCGCCAATATGACCAGACCGAGATTTCTGCCAAATCGGTTCTATCATAGAACGCACTTCTTTAATAGCACACAGTCGCCACTGTGGGTCATCACTTGTTTCTGAAGTTCCTCCACGCCAATGCAGATAATGTGAAATACGGCCCCAAGATTTGCGTAATTCTTGAACATCCCAAAAACCTACGGATGGTGCATCCGGCATCAACGAAGAAGTAATGTTCGTGAATTTTTGCAGCTTAATATAATCCGGTGCGGTTCTCCTAAGAATCTTGTCCAGATCTCTAGAATTATCCACACACTGTTGGTATGTTTCAGAATCGAAATTTTCACCAGAACAAATGACGAGTATCTCGAACATTAGATGTTCAATCGCCAGCCTTGCATCTATACAGGCATAAAAAAACGCCGGAAAATCGCCACATCGATCTGCAACATCAAGCCAGGACATTGCACGATACATAAAGCCTGAATATTCATAGAAAACTTTCCCTTCTTCAGAAATGATCTCCTTTGGAGAACGATTTATGTGGTTTGGTATAGTCATCATATTGAGAAATCCAAGTAGCTATATGGGGTAGGAGGACATTCTCATCCCAACCCTGATCCACGCTCCATGCTGTCTATAATGTCCAAATTTAAACCGGTGCTTCTGCCAAGAACAAAACCGGTGCCGACAGGCGCGACCGTCCCGGACCCGTTGGATTTGCCTGGCGATGACGGTATACCGACGCTCGCGCCATACCCAATCCCAGGCATGTGGTAGTCAACCCCACACTCGGGGCGAGGTTTTCAGCCGCACGTATCATACGTCGTCGACGGCCGGCGGCCGGTTCAGGGGGATGCCCAAGATCTCGGAGGCCTTTTTTGGATCTCAAGGATGGTCTGCGCCTGATCCAGTCGTCGCCGCAACCGCGCGATTTCCTTGCGCAGCTGCTCGTTCTCGACCTCATCTCGTGATCTCCTCTCCGCCCAGTATACGACGTCAATCTCGGAGGGGGAGTTGTCTCACTCTATATTGGCACGTAGGGACAATCTCAATAATCCCATTTGCCGAAAAGACTTCCAGCCTTCGTGTATACATAAAGAGTCAAACCCAAATCAAAACAGATGCGTTCCGCCTCCTCCTGCGCCTCTCGTTTAGTACGATATATACTTATAGGTGCAACTTTTCCAGCGATCAGATTTTCCCAACGACGATGCTCCTGCGAATAACGTACCGTCACACCCTTATTGTTCAACATGTTTTCCTCCTGTGTGAAAACTGATGCTTGCCTTACCATTTTACAAATTCAGCCCTACCGTTTTGTTGAGTTAAAGGCAAACCGAGATCTCCTCCTGTCGTCCTTGCAAAGCGGTACAGCTTCATCTAATCAAAAGGTGTCGAGCCTTGCAAGTATCACAGGAGGATGTTGGGTCCAGAAGGCAACTCTATTTTCATAAAATGATCCGTTGGGTGCGACGCAATCGTGTAATAAGTTGCCTATCTTCACCAGACACCCGCACGTGGCTATGTCCTGGTTGTTCGCGGTGGCAGAGGAGACACAATGCTTTCAAATTGGAAAGTTCATTATCTGTCTTAACACCATTCTTGTGATGTACCTGCAATAGACCCGGATGGTTCACTAACTTGACACTACACTCTTCACAAGCATGGCCTTGTGTCATTTTATAATGTTTCGAGATTCCATCCCAATTTTCCGTGTATCCAGCATCAAATTCCCCTGCATTTCGACCTGGCATTTCAGAAAAATTCGAACTGTAAGTTCTGAAAAACTCATCCCATCTGAATGTACGAAAAACCTCTCCTCGATTCCCCCATCTATAATTCCTGTAGTTTAACTGATATAGGCAATTCTTACAGACCTTCAAATTTGCTGTCCCGTCAACTTCCTCGCCATACATTCCAACACCATTAACATAAAATTCACCATTTATGTTATTCGTTGCAACATAACGCTCATAACGACCCTGACTCTTCATTGAATGCAGCGTTCCACAATCAGCTAAATGCACCTTCTTACCCTTTTCACCATCTCTCAAAACTGAGTATATATTCCAATGATCTTGGATATATACTACGACGTGCCGCCCTTCATAAGTGAGTACTCCCGATTCTGGATCGACGCCAATTGCAGACCAATTTTCGATTTCAATACCGTCTTCTAATTTAACTTCAACACCAGTAAAAGAGCCCATGCCTTGCCGGACATCAATGACTACACCGTCCCGTTGCGTTTGAGCGCCCATGCGCTGTACTGCTGATTCCAAGAGATGCAGATTAGTATTTAAGTTCACAACTCAATACTCCAGAATCTTGCGAATTTGTGTTTCAGCATTAGTCACAACACGAAACAATACGCGTCTCGAAGCCTCGGGATCTTCCTTGCCGTTATTCATAACCAATCGAGATGAGGACAAACCAACCGCCGCAATTCTACGTCGAACCCAACTTCGATCGCCAAAGCCTGTCGGCAACTTATATACATACTCCAATACCGACCTTGTACGTCCCTGGGACAGCTGCATATTTTTAAAATATGCCTCGTCTGCACTGGCGGATATCCAATCGCTGGAAGTATGCCCTTCAATACGTACCTCATCAATAGCAGTTTCAAATTCTCTCAAGACACGTAAGTATCGTGGAAAGAAATCATCAAGAATAGTGATAAATTGGGGTCGCAGAATAGCTGAACCAGATTCAAACAATACTTCAGGTGACCGGAACTCAAAAATGAGATTTTCCGAATCTATGGCGGCATCCCATTTTTCCAGGTCATTTTCAAATTCAGAACGTAGAGCTTGATCAATAGCAACTTGCCCTTCTCGATAAGCCACTGCGACTTCCCGTATACGATCTCGATCAATAAAGGCACTGCGCATTAAGGCAACAGAAATAAAAAGAAATACCATCATCAGTCCGGCCATGAGATCTGAAATCGTTAGCCAGTGCTCACCATTACTGCGTCCTCGCTCTGTACCAAATAAACGGCCTATTCCTGTTTTCATTGCCGACCGTCCGCGTTACCAATTTGCTCTTTAAATCTCTTATAGTCAGTAATGAATTGACCGGCAATTTGACCTAACCCATTTGCCATCTGTTGCATGATACGATTCATCTCTCTAGACACTGCTTCATCAAGAGATTCGATTTGTTTATTTATACCCTCACCGGTCCGCCCTACAGCCTTTTCTGTTCCATCGAGCATTGTCCGCACCATGGTTTCAGTAGCTTGTAGTTGTCTATCCAACGTCTCCTTTTGCACATTTTCAACCCGCGCTTGCATACCCTTGAGAGATTCAGTTACAAGATCTTGCGCGACCAAGATTCCGTCCTGCACACTTTGCCCAGCACGTGCTAGACTGTCAAGCTGTTCTTTTGAGTCACGTTGTAATGTAGAAAGATTGTCGCCCGCCACACGCACTGCTTCAGCAATATCACGTGTCATTGCCTCGACATGTGCTTGGGTTTGTGGTATCGCTTCAACAGCATGATCGCGTAATTCCTTAAAAGCGCTTAAGTGTCTCTCAAGTTCCTCAATTTGAAATTGAACTGTCTCCATAATCCCTGTAAGATGTTGCATTGAATTTGGGATAGTGGCACTCTGCTCAGCGATCTGGGTTACAGAGTTCTCGATCGTAGTGATCTTTTGTACAGATTGATCATATAAAGAATGAAGTTCTGCTAGTAATCGCCGATATCCCTCCTGCCATTCCACCAATTTCTGTACAGAAGCATCAAGTCTCTTAAAATTCTCACCGAATTGTTCGGTTAGATTTCGATTGAAATCTACGATAACTGCCTCAAGGGCTTTGATTACCTGTTCTGTCGCCGACTTCGATAACATCTCCGCAAATGTCTGCAGACGTTGCCACAGCTCTGCTTCAAAACGTTCACGGAACCTAATATCCTCCCGATTTCGATCAGATAGATCTGTTCGCAAGAGCTTTATCTGCCCAGACAAACTAGATTCCTCGCTTCCCGCAATTGCTTCCTTAGTCGCCTGCAGCAGATCTTTCTGTTCCTTTAATATTTCAAGAATTTCTTCTGGTCCAATTTCTGCTTCGGCTTCATCGGGAGATTTAGCCAGTAGGAACGTTGTCGCTATACGAAAAAAGAGACCTGCGGCTATTCCGGCGATACTGCTGACAAAAGCAGTCTTTAGGCCCTCGAGTAATCCCTCAATACTCTTGTCTAACTGTTGAGGATTAAAATCCAATAACCCCACTACAATCCCAACAAAAGTACCGAGGATTCCCAATGAAGCAAGTAACGCTGGCGCATGCGTTGTAAGAGTGGGGAGTCGTCCTTTTCGAAAAGAAATCAACAAAACTACCAGCGAAAATAGCAATATCCACAAAAAACATTCAGTCCAATTGGCGGGAGAAAAAATACGCAATGAAGACTCAAGCCAGTTAGACAAGAAAAGAAACATAGTAAGGTCTCCCTGTCTTAATGATGGTTGGTAGCGTCATCAATGTGCTGCGGAGGATTTAATGATCGCCCGTATGCGGCCAATGCGGGATCGGCATATTCAGGCCAGTTGAAGAACCGTCGAGTCTATTCGGGAAGGTACGGTTGATTTTGTGGCCCAATCCGACGTATTTGGCCATCTCGCGGCGCTGTTGCACCGATCATTGACAGATGCACTTTCAACTTCCTTAAAATCAACAACCCGACAAATCTCTCCCTCACGAACTGGCCGTAAGCCGAACTATTGTACCAGTGCCCCATCCCGTGAGACCCAAAACAGAATTCAGTATTAGCGGCCTCGACGTCTGGCGGCAGAGAAATAATCACCCGATTTAGCTTTGTACTCAATTCTGGTTTCTCCAATCATCGGCCAATTTCCAATCCAATTCATTGGGTAGGCGCAGGAACCAATCACGCCATCCATTACGTGAAGTCTTCGTTACTTCCCTCGACGCAGCAGTAAACGACTCAAACCCTTTTCCTTGGCTCCCACTCAAAACGAGCATTCCTTCTCTAAATTCACCAAAGTGGATCTGCCCTCCAAACTCAAACTTCGCCACCGTCCCGTCCGGAGGTGGAAACGACCTCGGGGGATTCTTCGAATCCAGCGAAAGCCCTTGGTTTGCTTGCCACCAGCGTTGGAATTCGTTGACATCCTGCTCGCTCCTTGGGTGACATTCTCGATGGACTAAGACCGCGTTTTGTATGTTGGTCTCGCCACCTTTTGTGTGCGGCAAAACGTGATGAATGTCGCTATCCTTCCACGAAACCTTGTGATCATTCCCTTTCATACGGCAGTACTGACATAATTCCATATCGCGAAAAAACACAGTTTTACGTTGACTGTCAGTGAATGATCGGTTCTTATCACGTTTTGTAGGTTCAAGCAATCTCAGCATTTCTTCTTGGAAAAAGGCATGTCTCCGGCGAATAGTCTTACCATCATCCGAGCGAGTTTGTGTCCATTGGCCATATTCTGAATAGTATCGTCCAAATTTAGATTCTCTACGACGCTTTGTGGCGTCGGCTGCCTCACGTCGCCGATCCTCAAATTCGTTCAACTTTGCCGCCAAGTGGCCTTCCCATCCAGGTACATATTCGTCCAATAGAGAATCCACCAGAAGAACTAGATGAATGACGTAATGCCCGGTTATTTTCGGTTTTCCGGCGAATACTTCGTGTATTTTTGCAAGAATTATCACAAATCTGCGTGCTTCCCGTGAATTTCCGTCAAACCCAACTTGTGAATGGTAAAACTCGTCAATATTCCGGGATTTAATGTCGCAGAATTCGTTTTTCTCTCGCATCGTCCAATAGAGCATGTAAATTTGTGCTGCAAGCTGCCGCCTCCTACGCTCATCTCCCTTTACCACCTCCCTGAACAAAGGAACTCCTGGCCATTTCTCTACTTCCTTCTTCCCGCCGACTTTAAGCACAAATTCGGTGAACTTCCCTGGCCATGAATCTCTCTTGTCTTGTGTTGTGAGCGGGGTTCCGCCTTGTAAACGGATAAACAAATCCCTAATTAAATTTTCGTTCGCAGTTGTTATCTTATATACGACTATTTGGTGTGATTTTAGTTTGGATTGTAACTCATCTGGAAGTTCTTCAAAGCGTTTTCCCGCCCAAGGGCACGGGTTTTCCTTTACAAAATCTGGAAATCGGAATGTCGATTCGTCCGAAGGATCCAATAGTGGGAAAGCACCTTCGCTATAGCGGTAAATTGAGTCGATTCGCTGTTGACCATCCACGATATCGTAGTAGGTATTTGTTATGCCACCTGCTGTTGACTCTTGCAAATGAAAGTAGAAGGCTGGAACTGAGTAATCACGAAAGATGGAATCTATAAACATACACTTTTGCACTTCCGTCCAACGCAATCCACGTTGGTACTCATGGTCCACCCGCAATATCTGTTCGTGCCGAAGTTCAATGAGTCTGCCAACAGTCCAATCTCTCTCAATATCGACCTTCATCTCAATATCGACCTTCATCTCAATTTCTCCTTCCATGTAATTGTATAGTCCGAGGGGTGCCAAGCCATCCAACTGAATGACCTTAATTACCCGTTTCTGGAGTACTCGCCACGACGTCAGCTTGGCCTTTTCGTTTGAAGTTACCAACTGTGTCGCAAATTGCGTCAGTGTGCGTGACAGTATAATAAAATCTCGTTGGATTAACATTGAAAAAAGAGGTGTTTTTGCTGATTTCTTTATGAAATCCAGTGTTTCTTCCGATGAGACGCGGCGTTGCGACAGAAATAGGATTCATCCGGGAACCGGCACCGGGGAAGAAGCGGCTGTTCTGCGTGTCTAGCATGCTTCACCAGACAGGGCTGCAGGGCGGGGGCGAATGACGAACGCTCAGGTTCATCCGTTGCCAGAGGAGATCCTTCGTCTGTCTGATGGTTCGGTCAGGATGACGGTACGGGTAAACGTACGGTTGGTATCACACCTGTCCAAAATCGTTTTTTGCAATCGCTATCGCGACATGATCCACCTGCAGTGGGAGCGAGGGCATCCTGCCCTCGAATTTCGCGTCACCGACCCCCATTCGCGCTGAGCGACTGACGCTTCCATTCAATCCGACACCGGTTCGCGAAAAACACCGTGTGCGACGAGTTATCCGATGTCGAGGGCAGGATGCCCTCGCTCCCGGGAACGCCAACCACACCGGTCCCAAATCGGTTTCTGTCTTGGAAGGCCTTGGCCAAAAAGCGGGGGACCTGCATTCGCGCTTCGAAGCGACTGACAAGAAAACCAGGTATTTACGCATTCAAGATGGTCTCCGTCAAACTATCTTGGACAGCAGTGGGTTGATATCATCGCTATGGTCTGCCGGCTGGCGCATCGCCGGCCGCTACCGCGGCATGAACGTGTGGGGGATTGCGTGCAGATGAGGATGGGTGTACGAAGACGTGCGTTGGCTTTCAGGATGTTTTGCGAGAGGATTGGCGGGAAGGTTCAGGCGGAAGATATGGAGTACTGAGATGAGATTCGCGACGATGGTCTTACGCAAAAACGATGGGCGGAGCGAATTCCAGACTCGTGGCGAAATACGGTCCTGGAGTCGTGCAACGAGACGTCGACTCAAGATGCGATCATGTTTGAATATGCTGCGTGCATACCGTATGGTGTTGTCGTCCCCCCACCGCATCAGCCTTCGCCGGTCCCGTCGACCCTTCGACAAGCTCAGGGACCGGGCTCAATGCAAGCAGGCTCAGCGCAGCGCCTTCGATATTTTAACAGGCTCGGGGGACCGACTCGGCTTCTGCGACTCCCCCTCAAGGGGGGAGTAATTGGGACATTAAACGGGCTCGCGCCCGTATTCCATCTGTAGGGGCGACCCTTGTGGTCGCCCGCCTGCCGGCAGCGCAACGCCGTAGCGAGGCGGCTATCGAGGGCAGGATGCCCTCGCTCCGGGGAAAGGGGTTACACTCGAGCGGGCCATCGCCGGCAGAATGGCCTCGCTCCTGGAGAATCGAGACGACCACGTTGCCATCCCCATTCCTCAAGCCCATATTCGATTTGTAGGGGCGACCCTTGTGGTCGCCCGCCTGCCGGCAGCGCAACGCAGTCGCGATACAGCCTTCGAGGGCAGGATGCCCTCGCTCCTGGAAATTCGAGATGACCACGTGCGATCCCCAAAACCTCGCGCCCGTATTCCATCTGTAGGGGCGACCCTTGTGGTCGCCCGAATGTCGGCAGCGCAACGCCGTAGCGAGGCGGCTATCGAGGGCAGGATGCCCTCGCTCCCGAGAAACCGAGAAGCCCACGCCGCCATCCCCAATACCTCACGCCCAAATTCGATATGTAGGGGCGACCCTTGTGGTCGCCCGCATGTCGTTCCCATCATAGCGGACACACGAGTTGCCCGTCCAGCAGTTTGTGGTTGCCGGAATAGTCCACAGGCACCTCGATCAGATGTACGCCGCCTTCCCTGAGGCAGCCTTTCAGCAATCCCGCAAGCGCGCCTGTCCGTTCCAGCCGGCGCCCATGGTCGGCAATGGGCTTAAGTGAAACCGGCATTGGAGTTGTACGTCAGTTCTTGACTGCAAAGAGGAGCTTGTAGGACACCGGCACGAACATCAGCGTAATTACGGTGGCAAACAGCAGGCCCACCATAATAGCCACTGCCATCGGCTCCCACATCAGCCCGCCGCCCAGATAGAGGGGAATAAGCCCCAGCGTCGTTGTACAGGTGGTCAGCAGGATGGGGCGAAAACGCTGCTGAGCCGCGGCGACAATCGCCTCAACAGACGCTTTCCCGGATCGATCCAGTTCGATCTGTATGCGGTCCAGGAGTACGATCGCATTGTTGATGACGATGCCGGCCAGCGAGATCAATCCGAGAAAGGCGAAGAAACCAAAGAACGAGCGGAAGACAAGCAATCCCGCGATGACGCCGATCAGGCCGAGCGGAATGGTGCTCAGGACGATAAATGTCTTGCGGAAGGAGTTGAACTGAACGATCAACAGCGCCAGAATGATAAAGCCGGACAGCGGCAGCTTGGCGACCACCGCGCTCATGGCCTCGCTGCTCTGCTCGGACTCGCCGCCCAATTCGTAGTGATATCCCGGCTTCCACGATTTTCTGTCTTCGTCAAGCCAGGGAATGAGCACATCGGTGATGTCCTGCGCCGTAAAGCCGCTTTTTGCATCGCACGTCACGGTCATGGTGCGATACAGGTCGCGTCGCTTGATCTTGGCGAGTTGCCACTGAGGCACGATCCGCGCCACCTGTCCGAGCGGCACGTTTTCGCCCGATCCCTGGGCGTAGATATTGATACTCTCCAACTGGCGTACATCCACATCCTGACTGCTCTCGTTGCGCAGGACAATGGGGAGGCTCAGGTCGCCGTCGCGAAAGGCTCCCGTATTGAACCCCGTGAGCGCGGTCTGCAGCGAAAGGGCGATATCCTGGTTGGTCAAGCCGGCATTCCTGGTCCTGGACTGGTCGATGTCTACGACGATCTTCTTGATCTTGGGACCCCAATCGTCGCCGATATTCTGCGCACCGGATATCCCGTTGAGTCTCTGCTTGATGCGCTCGGCCAGGCCGAACAGTTCGTTTGGGTCCGGCCCCGTTATCCGCACTGCCACGTCTCTACCGCCTCCGCCGCCCGCCAACCTCGAAACCTGCACGTCGGCATCGGGAAAGGAGCGGAAACAGAAGCCATTAAGGCGATCGATGATCCACTGATTGTCTTCGCCTGAACTGGTATTGGCCAGCATATGGGCGTACCCGGAATTGGCTTCACCCGGCTGATAGCCCAGGTCATAGGGAGGAGGGCCCTCACTGACGAAGGTCGCCCAATCCGTAATTCCGCGATGGCGTTTACCGCTCACCAGGAGACTGTCCGCAATATACGACTCGAGCCGGTCCACACGGTCGGTTGTCGTCTCGATCCTGGTACCCAGGGGCAAATTCAGATTTACCGTCAACAGGTTGCGCTCGCTGTCGGGAAAGAAGATGAATGGCAGAAGACCAAAGCCCAACAACGACAACAAAAACAAACCGGCGATGATCCCCATAAACGGATAGGGGCGGCCGAGGGCCTTGAGGAGCAGCGCTTTATACCGGCTATTCAGCCGGTCGATAAACGTGCTTTTCCCTGACTCAGCGGCCTGTCGTTTCACCCGGACGAAAAACACCGCCAACAGCGTGACCATGGTCAGGGAAAACAGCCAGGAAGAGAGCAGGGCGATCGTAATCACACTGAACAGCGGCCCCATCATCTCACCCATGATGGACGCAGCGAGAAAGAAGGACAGGAATGCGGCTGAAGTCGTCAGCGAAGAGACCAGAAGCGGTACGGCCAGCTCCCGAGCGGATTCGATGGCCGCATCCCTGGCGTCGGTACCTTTTTCCATCTTGACCACGATGGCTTCGGACACCACGATGGCATTGTCCACCAGCATGCCCAGCGCCATGATCAACGCCGCCAGCGACACCTGATTGAGACCGATATCCAGCAATCCCATAAAAAAAAGGGTCGCGACAATCGTCATTGGAATGAGACTGGCCACGACCAGGCCGGTGCGCAGCCCTAAAAAGAGCAGCATCGACAGCAGCACGATCGCGACGCTCTGCAAGAGATTGCTTGTGAAGTTGGTGACCGATTTCTCTACCTCAAGGTCCTGGGAAGCCACTCTGTTGAGGGCTATCCCCAGAGGCAGGCGCGCCTGATGCAGGGCCACGAGCTCGTCGATCTCTTGACCCAGCTTGATAATGTTGGCCCCTTCGCTGAGTGCCACCGAGAGCGCAAGGCCCGGCTGACCGTTGATTTTGACCAGGCGCTGCCGGGGTGTCTCATAGGCCCGCACGATGCGGGTGACATCGCCGAGATACACGCTCCCGCCCTTGCCCACCGCGATCATCGTCCTCCCCAGATCGTCCAGGTCTGCGTAGCTGCCGGTCGGTTCGAGTACCAGGCGTTCCTCCTCCAGGCTGACCTCGCCGCCGGAAAATACGATGTTGGTACTGGCGATACTGTTTTTAATCTTCTGCGCCGACAGGCCCAACTCGGCCAGCCGGGCGTCGTTGAATTGCAGGTATACCCTCTCCTCCTGTATTCCGCTTATTATTACCTCGGCCGCGTCGGGAAGCTTGATCAGGTCGTCTCTGAGGTCTTTGGCGCAGGACTCCAGTTCGGCAAAGGTGAAACCATCCCCTGTCAGGCCGATTACAATGCCGTACACCACCCCGACCCCATCGTCATTGACCTGGGGGCCATGGATGCCTTCAGGCAGATCCGATCGGATCGTCTCAATCTTGCGACGCAGACGGTCCCATACCAACTGGAGACTTTCCGGATGTACTTCCTGTTTGAGTTCCACCGAAACGATTGACAGCCCGGTCCGCGATTCACTTGTGACGGTCTTCAGCTCGGGCAACTCTTGCGCGCCTTCCTCGATCCTGCTGGTGATCAGAGCTTCGACCCGCTCGGGACCCGCACCTGGAAAACCGGTCACAACCGAGGCGACGCGGACCGTATACGGTGGCATACTGTCGCGCGGCATCGTCTGATACCCGAACAGTCCCAGCAGGGCAACGACGAGCAAAACCACGATGGTAACGCGGTTATTTTCCAGGGCAATTCGTGCGAGGTTCATAGAAGAGTCCCTTCCGACCGGGCGCGTCTCACTCCCGCAAAAGGCGAACCTTCATTCCGTTCAAGAGTGATCTGAGACCCGCGGTCGCGACCAACTCCCGGTCGGCGAGGCCCGCTTCCACGACAAATCCGTCTGCCAGCAATTCGCCGATCCGGATTGGCCGCCGGCGAACTGTCCCCACGCCTTTTACGACCCGGTCTATGACAAAGACAAATTGGCCGTCGGCATCTTCCCCTACCGCTTTTATGGGCACCACGAGCGGGTCCTCCGACGGCTCTCCGGCGCCGAAGCGAAATTCTACCTCGCCGGCCATACCGGGCCGGATGGAGGAGGAAGGGGATTCGAGTCTCACAATGACCGGATAGGTACTGGCGGCGCCGAGCGCGTATGCTATTTCTCGAACCCGGGCGGCGAAATCCACTCCCGGCATGGCTGAAAAACGCACGCGTACGGGCTGTCCGGCCTGGATCCGGGCGATATAGCCCTCGGGGACCCCGACCACCATTTCGATATCCTCGCCCGCGCTCAACTCCACCAGGGGAGCACCAGCCTGGATCACTTCGTTGACCTCGTTGTTTACCGCGGTGACGATGCCGGCGACAGGAGCGTATATCTCGTTGTATCGCAGCTGGCGCACCTGCAGGTCCAGGCTCTTCTCGGCCGACTCGTAACTGGATGTGGCCGAGGCAAAGCCGTTCTTCGCCTGCTCGTACTCGGCGAGCGAGACATTGTCGGCCTGGTAGAGTTGCCGCACGCGTATGAGCCTGGACTGAGCGTTGACCTTTTGCACGCGGGCGTTTTCCAGCGCCGCCCTTGCCCGCTGATGCGCGAGGACCGCATCACGGTTGTCGAGCATGGCGATGCGCTGACCCGCTTCGACCTGGTCGCCCACCTTTACGGCGATCGACTCGACGAGACCGCCCGTTCTGAAGCTGAGCCTCGCTTCGATGCCGGCTTTGGCAGTTCCGGCGAAACGCTGGCTCTGTACGGCGCTGGCGGGACGAACTTCGGCGTATTTGACCGGGCGAATGGATTCGGCAACCTGTGGTTCGTCGCCGCAGGCAGTCCACATTCCCGCTGCCGCAAGCAAGAGCCCCGCAGATTCCAGTGTCCGCGCTGTCGTGTTTCTTCGCTTCATTGTGAATTCTTCCTCTTGGAGAAAAAGCCCTTCAAGCGCCCGGCAAAGGCCTCCCGTTCCTCTGACGTCATGAACATGGTGTAGCCTCCGATGCTGTTTTCCAATTGCAGATAGCTGACCAGATATTCATAGACTGCCGCGGCCCCGGCCTGACGGGCGGAAAGTGCGACTCGCTGGGCATCCACCAGCTGGGCGATTTCCAACTGGCCCTTTTGATAAGCGTCCTGTACCAGGTCGAAATTCCTCCTGGCGCTCGTGGCCGCCACGTCGGCAAAGTGTATATTCGTGCGACGGGACACCAGATTCGTCATCCGCACCCGGACGGCCTGGGAAAGCTGCTGACGCAGACTTTCCTCCTGAAGGCGGAGTTGCTGCTGTTGAATCGCGGTCCTGTCGATGTCGATCTTGCGCTGGTTACCCTGAAAAAGGGGGTACGTAAAGTTGAGGGCCAGGTGCCATGTGCCTTTGGCGGGATCGGATGGGACCGGCGGCAATCCCTTGCCGCCACGCAGGAAAGTATAGTCGGCCTGTCCGCGTACAGCCACGGTAGGCAGGTAGTACGACCGCCGGTTCATCCGTTGCCGGCGTTCGGCTGCTTTCATATTGGCTGCCAGTTGTTTGAGCGAAGGCATGTTTTGCAGGGCCTCCTCGACGAGAAAGTCGGTCAGAATCTCAACGTCGCCTGCCCGGTCGATCAGCGGACCGATGCGAGCCGGGTCGAAGCGGCCGAACGGTTCGTCAGAGAGCAATGCATCCTCCACCTCGAACTCCTCGCCGATATCCGGCCGGTTGAGCAATCGATTGAGCTGCACTTTGGCCAGGTAGACGTTGTTGAATGCCTCGACGGAGGCCTGTGTGGTCCGGGCGACTTCGCTCTCCCAGCGGTGTATGTCGGCGACGCCGGCATAGCCGACCGCGTATCTGGTGCGGGCAATCTTCAGATTTCGGCGCGAGACCTCGAGGTTCTCGTCCTGGATGCGCGCCCCTGTCCTGGCCAGCAGGATATCGAAGTATGCCGTGGCAAGACTCAGCACCACGTCGAGCGCGACCAGGTCGGCGCGATGCCGGGCGGCTTCGGCCAGATAACGCTGTATTTCGAGATTGGCGAAAGCCGGTTCCGAAAACAACACCTGCTGTACAGTCCCCGTTCCCGCCATCGTCCGCTCCGGCTGCTGTCCACGAGCGCGCTCGGCGGCCTGGGGGTCGATCTGCAGGACCGTGGCCGAGGCATCCACGGTGGGCAGGAGAGGCGATCTGGCGCGACGAACGTCCTGACCGGCCAGGTCAACGCCGCGTTGCTCGATGCGGAGGTCGAGGTTGGTCTTCAATCCCTCCGCGATGACTTCCCTTAAACTAACACGTCGATCGGCAGCGGGTTCGTCGACCTGAAGGAAGCGAGCGGAAAACAGCGTTTCAAAGGGGAGGTCGAGACCGATTCGTCGGACCGTCGCGGCATTGAGCACCCATTGATCGTCCAGACTGCGTCGTACCGGCATCGCCGCAAGATCCTCACCCAGCACGACTGCCTCGACGATCAGGGCAAGATTGCGGATGATCAGATCCTGGCCGTTCTCGTTGCCTATACACGCCATCATCCCCGCCTCCACAAATGACCGGCTCTGGGAAAGAGACGGCAGTTTGCGATCGACAAGGATTGACGCCAGTTGCGCGACTTCCTCAGGTGTTCGATCCAGGACCATCGCCAGATAGACCGAATCGAGCGCGTCGCTCAGCTCGGGCGGGGCCTCTTCCGAATCCCAATAGACCATTTCCACCTGAGCCCCGTAAGCGGATACCAGGTTGTTGAAGAAATCCTCGAGCCCCAGCCTGCCTTCCAGATATCCGCTGACGACAACGGCCATATGTCGAAACGGATGAATGCGTCTGAACGCCTCCAGGTCGTTTCGGATCGGATGTGTATTGATGAGATAGGTAAAATTGCTTACGCCGGAAACGCCGGGTTCGGCGAGGGGAGTCTGTTGTAATTCGGCGTCCAGTATTCCAACGGCGATCGTAGGCTTGGGAAAGTCTCCGTGCGCGATCAGGATCCCGGCGATTGCGGGCCCGACGGCAATGATCAGATCGACCGACGAGTCGTTGGTCAACGAAAGATAATCTGCGAGCGCAGCGGAAAAGTGGATGTGCTCGGTGAGGAAGTGGACTGACTTTTCGGTTCCAAGAACCTTGTGTATTTCCTCCTTCAAGGCAACGAGTCTGTTCTCGGTATCGATTTCGGGCACCGAGAAATCCAGCAGCAGGCCTATATGGAAGGCGCGTTTGTCGATTTGAGCCTGGGCCGGACACGGCGGCCACATCAGCGCGAGAACGAAAGCGGCGGAGATGACGATTCGAAGCATTGAGAGATTTACTCGAACTGGATTGAAAGTGACAGACTGACCTTGATTCGTAAGTCTTCGCGGAAGTTAATTCGATTATGTGCTTGTAAATAAAGGCGATTAGACTGCTGATTACCAGGATACACCAGGTCACTGGATGTGAACGAAAAAAACGTCCTTCTATAAGTCGATGTCGCCCCGTTTCGGAGGGTTCTATCGCGTCGCCGCGTTGCTGTTTTTTCGGATTGAGACTAAGCGGATAGACGAACGGTTGAAGCCATCGTTACGGTCTTCTGGAGATTGCCTCGCCGGCCGTTACCGCAGCAGGAACGAGTGGGGGGATTTGGTACAGATGAGGAAGGGTGTAAGAAGACGAGCGGCGGCTGTCAGAATTTTCTACGAGAGGATCGACGGCAAGGTTCGAGCGGTAGAAATCGAGCATCGCGGTGAGATTTGCGACGCTGGCCGAAAAAAGATGATCGGAGCAAATCCAATGCTCATCGCGATCAGCTATCGGAGGGAAAGAGCCGCTGAACGGGGCACTGAAACCCGGGGAGCACGTCGCCGCCGTCGAGGCCATCGTCAGTTCCCAGTACTTCAACCTGGTGAGGAGACCGGTAGACGTGGACTTTGCGGGTTTCAGGTTCCACCAGCCAGACCAGGCGGGTTCCGGAGGCGAAGTACTCGGCGATTTTGACGTAGACGTCGGCAAGGCGGTCCGAAGGCGAGATCACTTCAACGGCGAGATCGGGGGCGAAGGGCCAGTAACCTACCGGGACGCCCGAGGCTGGAACACGCGACCCCAGCACGACGGCGGCGTCGGGGGCGCGCACTGTATCGGGATCCCTCTTCAGGATGAACCCTGTCTCAGCGCCACAGCAGACACCAAGGTCGTTTACTTCGACGTACTCGTCGAGCAGGCGCCCAATGCGGACGGCCAATGCACCATGGGCACCTCCTGTCGGCGTCATACGAGCAAGTTCTCCTGCAACCAGTTCAATTCGACCGCCGACGTCCTGCAATTCGAACAACTCCTCGGCGGTCATGGGTGAACGCGAGGCCAGAACGGCCATCAAGGACCTCCTGCGGTTCGGAGCACGGCAGGTGAGGAGACGAGATTGCAATATGTTCGATTCTCGTGGGGTGCGTCAAGGCCTATCTTGGAAGCCGTATTAAGGTTGAATGCGTCGCGCTTTCGCCATCGAGGGCAGGATGCCCTCGCTCCGGGTAATGGGGTTACACTCGAGCGGGCCATCGACGCCAGCGATGCCCTCGCTCCCGGAAGATCGGGATGACCACGCCGTCATACCCAAACCTCGCGCCCAAATTCCATTTGTAGGGGCGACCCTGGTGGTCGTCCGCCCTCGCTCCGTTTACAACGGACATACGAGCTGCCCATCCAGCAGCTTGTGGTTACCGGAATAGTCCACCGGCACCTCGATCAGGTGGACGCCGCCTTCCCTGAGGCAACGCTCCAGCAATCCGGCCAGCGCGTCCGTCCGTTCCAGCCGGTGCCCCGCGGCGCCGTAGCTCTCGGCATAGCGCACGAAATCGGGATTCCCGTAGTCCAGTCCGAAATCGGGCAGACCCATATCGGCCTGTTTCCACTTGATCATACCGTAGGCGTTATCCCTCAGAACCAGCGTGACAAGGTTCAGGCCCAGCCGCACGGCGGTCTCCATCTCCTGCGAATTCATCATAAAGCCGCCGTCGCCGCAGACCGCCACCACGTCGCGGTCCGGGTGTAGCAGACTGGCCGCTATGGCGGAAGGCAGACCTGCGCCCATGGTTGCCAGGGCGTTGTCCAGCAACACGGTGTTCGGCTGGTGGGCGCGGTAATTGAGCGCGAACCAGATCTTGTAGACGCCGTTGTCGAGGGCGATCATGCCGTCGTCCGGCAGAACGCGCCTCACGTCCGCCACGAGCCGCTGCGGGAGTACCGGAAAGCGGTCGTCGTCCTCGCCGGCGGCCAGCTTCGCATCCGCCCATGCCTTTACCCTGAGGAAATAGTCGAACGACCAGTGCGGCTGGTGCTCGATCTTCCGGTAGATCTGCCAGAGGCTGTTGCCGATGTCGCCGATCACCTCGAGCTGCGGGAAGTATACGGGATCCACCTCGGCCGAAGAAAAGTTGACGTGGATCACATTCAGGCCGCCATCCTGCATCAGAAAGGGCGGCTTTTCAACCACGTCGTGGCCCACGTTGATGATCAGGTCGGCCCGCTCGATGGCGCAGTGGATGGCATCGCCGGAAGACAGGGCCGCGTTCCCCAGGTACAGCGGATGGCGCTCGTCCACAACGCCCTTGCCCATCTGCGTATTGAACCAGGGTATGCCCGTCTTGTCGATGAACCGGACCAGCATATTCGACGTGCGCTTGCGATTGGCCCCCGCTCCCATCAGCAAAAGGGGCCGGCGAGCATCCTGGATCATCGCAACGGCCCGTGCGACCGCTTTTTCCTCGGCAACCGGGCGCCGCACCCGGTCCCTGGGATAGAGGTGCGCCGCCGCCTCTTCCGCGGCGATGTCTTCTGGCAACTCCAGGTGTACGGCTCCCGGCCGCTCCTCCTCCGCCACGCGGAACGCCTCCCGCACCCGGGGCGGAACGGTCGCGCCGCTGACGATGCGGGTGGTGTACTTCGTCAGCGGCCGCATCATCTCAACCACGTCCACGATCTGGAAATGGCCCTGCTTGCTCGACTTGATGGGCTTCTGCCCGGTGATCATCAGCAGCGGCATCCCGCCGAGCTGCGCGTACGCCGCCGCGGTGACGAAGTTCGTGGCCCCGGGCCCGAGGGTGGACATGCACACCCCGGTCTTGCCGGTGAGGCGACCGTACGTGGCCGCCATGAAGCCCGCGGCCTGTTCGTGGCGGTTCACAATGACGCGGATACTCGACTCGCGAAACGACTCGAGCAGATCCAGGTTTTCTTCGCCGGGGATGGCGAATATGAACTCCACGCCCTCCGCCTCGAGGGCTCTTACAAACAGGTCGGAAGCCTTCATTGTCATCCATTCATATTGGCGATTCGGAATTGCGTTCGTTCAAAGCTACGATTCCGCTGCTCGCATCCGCTGAATCCAGGGATCCTCGATATTCAATATCGATTCGCCGTTATACTTCCGGCGAAATTTCAGTGAAAACAGCCGCCATAGTTCGAACTAAGATTCATTGTCCGATTGCGGAACATTGTGATCCGCGCCATTGCGCATAGCGTAAACCTTCGTAGAAATAGTGACTGTGATGCCACGGAACATAAATCGGATTTGTACGCCGACCTTGAGATTCTGGGAGTTAGTTCATTTTTTCGTTTTGGGTAGAGATTGTGGAGTCTGGGACAAATTTCGTACTTTCGGACAAACTTTATGGCTTGATGTTTTCAAGTTTGAAGTGATATATTCGTTAAGCACGTAGAAGACCTCCGAAAAACCAGTCCGAGGAGAGTTGATATGTTCACGAATATACGAAGAATAATAGCACTCCTGGTCATGTTATCGCTGGGTTCTTGTCAAGGTTCCTGTACCTGGATGCAACCGGAAATAACAAGGAGAAATGTAAACTCATCGCAAGAAAGCAAGAGTACACCATTGGCTATTGCGGTCGTAACTGTGCGGCAACGCGACATTCCGGTGGTAAGTACGAGAATAGAACTCTCTCGTCCTGTTGCAACGCAAGCCAATAATAATGTATGGTCCGCAACCACCGATGAAAACGGTCAAGCGCGGATCGAGGTCGTTTCGGGCAACAATGTATCAGGTAGTTATCTCATTAGAGCAGCGGCGAACGGCAGCCAGATAGGTTCATGGTCAAGCATCTCAATCAAAGAAGGTTACGAGGTCATGTTTGATTTGCCTATCGGTGAAGAGGCGCAGATCACAGGTTCATCTCTATTGCTTGATCAAGGCAAAACTGATTGAGGCGTATACAGGTCAACGATTGAAATATCATCTATTGGCGATCAATTGTCCTTTTTGGGCCAGTTGGGATAAAACGGATTCCTGCAAAGCATTTAGCGCTACATTATGGAATAGACCAGGCCTTTGTTCATTGCTTAAGGAGAGAAGCTGCCCCGCTCACTGCGCGGCAGCTGTCGCTATTGAAGGAACCGTAGGGGGTGCCGACAACACCTGTCTTTGGAGGTATGCCAGGACAGGTCGTTGGGTTGCAGCGTCGCGAGAGAATGTCGAAGCGTTGACGGGCTGAGGGGAGGGCGTTTTTTTTGGTTGGGAGCGCCTCGCAAGCTAAAACGTACTCCTCTGTATCAGGGAGGGAAATGCCACTATTTAGCGCTCGCGGCTTCTTTGGGTAAACACGGTCCCTTTTTCATTCCTGCCAGCACGACTTCTCAATCCAGACGATTCAGAAAATCGTCCAGCCATTCATCGGGGCCTCCGTGCCCGGCGAACCCCGTCTCCACGTCCTCATCGGTATGAGAATCGGACCCGCCGGTGGAGAACATTCCGTGGCGTTCGCAATATTCCCGGTATTTCGCCGTAAACTCCGGCGGCACGCTGGGGTGGGCGCACTCGATCCCGTCCAGCGAACATTCCACACGCAGCGCATCCATCCGCTCCACGTCGTCTTCCCTGAAATAGCCGAACGGGTGCGCGATCGCCACCAGCGCGCCCGCCTCCTTGACGGCCGGCATCGCATCCCTTACGTGGGGATACGGCGGAAACCGGGTCGCCGCGCCCGCTCGCGCCATCAGGTCCGCATAGTCTTCGGTGCGGTCGATGTAACCCCGCTCCACGCAGTACCGCTGGATGACGCCGCCCTTGACGTGCGTATTTCCCTGCAACTCGATCGTCTTCGACGGTCGGTACGACTTCAACAGTTCGAGACGATCCGCATCCGAGAAATCCAGTCCGATCCCCTGCAAACCGGCCGATATCGCCGAGCCGTATTCCCGCTGCCAGTCGTGATACGCCTCGAGTACCCGTACCATCGACGCGGGCAGTTCCGCGGGAAAGCCATAGCACAGCAGGTCGACCGATCCGATCGACGTGGTCATGGTCAGTTCAGCCGAGGGTACGACCCGTATGTCCGGATAGCCCGAAGCAATCTCCAGCACCTCCGGCAGCGAATCCAGAACGTGGTGGTCCGTAATGGTGAAACACTCGACCCCGATCTCCCTGGCGCGCCTGAAATGGCTCTCCGGCCGGGCCAGCGCATCGTAGCTCCAGTACGTGTGCAGGTGAAGATCGTATCGCGCCGTCATGTCTGCGTCCTCCATTGTCCCGTCTCCTATCGACGTAGAAACCGGTCGAGCACGTTTCTCACTGTCCTCTGCAGAATCGGGTCGACGACAAGGCTGCCTCCAAAGGCGATCGACCCCACCGAGAAAACGCCGCCCCCGCCGGGATGGTCGTAGTACGTCATGTGAGCGCCACCCGACCCGTCCCAATCGTACTCGCCGTCCGGGTAGACCGCCGATGCTCCCGGCGGCATGAAATCCAGCGGGTTGATTCCCCGCGCCAGCACGGTGACGTTCCCGGGAGACCAGTCTTCCCGAACCTGGTCCACCTCCCAACCGCTTGCCGCACCGCCGTAGATGCCTTTTTCGCCGATCAGATCGCCGTTCGTGAGCTCCAGGCCCTCGAATATCCAATGTGAGGCTGTTTCGACCTTATACGGCGCAAACGTCATATATCCCGGACGCACGTAGCCCACACCCAGCGCCGCATGCTCGGGCCGGCCCAGGTTTCGCCACAGCCCGCCCTCTTCGCCGTTCTGAAAATGCGGCTTGCCGTCCTTCCGGACCTCCATGGTGCGGCAGGTCGAGTCCCACGTCACCTTCCAGTAGACCCCGTTCCCGGAGAGATAGAGCAGACAGCCGCCCGCATCCAGCCAGGCATCGAGATGGTCCCGCATGGGTTCGGACCAGTATTCGCTGTGCGTATTGATTACCAGAACCCTGTAATCGGCCAGCCAGTCCCATCCCCGATGTAAATCCGCGTCAGAATAGACGTCCACGGCGTAACCGCATTCCTCCATCCAGTCCAGGACCCACGTCTCGCCCCTCAGCAGGTGGCTTCGGCCCCTGCCTTCGGGCGCTTCCGTGGGCATGGGCCGATCCAGGCTCAGTGTTTTCGGCAGGGGCTCGCTATAGGCCGATTTGCCACCCCACCCGTTGTATGCGTTCCACGTATTGGTGGAGGCCAGCACCGCCACGTCACCCTTTCGGTGAAAATAGGGTTTGACGACAAACGGAACGTGAAACCTCACGCCTTTCCCGTCCGTGAATTCCGCCGTGTAGATCCATGAGCGGGTTTCTTCCGGTACAATCCAGAAGAAGTCGGACTCCCAGTCGCAGCCGTTCTCCCAGGCCCTGTCGGGGCAGGCCTGCATCCTCCCGTGCATCCCCTTCAACTCGCCGATCTTCGCGGCTGTCTTGCCCACACGCCTGAACGACACGTCGTAATTCCGTGCGACGGTGGTCATCCGAAACGCGATGTTGTCGTCCGGCGACGCGCTCAGCCGGGAGGCATAACCCTGCATCCGGGTCACGTCGGGTGGCGGATGCACCGATGGGACGGTGCAGAACGAGTTCCGGGTATCCTTCTTCATCACGGGTCCCCTTTACAGCCCGTTAAAAAAGCCCATCCGGGCTGCGGCCGGCTCTCGTGGCCGAATGACTGCGTTGCGCTCCCTCGCCGAATCGAAGGATGGGACTCGGTCGCGCGCCTTGTCTTCGGTCACGATTGCTCGCCCTCGCCTACAGAGCGACTTTTTCAACGGACTGTCTATTGGTACCGGGCCTTCATCGCGTGTCCCTGCTTCGCGCTCGTCGCGGCGAGGTCCAGGATGTGGATCGGCCTCCTCGCCCATTCGGGCGTAATCACCAGGGTTTCATCTTCAGTCAGGTGCCGCGCGATATTGTCGTAAAACGCATCCCAGCGGCTGGGCATGTTGGCGCCTTTCGTCACCACCTTCTCATTTCCGATTTGACGGATCATCTCGTAGGTGCGGCCGTCGAAGATATATGTGCCACCGGTTCCCGATACCTCCAGTTGTCCCTGTCTGGGATTGCTCTCGAGCGAGGAAACCGTCAGGCTCAGCCATGCGCCGTTTTCGAACCTGACCACCGCGCACGCCACGTCTTCGTTCGTGTCTTCCTTCCACGGCGTTTCGTCGGCCCAGAAGCCCGACTTTGCGAACCCGGAGACCTCGACGACATCCGAGGGTATGATCTGGAGCCCGTACTCCAGCAGGTGTACCCCCCAATCGTACATGACGCCCCCGGAAATCGACCGGCTGCTCCGCCACCAGTCTCCCGGGTGAACGTATCCGCCGATCCGCGCGTCGATGCGATAGATCTCGCCGATCGCCCTCTCCTCGTGGAGATGCTTCAGCGCTTCCAGGACACAGCCGTCCCAGTGCCGGTTGTGGTACGCGGTGACCAGCAGGTCCCGCGACGCGGCTTCGCGAATCATGGCGTCGCATTCTTCTGTCGTAATGGCGAAGGGCTTTTCACTGATGACGTGGCGCCCCCCGCGGAGGCACTGCAGGGCCAGCTCCGCGTGGGTGTTGTGCGGTGTAATCAGCACAACCAGGTTCACGTCTGACTCTCGCAGCATTTCATCGACGGTGGGGTACAATTCGACACCGGGAAAATCCTTTCCCGCCGCGTCCAGCCGCTCCGGATCCGTCTCCGCCACCGCGCAGGGGGACATGCCCGCTTTCCGCGTATCGGTCAGATGCCTCCGACCCATATCAAAGGCCGCGCCGTATCCGACGACGCCGGTCCTGACGTCCCCCGCTCGTTCGAATTTCGCCATCAATTGGCCCGTAGACGTGGAACTACGTCACACATCAAAGACGAGTCCCGGCATCAGAACACGCCGGGACTTCGCTTTACGCGGTACCGGTGCAAATCCGCTGGACGGATTGACACGGAAAAACCCCCCATACCCCGGTCGCCAGTTGCGAAATACACTGATAGAGCGAAACCCGCCTCTTCTCCCTCTCTCCTGGTAGGAGAGAGGGCCGGGGAGAGAGGTCTGCGGGGCCGGGTGGAGGGGTAGCTTTTGCTTTTGCCTTTCGATTTTAGCTGATTGCTGACGGCTGATAGCTGACAGCTTCATCTGAGGGGCCGGGGAGAGAGGTCCCTGCGCAACCGCGTTTCTCCAGCAGTGGTCAGGATCCGTCGGATTTATCCGGAGGGATTGCGTCCCCGTCTTGAGTTCCGTCCTGTGTCTTTTCCGGGTAAAGCACGAAACGCGCATAGTTCTCCATATTGAAATGCTTCCGCGCGGCGTCCCGGACAACATCGGACGTCAGACCGTCCACCAGTTCGTCGTACTTGAGGACGTTGGCGGGATCCTGTCCCAGCCAGTAGCTGGACGAAAGGGTCCTTCGCCAGAACCCGTTTTCCTTCAACGCCGCTTCCCGCGCGCGGCGGTCCGCCTCCTGGACCTTCTCGATATTCGCGTCCGATGCGCCGAACTGCTTCAGGCTGTCGATCTGGGCGAAAACCGCGCGCGTGAGCTGTTCTACGCTGTCGGGCGCGCAGCCGAAGCTGATCCGGATACGGTACCGCTGTTCGGGATAACGAGACGTCGAGACGCCCACGCCCACGCCGTAGGTCCCGCCCATCTCCTCCCTCAGGACCTCGCGAAGCCTGAAACGGAGGACGTCGATTGCCGATCCGAGGTTGTACCGGTTTTCCCGGCTCCATTCGAATGGCCCCGTGAAGACGATCCGGTTGCTGCTCTTCGGTTCGATCCCCTTATGGACGGTTTTTTCGATGACGCCCCGGGGAGGCAGGATACCCACGTCGCGCCAGGTCTCGTTTCGCCGCGTTGCGGGCAGACCGCCCAGGTACGTCTTTACCAGAGGACGGATGCCGTCCGGATCGATGTTGCCGACGAAGAAGAACGTGAAATCGCTCGCGTCGGCGAACCGGTCCTTGTATATCTCGAACGATCGCTCCAGGTTCATTTCATCCAGAAGCGCTTCCGACCAGACCCGCGCGCGATGGTGATACTGCGCCATGGTGACCTGAATCGTATCGCCGAATGCCGCCCCCGGGCTGGCGCTGCGGTTTTCCAGCGATCCACGGATGCGCTGCACGTAGGCCAGAAACGCCTCGGGGTCTTTGCGCGGCGCCGTAAACGTCAGGTAGATCAACTGGAACATCGTTTCCAGGTCCTTCAAGGAGGCGCTGCCGCGAACGCCCTCCCTCAGTTCTCCGATCCACGGGGACACGCGCACCACTTTTCCTGCCAGTTTCTTCTCCAGTCCGATCGCATTGAAGGTACCCAGGCCCCCCTCCTGAACGACGGCCGACGCGGTCGCGGCCGCAAGATAGTCCCCGTCTGAAACCAGCCCATGTCCGCCGGGGCTGAACGCGGAGAACAGCACCTCGTCGTTCTTGAAATCGGTCGGCTTCAGCACGACCCGCACCCCGTTCGACAGCGTCCATTCGGTCACGTCCAGCTCAGCGATCTTCTTCTCCGCGACGATTTCTCCGGGCGTTGGCGCCGCCTCGACGAGCGGCCGGGCCGAGGCCGCGTCTTCGTAGGGCTCGATCTCCATCTCGTCGACGCGTGCGATGACCCCCGTCAGTTCCGCTTCGGTGGGCATCGTCACGCCCTGTTTCTCCGGACCGTCGACCAGAACCACGCGGTTATGCCGGGTGATCCACTCGCCGGCGAGGCGGTTCACCTCGGCCAGCCGGATTCCCGGGACCATTTCCTGATAGAGCTTGAATTCATACTCGATCCCTGGAATCGGTTCGCCCGTCAGAAAATGCCGGATATACTCGGACGCATATCCGCGGGAACGGGCTTTGTCCCGCTCCGCGTAAGCACGCTCCATCCCCCGGATCGCCTCGATTTTCTCGCGGTTGAGTTCCGACTGCGTAAACCCGTGCAGGCGCACCCTTCTGGCTTCCGTGAGTACGGCCTCCAGCCCCCGCGGAATCCCGCCCTCTCTAACGACGGCGCCCTGCAGGTAAAACTCGCTTGTCCGGATGAATCGCCCCTGGCTGGAGTACGCGAACAGAAAAGGCGCGTCGGGCTTTTTCGTCAATTCACGCAGCCGCGCGTTCAGCATCCTGTTGTACAGGGACTCGACGATGTTCTGGCGATAGGCCGCGGCCGAGTCCTGTTCACGCACGGGCTGCTTGTAATAGATGGAAACGTTCGTTCTCGTCGCCTCCGGATCGGTGGCGATGGCGAACAGGGTCTCCTCGTGCCCCGGCAGCGGATACAGCGTCCGCTTTCTGGGTTGGCTCGCCGGGGGGATCCGACCGAAATGCGTCTGAATCAGCCCCTCGATCCACTTCGTTTCGAAATCGCCCACCGCAATGACGGACATCAGGTCCGGGCGGTACCACTCCCGATAGAACCGCTTCGCCGCCTCGTGTCTGAAGGTGTCCAGCACGGCCTTCTTCCCGATGGGCAGCCGCTCCGCGTACCGGGAGCCCTTGAGCAGGATCGGAAACTGCTTGTCGCGCATCCGTGCGCCCGCCCCCCGGCCCAGGCGCCATTCTTCGATCACCACGCCTCGTTCCTTGTCGATCTCCTCCGCTTCAAACAGCATGCCCGACGCCCAGTCTTCCAGAATCTGGAACCCCTGCGTCACAATCAGCGCGCTGTCCGTGGGCACCTGCAGCATGTAGACGGTCTCGTCGAAGCTCGTGTACGCATTCAGGTCCGGACCGAAACGCATGCCGATCGATTCCAGGTAATTCACCAGGTCCAGTTTCGGGAAATTCCGGGTCCCGTTGAACGCCATATGTTCCACGAAGTGAGCCAGGCCCTGCTGGTCCTCGTCTTCCAGAATCGAACCCGCGTTAACCACCAGCCGCAACTCGGCGCGGTTCTCCGGCCGCCGGTTCTCACGTATGATATACCGGATGCCGTTCGGAAGCCTGCCGAGCGTCACATTCGGATCCACCGGCAGTCTCGCCGGGGGAGGCGGCACAACAGCCTGCGGCGGAGCGGCCTTCTGAGGCGCGGCACATGCGCCGAACAGGATGAGAGAGAACAGAATAGGAAACCGCAGCGCGTGTTTCATTGGAAGGACCTCAGCTTTGGGGAGTCCACGTCTCGGCGAGGGGGCGATGTGTGAACGCCTTTGCGTCTTCGCCGAGATAATCTCCGGCAATCTGCCCGTTCCCCTCGATGATGTATTTGTAAATCACCAGACCCTCGAGCCCAACGGGACCCCGGCTGTGCAGCCTGTTGGTGCTGATGCCCACCTCGGCGCCCAGGCCGTAGCGGAACCCGTCGGCAAACCGGGTCGACGCGTTGTGCAGCGTGGACGCGGAATCCACCTCGCGCAGGAACCGGGACGCCGCCGCCCTGTCTTCGGTGACGATCGCATCGGTGTGGTTGCTGCTGTAGCGGTTGATATGTTCGACCGCTTCGTGAACGCCGTTCACCACTTTGATCGAAATCACCATGTCGAGGTATTCCGTCGCCCAGTCCTCCTCGGACGCGGCGGCCGCCTCGCCTCCTGCCAGCGAGCGCGTCGAACCGTCCCCCCGCACCTCAACGCCGTTCCGCCGGTATCTTCCCACCATTTCCGGCAGGAATTCCCCGGCGATATCTCTGTCAACAAGCAGTGTTTCAGCCGCATTGCAGCCCGAGGGATTCTGGATTTTGGCATCCAGACAGATCCGCTTCGCCTTCTCGACGTCCGCCGCCGCGTGTACGTACACGTGGCAGATGCCGTCGGCATGCCCCATCACCGGAATCCGTGTATTCCGCATAATGTGCTGGACCAATTCGTTGCCGCCTCTGGGGATGATGAGATCGATCAGATGGTGCAGATCCAGCATGGCCTGCACCTCCTCACGCGCCTCCATCAGATGCATCCAGCCGTCCGGAATGCCGGGCAGCCCGCGTGTCGAGGCAATGAGAATGTTCGCCAGCGCGCGGTTGGTATGAAACGCCTCGCTGCCGCCCTTCAACAGTACCGCATTGCCCGACTTCAGGCAGAGCGTAGCGATCTGCACGAGTGCGTCCGGCCGCGACTCAAACACGATTCCCAGGACACCGATGGGTACCGATACCTTATACACTTTCAAACCACGGTCCATTTCCGTGGCCGCCAGCGTCCGGCCGATGGGATCCGCCTGGTCTCTTACGCTGTGAACGCCTCGGACGATTTCATTGCGCAGCTTGACGTCATCCACCTTCAGCCGCCCCACCAGCGCGCCCGTCAGCCTGCCTTCGGTCAGCAGGACCTCTGCGGCTTCCAGATCCCTCCGATTCGCCTCAAGTATGGCGCCCGCATTGGCCTCCAGGCCCTGCGCGATTGCTCCCAACGCCGCATTGCGTTCCTCTTCGGATGCATTGCTCAATTGCAGCGCCGCGGCCCGGGCGCCCTCGGCTCTGGCTCGAATTTCGTCTGACATTTCCTCCACCCTCCTGCGGTAAACAATAGATGTCCGTGACACACTACAGTTCGAGTCCCACCTTCCGCCCGGTCTCCACAATCTGCTCCCAGGTGGCGTCAGGTACGGGAATGCCGGACTGCGATCGCTCCTTCCTGGTGCGCCATGAACGCTCTCCGGGCACCAGCACCTCGTCCGACCCCGGCGCCGGTTCGGCGGACTTCACGTAGTTCACGAACCGCTCTACCTCCGCCTTGAAATCCTTAAGCGGCTGAAACGCTTCGATGTCTATTGCCTGCACAAAAAGCGCGTTGCCGGTTTCTTTGGAGTTTTCACGGGAACAACCGGCAGGCGACAGGGCGCCCGAGAGAATGTCGATCATGAAGGCCAGCCCGTATCCCTTGTGCGCCACGGGCCCGCCGAACGGCAGCAATGCGCCCTTCGGCTCCGTCATGTAAACCCGCGGATCGTTCGTCGGATAACCCTCGTGGTCGATCATCCACCCGTCCGGCATCCGTTCGCCCTTCGCCAGCGTCACGCGGACCTTGCCTCCGGCAGCCACCGCGGTTGTGAAGTCCAGTGCGATCGGATATTCGCCGGCGGACGGACACGCCACCGCCAGGCAGTTCGCGGGGAGTATTCTCCCGATCCCGCCCGACGGGGGCATCGCCAGATCGGCCCCGTGTCCGTTGTTCGCGAGCATGCCGATCATGTCGGCTTCCGCGGCCAGCGGCGTAAAGGCGCCCAACCGGCCCACGTGGTTGCACCGGTGGACCGTGACCAGCCCCAGCGAGGCCTCGCGCGCCTTGCGGATGGCCGCCTTCATCGCCGCCACGGCGGTTACGTGACCGAACCCCCAGTTCCCGTTCAACACGGCCGTTGCAGGCGTCTCCCTTTCCACCTCGACCACGGCGCCGGGAACGATCTGTCCGGATTCCATCCCCGCAACGTATTGCGGGAGGCGCTGAATGCCGTGCGAGTCGTGGCCGGAAAGGCTGGATTCCACCAGCTGCCCCGTGACCGTCTCCGCTTCTTCGGACGTGGCGCCGGCGCGCTCGTAGATCTCCCGACCTGTTCGAAGCAGTTCGTCGGCGGAAAAGACCGGCATGCGTAAACCCCACAAAAACGAAACGTCTGAACCAGGTTGACGTCAATTGGAATACGCCGCTTCGACGCTGTCACGGTACTGTTCCAGAATCGCGCCGGGAACCACCTTTTTGAGGCCCCGCGTCAGCGTACCCGCCTCCTCGCTGAGCGCGTCGGGCAGCACCAGAATCCTCTGGGGACGCTCGTGTCCGGGCAGGCCGGCGGCGGTCGCTTCGTTCAGCAGGAGTTCCCGCAGTCGATCCGCCACGCCCGAATGCCTGCGTACGGCGTCATCGTCCTCCGGCAGGTCCTGGATATCCGACAGCGTCCTCGCCTCCTCGACGTTTACCGTGACAACGGGCATGGGAAAGGACCCGCTCTGATCGCCGTAGATGATCACGTGTTCGACAAGGGGCACCCTTGCGTACAGCCGCTCGAGCAATTCGGGATTCACAAACTCCCCGTTGCTGAGTTTGAACTGCCGCCCCAGGCGTCCCCGAAACGTCAGGTACCCGTCACCGTCGATGCTGAAGAGATCTCCCGTCCGATACCACGTTTTGCCGGCTTCGTCCGTCACCAGCGTCTCCGCGGTACGATCGGGGTCGTTGAGATATTTGCGCATCACGTGGGAGCCGTGCACCCAGAGTTCTCCCTCTTTTCCGTTGCTGTCATGGTAGGTGTGCGTGGCGGGATCTCCGGACCCGACTTCCTCGCCCTCTTCCGTGATCAGCTTCACTTCCTGCAGCGGCCTCCCCACCGTACCGGTCTTCTGGGCGTCCAGCGTATTGACCGCGATCAGCGGACAACACTCGGTGGTGCCGTACCCCTCGAGCGAGTTGATATCCAGCACGTCCTGGAAGAAATCCAGCGCCTCCGGGTCCGCCTTGGCAGAGCCCACGATCAGAAGCTCCAGCCGTCCACCCACGCGCTGGGACAGCTTCTCCTTTATCGCGGCGACGACCTTCTTTCCGATCAGTCCGTACACGGCCCGGTCCCCGACGGACGACGTACCCCTGGAGATGTTTCGCTTGGCCCGTACCGCGCGCTCCACGAGACGGCCCTTCAATCCACCGGCGTCAATTTCCTTTCGCACGTTTCCGTATACCTTGTCCAGAATCAGGGGCACCGTGAGGAAACCGTGCGGCTCGGAATAGCGAATATCCACCAGCACCCGGTCCGGCGAACGCGCGAGATCCAGGGTCCAGCCTTTCATCAGGGGATAATAGATATTCAGGATTCCCATGGTATGGTAGTCCGGCGCGGACTTGAACAGAACCGGTTGTTCACGGAGAGAGATCCCGTCCCAAACCGACCTGACGTTGTCCACCAGGTTGCGATGGGTCTGCACCACGCCCTTGGGCAAGCCCGACGAACCCGACGTGTAGACCACCTTCGACTCGTCGTCCGGGTAGATTTCCACGTCGGGAGGAGGCGCCTCGCCTCCGTCCTGAACCAGGGCGAAAAACGACCGGACGTCGTCGGACTGGCCCTCCGTCAGGATCAGTTTCGGAGATTTCGCCAGACCCGGCAGCACCCGATCCACCTGTTCGCGGCTCCTGCTGTCCAGGAAGAGCACCTCGAGGCCCGAATGCTCGATCATGTATTTGAGAATATCGTCCGGAAGCTTGTTGCAAAGCGGCACGGAAGACAACCCCAGCATATCCGCCGCCAGGAAAATCAGCACCGACTCGAGTCCGCCGTCCGTCAGTATCCCCAAACGGTCGCCCTTTGCGTAGCCGGCGCGGGCCAGTCCGGAGGCCAGCCGGTCCCGCTGTTCCCGGAGCTGCGCATAGGTCATCGGAACGTAGCGCAAGCCCCGTTCGCCCTGCTGATCGGACTGCCTCAGAACGCGCACGGCGGTCCGATCCGCGTGCTCCGTAAAGCTCTCGTTCATCAGGTCTTTGAGTGTCCGATTCATATCCGTATGTCTCCTTTTTTCAGGCTCCGGAGTTGGATCCTCCCTCAGGATCGCGGGCGTCAGCCGATCTGACTATTATTCCCGGAGCCGCGTCAATACGCATCGCTTTGTGACGACGCTCGACGTTCTCCCGTCGTGGACGTACAAGCGTGCTAATATAATCATGCGTCCGGGCCGCCGCAATTGTTTCCCGTCGTTCAGTCTGGATATCGAACGTCAATGGATGACGGCGTGAAGTCGGGCGATAACTCGCACTGACTACAATTTCAAGTCAAACATGACTTGAGGGCACCGGAGAATTGTCCGATGCCCTCAAAGGATAGACCTGGGGGTTTTCCATGCACACGGCGAGAAGGTATCGCATCTATCTTCTTCTCAGATACCGATACGCCTCATCATGCGTGTCGATGCAGATAAACTCGACCACACCGTCATTGTGGACTACGAATGCCAATCTGTAATTCTGATTAATTCGTGCAACGTAACATCCATATGCCTTCTTGAGTTTTCTTCCTTTTGACAGTGATCCGTTCTGCAATTCGCATATAAGTGCCTTCAGTCCCTCTTCAATCTCCGACCTCAATCGTTTTGTGTTTTTCCTGAAATACTGGCTGTATTCAAATGCAGTTATCGGCGGCAATTGAATCCCGTCCACGCCTACCCCCACAGATCAGCAATTGCCTCCTCGGCCGATTGATATGTCTTTTCAGGTCTCTCCTTCGATTTCCCGTGCGCGGTAAGCATTCGCCAGCGAACTTCCTGAATGAGCGAAATGAGATCATACAGCCTTTCATCCAACTCCACTAACTTAGTGTCAACGCCTTCATCAAGACCATTTAGAAACGACGTCCAAAGAGAAGTCTCAAATTCACTTCTCATTGCCTTAAGTTCTTCTTCGTTCTTTCTAAACTCGGAAATTCGTCTTTCCGCCTCCCGTTGATTGTACATTGCGATATAATCATCAGGCGAATACTCCAGACCATGCAGAACCGGCTTCAAGGCACTGATCCAATTCTCAATCACTTCCACAAGGTGACTCAACGTGCTCCTCGCGTCCCGGACATGTCTTTCATACCCAGATAAATGGTCTCGAAGTCGTTCTTCGATGTGCCAGAGACGAGGGTTCTTGTTACGAGACGCATCCTTTGCGGTCAGGACGATTTTGTTGTTCTCAATGGACGAACGCAATTCCGACATAGACTTCATGTCTATAACGGGCAGTGTCGCAGCCATCGTATCCCCCTTGAAATATCGGGAAATAATAGCCCGATTCGAAAACCATGTCAACCGAAAAATCCCAAAATAAGGGTTTCCACTTTCTTATCGCGATTCCCGCATAACACCTCTCTGCGGTTCTTCTCTATGAGATAGAGAACGGCGTTCCCAAGTCCATACGAGATCGAGTCGTCGCTACTTCAGCCGTTGCTTTATCCATCAAGATGGCCGGCAACCACGTCCGCGACCCGCGTAAGGTGGGCTGAAGCCCAACTGTGCCACATGTTGAATCCGGGTTGTCCGAGAGAGGGGATTACGATCACCAGCATTGCCCCACAACGACAGCGCACAACACCATCGTCGGCACACTTCGGCGGCGCCGGAATATCGCAATCCATTATCGACTTCAGTTTTTTGGATGCGCCTACACCGTGTACGATCAAAACCTTCGGCTTAATTGATGACAGCAGGAAACGGAATATCTCTTCGCCACGCCAGGCACCACCGATATGGGGATTCTCCCGGAGACACTTGCTCATCCGTGTGGAATAACAAATCACGTTCGTCTCCAGAGTATTGTGGACCCCTGCCTCCTCAAGCCTGTTGACGAAACGATCGATGTTCTTGCGAGCTTCCGACGGACTCGGGTTCAAATCGTCGTAGAGTTTCCGACACGCTTCAGGTTCTTCGTTAAACAACGCGTCAACGTGTTGTTCGTGCGAAAGATCATGGGTTAAATATTCCCTGCTCTGGTTCATTCCTACAACGAACACCTCAGCCTGGATCGGATCGCGAAGTTTGGTCATCCAGGGTCTGGGGTACTGGCCGTTGAGCGGCTTCGTGATTTCGCGGATTGTCGCCTCGAATTGTTGTTTGTCAAGTTTTGGCATTGGAGTATGCTCCTTCACACCGGCCGAAAGGCCAGTTGCGTCGGGCGGTCTTCGCCCTCACCGCGATGAAGGTAAACCGCGGTTACCGGTACGCCGATTTCGATGGAAGCGGGGTTCCGTGCGTCAACGCCTTCAATCCGGGCGACGACTCTGGGGCCCTCGTCCAGTTTGACGACGCCGGTACAATACGGGTTTTCGCGATCGAAACCCTCCTCCTGCATGGCAGGCGGACCGATGGATATGCTTGTCAGGGCAACGAGCCTGCCGGCGCCTTTCATCCCGGTCCACTGCATTTCCGTGTGATGACATTCCGCGCACATTGGACGCGGCGGAACGAACGTGGCCCCGCATCGGCCGCACGTCGACCCCATCAATTTTTCTTCGCCCAGGAACGCTTCGAACCCGTAATCGCTGATCGGGGGCGTCGTCACTTTCTATCGCCTTTCAAGGATCGTAAACGTGCTTGTGCCGCCGGTGCCGCCGAGGTTATGTGCCGCGCCCAGGCGCAGGTCCCCGTTCGGCACCTGCCTCGCGCCGGCCCGTTGCCTCAGCTGTTCCCAGACCTCGATCAACTGCGCGATGCCCGTCGCGCCCACGGGATGCCCCTTGCATTTCAGCCCGCCCGATGTGTTGATCGGCTTCGGCCCGTCCAGCCGGGTCGCGCCCTCGCCGGCGGCCCTGCATCCCTCTCCCGGACCGAAGAAGCCCAGGTCCTCGATGTGCAGGATTTCCGCGATGGAAAAGCAGTCATGCACCTCGGCGAACTGTATGTCCTCGGGGCCGAGGTCCGCCATTGCATAGGCTTCCCGGGCCGCCCGGCGCGTGGCCTCGAAGCTCGTCAGGTCCGGCGCGGCGTGCAGCCCCCTGCCGCTGCCCTGGCCGAGGCCCACGACGTATAGAGGATCGTCTGTAAACGCCTTGGCCATCTCTTCGCCGACCAGCAGAATACACCCGGCGCCATCGCTGATCGGACAGCAATCGAACAGATGCATGGGCCAGGCCACAGGCGGGTTGGCACCGGGGTCGCGCAGGAAGTCCTTTTCATCCGCCCATTGCGGCGCCGGGTTGCCGCTTGCGGTTGTGCGCTCCACCTTCGATTCCATTATATCGGCGATCGAAGCCCGGAACTGCGCTTTCGGATTCAGCGGCGCGTTCTCATGGCTCTTGATGGTCACGTCCATCAGGTGCTCGCGCGTCGCCCCGTACCTGTGGAAATACGCCGTCGCGATCGCGCCGAATACGCCAGGAAAAGTGAAGCCTGACTTCCGCTCATACGGCACCGCCGCGGTCGCAAGACCTTCCGCCACGTCGGCCGTGGACCGTTTTGACATATCCTCCACCCCGCCGACCAGGACCATATCGTAGAATCCCGACGCGATTGCGAACACGCCTTCCCGGAAGGCGATTGCGCTGGAAGCGCATGCGCCCTCCGTGCGGGTCGCAGGTCTGGGAACCAGGCCCAGCGCGTCGACCAGGATGGCGCCCCAGTGGGACTGATTCACGAAGAAGTCGTTCGTGAAATTTCCTATATAGAGCGCATCGATATCGCCGGGATCCACGCCCTTGTCCACCGATTCGATCATCGTGCGAAAGGCGTCCACGAACAGGTCCCTGGAATCCCTTTCCCGGAACATCCCGAACGGCGACATCCCGGCGCCCACCATTGCGACACCGCGCCCCAGTTTTCGTTTCTTGCCCACTTACGTCTCCCGTCTACCCGGTTTTCTCGCTCTCTCCCGTCTCCTTCTCACCAGGTGTTGGACCGGGTGCCACCTCAGATTACCCTGCTTTCCCTTCCACCCCAGTACGGCGCCCTGATCACGTTCTTGACGACCTTGCCGTAGTTGTTCTTGGGCAGTTCCTCGATGAAATCCACGGATCCGGGCTTCTTGAAGCTGGCGATCCGGCCTTTGCAGAAGTCGATCAGCTCCTCACCGGACACGTCGCGCCCGGGCTTTTTGACGACGACCGCCTTGACGGCCTCTCCCCATTCGGGATGGGGCACACCGATGACCGCGACCTCGAACACGGCCGGATGCCGGATGAGCACCTCTTCGATCTCACGCGGGTAGATGTTCTCGCCGCCGCTGATGATCAGGTCCTTCGAGCGATCCAGCAAAAAGACGTAGCCGTCTTCGTCCATGTACCCCACGTCGCCCGTATGAAGCCAGCCGTCTTTCAGGGCGGCCGCGGTGGCTTCGGGATTGCGCCAGTAACCCTTCATGACAAGGTCTGAGCGCGTTACGATCTGGCCGATGTCTCCCGGCGGGAGTTCGAAGTCCTCACGGTCCAGGATCCTGATTTCGACGTCCGTTCGCGCAAACCCCACCGAACTGAGACGCTTCATCTGTTGCGGGGTGCCGTTGAGAACGTGGTCGCGGTGGGGCAGGAAAGTGATCGTCATTGGCGATTCGCCCTGGCCGTACAGCTGCACGAGGCACGGTCCGAGCTTTTCGATGGCAACCCGCAGGTCCTCAGCGAGCATCGGTCCCCCGCCGTAATTGAGTATTTTGAGCGATCGAAGGTCGTACCGGTGCAATGCAGGGCTCTCGGCCATGCGTTTGACCATCGTCGGCGCCGCGAACATGTTCGTGACCCGATACTTTTCAATCGCCTCCAGGATCCTGTCGACGTCGAACGAAACGGTCTCCGGGATGATGTTCGCCGCCGCCTTGCCGACGTTGGGCAGGGCGTACAGGCCGCTCCCGTGGGACAACGGCGCCGCGTGCAGGGCCACGTCGTCCGGCCCGAATCCCTGGCAGATATCCGAATAGAAGTTCATGGTCATCGCCAGCAGATTGCGGTGGGTCAGGAGCGCCCCCTTCGGTTGTGCCGTGGTTCCCGAGGTGTAGAACACCCAGGCCACGTCATCGGGGTCCACGTCCGCATCCACAAATCCGGCGCTTTCGGCGCGAATCAACGTCTCATAGTCCAGTTTTCCCTCGTGTGCATCCGCGATGGTGACGATGTGCCGAACGCGGGGCAGACGATCCCTGATCTGGGAAATCGGCGCGTTGAATTCGGAGGAAATAACCACCAGTTCGGATTCGGAATGATCGATGACAAACGCATATTCGTTGGGATGCAGGCGGAAATTTATCGGCACGGCTGCGGCGCCGGCCTTGAAACACGCGAACATGGACTCCAGCATTTCGGGGAGATTCTGCATGAGAATGGCGACGTGGTCGCCGCGGCGGACGCCGAGCCTGCGAAACGCATGCGCCAGCCTGTTCACACGCTCGTTGAACCGGGCGTAAGTCCATCGCCTGGGTCCGCACGCCACGGCAAGGTTCTGCGGATACGTGCGCGCGGATTTCGTCAGCAGCGTGCCGATGTTCATGGGCAGCCTTTATTCCTTAGAGATCGCTTTTACCCTATATACAGAAGATGCCTCAGCCAGAAAAGGGAATTCAAGGCGTGAGGCATCGGTACGTAAGGCTTTCGGACTGTTATGCGGCGGGGATCATGGTGATGCAGACCGGCTGCGGGGTTTCCACCTGATGGCCGGTCGCGGCAAGTCTCCCTGACTGAGCGTCGATTCGATACGTGACGATGTTGTCCGTATTCTGGTTGGCGGCGAACAGAAACCGTCCGGAGGGATCAAGGGAGAAATTGCGCGGGAACTCGCCGCGGGTCGACTCGTAGTCCACGACCGAGAGCGTGCCCGTGCCCGGGTCGACTTCGAAAATCACGATACTGTCGTGCCCCCGGTTCGACCCGTACACGAAACGCCCGTCCGGCGACACGTGGATATCCGCGCAATAGCTGGTATCGGTGAAGTCCGACGGCAACGTGGAGATCACCTGGATCGTCTCCAGCACCCCCCGGTCTTCATCGTACGCATACGCCACGGCCGTATTGTCAAGCTCATTGATCAGGTATGCATGTTTCCGGTGGGGATGAAACGCGAAGTGCCTGGGTCCGGCGCCTGCCTGAACGTCCACCCATGGGGGATCGTTGGGCGTTATCGTCTGCTTCTCCGCATCCATCCGGTAGACCAGCACTTTATCGATGCCAAGGTCTGCCGAGATGGCGAAGCGATTGCCCGGATCGATGGTGATGGAGTGGGCATGCGGCCCCTGCTGTCTGCCCGGATTCACGCTGGAACCCTCGTGCTGAAAAACGGAAGTGGCCTCGCCCAGACTGCCGTCGTCCAGGATGGGCAGCGCCGCCACACCGCCGCTGGAATAATTGGCCACAAGTACCACGCGACCGGTTTCGTCCACGCTCACGTGGCAGGGACCGGCGCCCATACATGACTGATGGTTCAGCGAACGCAACCCACCCGTGGCCGGATCGATCGCGAACGCGTGCAACGCCCCGCCATCATCGACTTCCGCGACAGAGTAAAGGAACCGATTCGACGGATGGATGGCCTGGAATGAAGGATTCTTCACGTCCGAGACCGTACTCCGGTGCGCCAGGTCCCCGGTGGAAAGGTCCAGACGGTAGACCGAAATACCGGTCCCTCCCACGTAAAACCACATCGATTCCAATTGCTTTTGTGCCATAACCCGAACCTCCTGTCAGATCTGTCCCGCCAGGTCCGGCGGTAAAACGGGCTGCTTTCTGACCCTCGATCACGCTCCAGACGCAAGACGCCCGCTGCTCACAGCGCGGTCGATCAGCCCCCGGACGTAGGTCCACAGGGCGGGCGCCCCCGCCTCGATATGCCGATTCCTCGCCATCACCTGCTCCGCACTGATTCCGTGCTCCCGCCACGCGATCCCGCCTGATCCGTAGTTCAGAAGGATCGGCTGAAACCGGTCCAGCGCTTCCGCGTACTTCGCCTCGGGAGTCGCGCCCGCCTCGAACTCCTCCCACAACGCGAACACCTCCCCGGCCATATCGGCGGGAAGCAGGTTGAAAATCCGCTCGGCGGCACGCCGCTCCCGCTCGTTCTTGTCGGCGTGGGCTGCCTCGTCGTAGGCAAATGTATCTCCAGCATCGATTTCGACGACGTCGTGAAGCAGCAGCATTTTCACAACTCTCGCAAGATCCAGTTCCTCCCGCGCGTATTCCGACAGCAGAACGGCCATCGCGGCCAGGTGCCACGAATGCTCCGCGCTGTTCTCCCGGCGTTTCCCGTCGACCAGGTACGTCTGACGGAGCACGTGCTTCAGCTTGTCGATTTCGACGATAAAGGCGATCTGTCGTTCAAGCCTGTCGGCATCCATCTATTGACTCGACTTCGGTGGCAGCGGCCACTTCTCGCCGGCCATGAAGCCGCCGTCCACGTATATGTGCTGGCCGGTTACGAAGTCCGAAGCCGCGGATGCCAGGAACACGGCGGTTCCCACCAGGTCTTCCGGTACGCCCAGCCGCCCGGCCGGAGTCCGGCCCTCGCCCCACGCGCGCATCGTCGGATCGGACCACAGCTTTTCCGTGAGCGGCGTCAGAATGAAACCGGGGCAGATCGCGTTCGCCTGAATATTGTGCGGGCCCAGTTCCAGCGCCTGCGCCTTCGTCAACTGACCGACGGCGCCCTTGGTTGCCGTATAGACCGACACGCTGTGCAGGGCGATTCCGGTGGTCAGGGAGCCGATGTTGATGATCTTGCCCTGCTTCCGCGGGATCATATGTTCGGCGGCCATCCGGGTCAGGAAAAAGAGACCCTTCAGATTGACGGCCATGATCCGGTCGTAGTGTTCCTCGTTGACTTCTTCCAGCGGCTCCCGGATATTCATTCCCGCATTGTTCACCAGAATGTCGAGTTGCCCATATTGAGCGAGGGTCGTTTCCACCCCCCGCCTGACGGCGTCCAGGTCTGCCATATCCATTTCCACGGCCAGCGCGTCGCCGCCCGCCGCCCGGATCGCCGCTGCGGTCTCGTCCAGCTGGGAACGGGTCCTGGCCGCGCAGACGCATCTGGCGCCGTGGGCCGCAAGACCCTTCGCGACGCCCTGGCCGATCCCCCTCCCTGCGCCCGTCACCAGCGCGACGCGTCCTTCCAGTGAAAACAGATTCACCCCACCCTCCATACTACATTGCCTAAGCTACACCCGACTTCCGCTGGCGCACGCGCGTCGCTGAACGCCGTTGCCTATGGCGTTATCCGACCCGGGAATTCCGCCACGTCCCGGCGGTGAACCGGTCTCAGCCGTTCGGCCTTCCTGAGGAGATCCACCAGATTATCCGGATTCAAGTCGGCTGTGTACGCGTGCCTGAAGAAATGTCTGAAACGACGCAACTCATCCAGCAGAACAAACGCTTCGTCGGATACGAGGGCCGGCCTGACGCCGTCGATTTCAAGCCGCATTCGGCGCAGGAGGTCGACGTGATACCGCTGTTCTTCAAGACGGTTTTCGAAGAATCTCGCGACCGTCTCGAATAGCTGCTCAAAAGCGGAATAGAGGTTGTGAATCTGATAGGCCATACTGTCGACGCCTTCGACCGACTCACGGAAGACTCCCCGCCTGTTTTCGATCCGCTCGTAGACGTCATCGATATCACGCTGGCGCGTATCGACTTCAGCCTTTAGCAGCCCGTTGATAAAGCCCATCCGGGCTACGGCCGGCCCTTGCGGTCGAAATACTGCGTTGCGCTCCCTCGC
>JAPPJY010000090.1 GCA_028874335.1 Gemmatimonadota bacterium | reverse complement strand
TGTACGACATTAAACTCGGAGGGGGAGTTGTCTCACTCTATATTGGCACGTAGGGGCAAGTATCCTTTTAACAAAGCAACACACAAAATGACCCGAATAGCGTACGAGCAGCAATATAGGTCGATTGAATCGGCCGGTCAATCGGATTTGACCGAATGGGGCGGAATATGGCCCTCGGAGTCGCACGGCAGAGCTTGGATTTCATGAGGTGATGCACTATACTGAACGATACATCGTTGACATTGGTACAAAGACGAATCAACACGTGCTCGCTGAGAGAAAGTGCGCCTGCCCCATACAATCGCCGGACCTCAGCATCCGTGATTCGGCTGGCGGGATCATGTGATCCAGATATTCCCCAGTGGCGGACGTCACTATGGATGTTTCCACGTTAGAAATAGCCATCATAGCGATGGTCGTAATGGGCGCGGTGATCCTGATTGTGTATCTGATGAAGCACCAGATACGCAGGTGCCGATGGTGTATGCGATCGACGACGCCGGTTGAACACCTGCCGCAGGGCGAAGGAGAGGAGGTGCGGCGCCTGATTCGGGACGAGGGAATGCCCGGGGATCCGGAGAAGTACGAGGTGTGTCCGCATTGCAAGCGCATCTATGGCTGGCGCTGGTTCAGCGACGATCGGCCCCACCGCAGGGACTGGGAGTTGCTCGATCGCTCGTGCGCCTGTGGCTGTGACCTGTCACGGCCTGCTCTGATCGTCGACACCAACAAGCTGAAAACAGCACTACGCGAAATCCGGCCGGAAGTCATGGAGTTTATGGAACGGACGTACGGGAGAGAAGGGCTTCACGAGCGGCTGTACTCGTCGGTGTCCGACGAACATCTCCTGTTCGTCTGCAGGAACTGTTTTCGGATCTATATGTGGTTGCCCGTCAAGGGCTTTCAGGTATTCCAGGTTGTGTCGGGCGGTATGGACAAATTTGATGGACCCAATTGATACCGGTGAGCGAATCCTGTCAACGGGTTTGCCGGGAAGCGAGTTGGCACACGGCTCCAGGCCCAGCGAGGGTAAACTGCGATGGCAATCCTGGGTCTGATTTTCGCGGCGGTTGTCATCGTCGGACCCTTCGTGCTGATGGTGATTCTCCGGAGGAGCGCCCACCAGTGCGCCTGGTGTCATAAGCGAACGGTAAAGCTCGGGAAATTACCGGACGCGGAGCGCGGGCAGATCCGCGATCTGATCCGCGAAGAGGGGATGGATCCTGCGTTGTCGTATGAATTTTGCGAGGCCTGCCGGCGGATCTATGACGAGTGGTGGTTTCAGTCGGACTGGGATATGTCCGACCGGTGGTGCGCTTGCGGGTTCGAACTGTCTTTTCCCTGGGATGTCGATCCCAGGAAACTCAGGAAGGCGGTGGCGGACCTGCCGGCGGCGGTATTCGCACGGCTTTCAAAGCAACATACGGACGATGACATTGCGCAACTCCGTCGCGGCTATGACGATCTTGATTACCGTTTCGAGAAGAGTCCGGAACCGCACGCGCTGAAGGTCTGCGGCATCTGCCACAGAATATATATGTGGGTTGAGATTGCGGGTTATCAGGTCTTCCAGTGTGTGTCGTCGGGGCGTGACAAATATGAAGCAGTAGCAGACCGCCGCCAGATGGAGACCTGATAATACGCGTATAATCGGTGCTTGGCGCCCGCAGAATCGGGCAGGAGTAAAATAGATGGGAAACGGGCACCTGATCTTCTCGGTAATTTTCGTCGTCGGTTTCATCGTGTTAATGGTCTTGCTTCGAAGGAAGTCTCGACGATGTCGGTGGTGCCACACGCCCACCGTAAAGCTGGACGCATTGCCGGAACCTGAGCGCAGTCGCATCGAAGAGCTGGTCAGGGAAGAAGGTATGGATCCTTCGGAATCGTATGAATTCTGCCTGGCTTGCAGGCGTGTCTTTGATCAGTGGTGGTTACATAAGGACTGGGATATGCGCGACCGGTGGTGCGCGTGCGGTTCCACATTGAAATCCCCCTGGGACGTGGACACCAACCGTCTGCGTCAGGCCGCGGCCGATCTCCCACGTGAGATTATCGGGTTGCTTCTCGACCAGAGTTCCAGGGATGATATCGCACGCCTCCTGGGCGGTTACGACGATATCATGTACCGCGAAGAGAAGCGACCAGGCGGCCACGTCCTGAGGGTCTGCGACATCTGCCACAGGATGTATATGTGGATTGAAATTGGTGGATATCAAATTTTCCAGTGCGTGTCGGCCAGTCGAGACAAGTACGACAGGGTCCTGAAACCTTCTTACGAATCGTGAAGTCAAGGATCGAAGCCCGAGTTCCAAGCTTCCACGTTTTTTCGTTTCCAGGTCTTTATCCTGCTCATCCTGTCCATCCATGTGATTTTATGTCTATGAGTTTTTCAGGTTAGAGAGACAAGATGCGTTTTGTGGCGGACGTACACCTGCACTCCCGGTTTTCCAGGGCGACAAGCCGTGCGCTGAACCCGGAAAACCTATATAAATGGTCCGCGCTCAAGGGCGTAAACGTGGTGGGGACGGGCGATTTCACGCATCCCGAGTGGATTGAGGAGTTGAAGGACCACCTGGAGCCCGCGGAGGAGGGGCTGTTCCGTCTAAAGCCGTCGCGACGGGCCGCGGTGGACGAGGATCTACCGGAGCGATGCCGGGGAACAGTGCGCTTCGTGCTGTCCACCGAAATCAGCTTGATCTACAAGAAGAACGACAAAACGCGCAAGGTGCACCACGTCGTTCTGATGCCAGGTTTCGAAGCCGTGGAGCGGTTGAACGCCCGCCTCGGGGACATCGGAAACCTGAAGTCGGACGGGCGGCCCATTCTGGGACTGGACAGCAGGGACATGGTCGAGATCTGCCTCGAAGCGGCAGAGGACGTGCTCTTCATTCCGGCGCATATCTGGACGCCTCATTTCGCCGTGTTGGGCGCCAGTTCCGGGTTCGATACGCTCGAGGAGTGCTTCGAGGATATGCTGCCCGCGATCTTCGCCGTCGAGACGGGTCTCTCGTCCGATCCGCCGATGAACTGGCGCCTGTCCATGCTGGACAGGTATGCGATCGTTTCCAATTCGGATGCGCATTCTCCGTCGAAACTAGCGCGGGAGGCCACCTGTTTCGATACCGAATTGTCGTACAGAGGCATCTACGAAGCGCTGAAGACGAGGGACCCTGAGCGGTTTCTTGGCACGCTGGAATTCTATCCCGAAGAAGGCAAGTATCACCTCGACGGGCATCGGAAATGCGGAATCTGCTGGGAACCCGGCCGGACGATCGCCGCGGACTGCCTGTGCCCGGAATGCGGAAAGCGGTTGACGGTCGGCGTCCTGCACCGCGTCGAGCAGTTGGCCGACCGGGCAGAAGGCGACAGGCCGGCCGTGGCCCCGCCGTTTGAGAATCTGATTCCGCTGCCCGAGATCATCGGTTCGGTGATCGGGGTGGGGCCAACCAGCAAGCGGGTCCAGGCGGTGTACGAGAGGATGCTGGCGGAATTGGGGCCCGAACTGGCCATTTTGAGGGACGTGTCCCCCGAGGCGATTGCCGTATGCGGCGAGCCGCTCGTGGCGGAAGGCGTGAGGCGGATGCGGGCCGGGGCGGTGGAGATTGCGGCGGGGTACGACGGCGTGTACGGCAGGATTCAGGTGTTTTCCGAGGCGGACAGGGCCCGGTTGAGCCGGCAGCCCGCGCTGTTCGATCTGCCGGATTTGCCGGAAGCGGCGCCGCAGGTGCCATCTTTCGAGTCGCCGCCATCGCGCGAAGAAACATCGGGCGGAAACGGTGAATCGCCGGCGATCGCGGAGTCTGCCGGTGAGGGTGGATTGGACGATGCGCAGAAGGCGGCAGTGGACCGGGTAAGCGGTCCTGTTATTGTGGTGGCCGGTCCGGGCACGGGAAAGACGCGGGTGTTGACCCACCGGTTGGCGCGGCTGATCGGGGAAGCGGGGGTCCCGCCGGAGAATATCCTGGCGGTCACGTTTACGAATAAGGCCGCGGCGGAAATGCGGGAACGCGTTCACAATCTGTTGCCGCGCAAAGGAACGCTGGATGGGTTGACGCTGGGCACGTTTCACGCCGTGGCGCTGAATCTGATGAAGGACTGCACGTCCGGGGAGTTGCCTCAGGTCATCGACGAATTGGAAGCGACACAGCTGGCGGCCGAGGTCATTGCGGATGCTGACGCCGGCATGTCCGCGCGGGATGCGCGGTTGGCCATCTCATTATCGAAGACCAATCCCGATGCGATCGTAACCGACGCGTTGCGGGGCATAGGTGAAGCGTACCAGGACCGCCTGCGTAAACTGGGTGTGTGGGACTTCGACGACATTCTCGTGGAATTCCTGGCGATGCTGAGCAAGGGCGACGTGGCGTCCGAGCGGGTCCGGTACCGGTTTACGCACGTACTCGTGGACGAGTTTCAGGACGTGAATGCGGTGCAGTACCAACTGGTGACCGCACTTTCCCGCGAGGGTACCGGCCTGTTCGTGATCGGCGATCCGGACCAAGCCATTTACGGATTTCGCGGTGCGAGTGCGGCGTACTTTGACAAACTCCGCGAAGATCTGCCGTCTGCGCGAACGATCATGCTGGATCGATCATATCGCTCCACGCGCCAGATCGCGGGTGCGGCCGTGTCCGTGATCGGGGATGGCCGTGAGTTGAACGCCGTCAGGGGAGAGGGCGTACCGGCTCGACTGCTTTCCGTATCGGGCGAGACGGCGGAGGGTATCGCGGTGGTCCGGGAGATCAGCCGGATGATGGGCGGCGCGGATATGCTTCAGGCCGGCGAGGTCGGCGGGCGGCAGACAGTGGGAGGGAAAGGTGACCGGAGCCTGTCGGACTTTGCCGTCTTGTTCAGGACCGGACGGCAGGCGGAGGCGATTGAGCATTGTTTTATCGAAGAGGGATTGCCGTACCGGGTAGTCGGCCAGAAGGGCTTTCTTTCGGCAGGGAACGTGCGGCACGCGATCTCGTTTTTCAATTACGCGTACCGGGCGGCGGGGCATCTTCGATTGCTGTGCGCGCTGGCGGTTCCAATCTTCTATCCCGGAAACACAGCGCTGAATCGGCTCCGGCGCGCGGGTGGCGACCTGTCGGCGGGCAATTTTCCGCAGCAGATTCGCGATAAAGTCTCGGCACTTGAGGATGCCGCCGGGGCATTCAGAAAAATGGCGGAAACGGAATCCGTCGAGTCGCTGGTGAGGACATGGCAGGAAGTCGCCGGGGTGGAAGGGGATGAGGATCTCGCACGCCTTGCCCGGATGGCGGTCAATTTCGATACCGTCTCTTCGTTTCTCGATACGCTGGTACTTGGCTCCGACGCCGACTATGTTCGCGTTGGCGGCGTCGCGCGGCCCCGTGCGGAAGCGGTAACGCTGTCAACCCTGCATGCGTCGAAGGGGCTGGAATTTCCGGTCGTTTTCATCTGCGGCGTGGAGGAGGGCCTGATTCCGCACCCGAACGGCGACGAGCAGGAAGAGCGGCGGCTGTTGTTCGTGGGATTGACGCGGGCCATGGATGAGGCCGTCATGCTTTGTGCGCGAAGCAGGACGCGTTTCGGCGAACGGACGCGTCCGGAGCCGTCCCGGTTCCTGGAGGACATTCCTTCCGAATTCCTGGAACGGGAGCGCCTGTCCCCGGAACGGAGGGTCAGGCAGGCGGACCAGCTCTCCCTGTTCTGAACTAGGTTAGTATCGGTTCAGTGGACGTTGGTCCCGACGTTCAATAACTGCCTGAACCTGGCGTATGCGTCTTCCCAGGCGTCGCCGCCGTCCGGTTCGAACGTCACGATTTCCGTGGAATTGCGAACGACCTCTCGAATACCGGCGAGCGAGTCGATTTCGCCCCTCGCGTACACCTGCATGAGGATATTACCCAGGGCGGTGGCCTCCGCCGGGCCGGCGACAACCGGCCTTCCGGTGGCATCGGCGGTGAACCGGTTCAACAGGGCGTTGCGTATGCCTCCGCCAACGACGTGGATGGTGTGCAGCCTGCGGTCCAGGACAGACTCGAGATCCTCCAGGACGCACCGGCACTTGAGGGCGAGGCTCTCCAGGGCGCACCGGATGACGGCGCCTTCGGTGGCGGGCTCGTTCTGTCCCGTGCGCCTGCAGTACGTACGGATGCGGGACGGCATATCTCCGGGCTCCAGGAAATCCGAATGATCGGGATCGACGAACGAGGTCAGCGCGGGCGCCGCTTCGGCCAATCTGACGAGTTCGGCGAAGGAAAAAGCGTGCCCCTGGTTTTCCCAGATGCGCCTGCATTCCTGGACGATCCAGAGCCCCGTAATGTTCTTGAGGAAACGGTAGGTGCCGCAAACCCCGCCCTCGTTTGTAAAATTGTGACGAAGGGCGGCCGGCGTCACCGCGGGGGCTTGCAGTTCCGCGCCGAGAAGCGCCCATGTGCCGGAGCTTATATAGGCCGCGTCCGCGTCGGAAAACGGTACGGCCGCCACGGCCGATCCGGTGTCATGACACGCCGGTGCGATGACGTGGGTTGACCGGATGCCGGCGTCCGCGGCAATCTCAGGTCGAAGTGGACCCAGCGGCGTTCCCGGCGGAACGATTTCGGGAAGCATGTCTGCGGGGATCCCGAGCCGGTCCAGCAGGTCGGTCGCCCACGCCCCCGTCCTCGGATTGTAGAACTGGGTTGTGGTGGCGTTGGAAAACTCGCACACCTTGCGTCCCGTCAGCCAGAAGTTGAACAGGTCCGGCATCATCAGAAATGTACTGGCCATGCGCAGGCGCTGCGGTTTCTTTTGCGCCATGGAAAGCAACTGATAGAGTGTGTTGATCTCCAGAAACTGAAGGCCGGTCTGCTCGAAAATCGCTTCTCTGGATACCCGGCTGAGTGCCTTTTCCAACATGCCCTGGACGCGCGTGTCACGGTAACAGTGAGGATTGCCCAGGAGTTCATCGACGTCGTCCAGGAGTGCGAAATCCACCCCCCAGGTATCGATTCCGATTCCCGCCGGTTCCGGACCGGAGATCCGGGCGCATTTTCGGAGTCCCGCGAGCATCTCGTCGTAGAGCCTCAGCGCATCCCAGTACAGACCGCCCGCCACAGAAATGGGGCCGTTGGCGAAGCGGTGGATTTCTTCGAGTTCGACGGCGCTTCCGTCGAAGCGGCCGATAACGGCCCGGCCGCTGGACGCGCCAAGATCGAAGGCCAGATAGGTCTGCGACATCGCGACTCCTTTCGGATCGCCGATCCTGGCTTCCGGTTGTGCAGGGCTCGGTCGTTTGCGATATTATGCGATGCGTCTCGGGGTGTCAAGTGTTTCGTCGCACCGGGAACACGCGCCGCCGGCGAATCAACGACGCGTCGCGCGCGACGTACATCAGTCCGATTGCGAGAGGTGGTAGATGCCGGAAAAGCCGACGGTTGCGCACTGCGCGAATCCGTTCCTGACCCTGACCATGGTCTGGTGTTACGACCAGATACGCGGTCTGAGCCGATATCGGCCGGTTGTGTTGACGCAGGCACGGCAGAATGAACGCGTCTTTCCGGTTGACACGCTCTATTCCAGCGAAGACCTGTCCCGGTTGCGCCGGTCCGCCTACCGGGTGGTCCGCAAGATCCGGGGCACGTACGTGGGATACGGACGAATACTCCGGAAGGAACGCGCCGCGGTCATCCATGCCCATTTTGGCCAGGAGGGCTATTTCTGCCTGGAGGCGTGCCGCAGCGCCGGGGTTCCGATGGTCACCACCTTCTATGGGATGGATGCCTCCGCACTGCCACGAAAGCGGCTGTGGAGACGCCGGTTTCAGCGGCTGTTCCGCGAGGGGGAGCTCTTTCTGGTCGAAGGCCCGCGAATGGGCGAATCGCTGGTCACCATCGGTTGTGCCTATGAGAAGGTGCATGTACACCGGCTGGGCGTCGACCTCGACAAGATTCGCCAGGCGCGGCCGGACGCCAGACAGGAAGGCGTCGTATTGATGTATGCCAATTTCCGCGAGAAGAAGGGACACGTCTACGGGCTCCGGGCCTGCCGGAAGATCATCGGGTCGCATCCCGGCCTGAGGGTGCGTATTATCGGCGATGGAGAACTGCGTTCGGACGTGGAACGCGAGATCTGGCGCCTCGGTCTCGAAGACCGGGTGGACCTGCTGGGCGTGTTGCCTCACGAGACCTGTCTGAAGGAACTCGGAAGGGCTTCCGTGTTGTTGTATCCGAGCGTTACCGCCGCCGACGGCGATACCGAAGGCGGCGCGCCCGTGGCGTTGATCGAGGCCATGGCTTCCGGGCTGGCGATCGTCTCCTCCCTGCACGCGGACATACCCACGGTGGCGCCCGATAGGCGGTGCGCGCTATTGTTCCCTGAGCGCAACGTGGACGGACTGGCAGAGGGACTGGATGCTGTGCTTGGGTCCGGCAGGTTAAGGGAGGAATTGGGCAGCGCGGGCAGGGCCCACGTGGAAGACGCCCACGATATGCGGAAACAGGGCGGGCGGCTGGAAGCGTATTACGATCGAGTGAGATCCTGACGGAGACCCTGGGGCAGTGAGGCAGGGCGCCAGTAACGACCGGCGTTGACAATTGGGCGGGCGGCGAAAAGCGGCAAAACAGCTATCAGCTTTCAGCAGTCAGCTAGAATCAAAATCGAAAGCCAAACAGCAAGAAAAAAACAGCAGAACTACCGCGAATCCGGTGCGGCGGATCACGGTTGCGATCGGGATTGACAATCGACCGGATCGCAGTTATTTTTCAGCAAGTTACGTTAATTGAGAACGTTGTACGCGCGAGGAGCCGATGTGGAACCGTCGCAAGCGCAGATCGAGTCCTACCGGGAACAGGGTTTTCTGGTTGTGGAAGGACTGTTGGGCGACGAGGATATTGAGGCCATTCGTGCGGATGCCGTAAAGCTCTGCCGCGGAGAGTATAAGAGCGACAATCTGAAGCCGGTTCCGGATGGGATGTCCGACGAGGCCGCACTTTCGCAGTATCTGTGCATCCACCAACCGCACCGTATCAGTCCGTTCATGTCGGAGGCCCTCGCGCACCGCGGCGTATCGAGAGTACTTTCACGCCTAGTGGCCCCGGATGTAAAGTGCATGCAGTCGATGCTGTTCATCAAGCCGCCGCAGTTTCCGGGCCAGGCCTGGCATCAGGACGAGGTGTATATTCCCACGCGGGACCGCAGCCTCACCGGCGCGTGGTACGCCCTGGACGACGTGACGGTGGAGAACGGCTGTATGTGGGTACTGCCGGGCTCCCACCGGAATGGCTATCTGTATCCCCAACGCGCGCATGAAAGGCCCGAGGAGTTCGATTTTGCCCAGGAGTCCTACGGATTTGACGACAGTGGCGAGATACCCGTGGTGTGTCGCGCCGGCGCGGTGGTCTTCTTCAACGGATACCTGTTGCACCGGTCCCGCAAGAACCGGTCGGACCGTTTTCGACGGGTGCTGGTTAACCATTACATGAACGCCTACTCGTTGTTGCCATGGCATCGACCGCCCGAGGACGGCAAGATGGCGCTTGCCGACTACCGCGGCATCCTGATGGTTGCGGGAGAAGACCCGTACGCATGGAAAGGCACGGTGGATGGCGGCGACGCGCACGTCCGCACGTTCGATCCCGCCGCCCTCGAGACGGATTAGCGGTTAACCGGTTGATTGCACAGCACATATGGAAACTCTGACAGCACATATGCCGACGGACGAAGCGACCGTTGAACGGCCGGAAGCCTGCCACGTGATGGCCAAGCCGTCTGGCGCGGTTTGCAATATAGACTGTAAATACTGCTTTTACCTTGAGAAGGAAAAGCTGTATCCCGACGCCGGCAGAAACTGGATGATGGACGATGAGACGCTTGAGCTATACGTCCGGCACTATATCGAAGCACAGGACGTACCGGAGGTTCATTTCGCCTGGCAGGGCGGAGAACCCACGCTGATGGGCGTGGAATTCTACCGCCGGGCCGTGGCCCTCCAGGCGCGGTACGCCAATGGAAAGACCGTCACGAACGCGTTTCAGACCAACGGGATTCTTCTCGATGACGAGTGGGGCGAGTTCCTGGCAAAACACCGGTTTCTCGTGGGGCTGTCCGTGGACGGTCCCAGGGAGATGCACGACCGCTACCGCGTGGACAAAGGGGGAAAGCCAACGTTCGACCGGGTGATAGAGGGTCTGGAAGTCCTTCAGAAACACCGGGTTGAATACAATACACTCACGGTGCTGCAGGCCCACAACGCGGATTACCCGGCGGAAGTCTATCGCTTTCTCAAATCCATCGGGAGCCGGTACATGCAATTCATCCCGATTGTGGAGCGGATCGCGGACGCGCCTGGCGACGACCTGCTGCAGCTTGTCGCGCCGGAGTTCGAAGGGCGGGCCCGGGTCTCGAAGTGGTCGGTGGGTTCAGCCCAATACGGTCGGTTCCTTTGCGACGTGTTCGACGAATGGGTCCGGAAGGACGTGGGCCGGTATTTCGTCCAGATGTTCGATATCGCGCTGGGAAGCTGGATGGGCCAGGATGCCAGCCTCTGCATATTTGCGGAAGAGTGCGGCAGGGCGTTGATCATCGAACACAACGGGGACTTGTATTCGTGCGACCATTTCGTCTATCCGCAGTACAATCTCGGCAACGTCCGCGAAAAGAGCATCCGCGAGATGGTGGCCAGTCCCCTGCAGGAGAAATTCGGGTCCGACAAACGCGATACCCTGCCGGCGTATTGCCTGGCCTGTGACTACCGGTTCGCCTGCAACGGGGGTTGTCCCAAGCAGCGGTTCATCCACGCGCCCGACGGAGAGGCTGGTCTGAACTACCTCTGCAGGGGGTATAAGATGTTCTTCGGCCACGTGGACCCCTACATGAAAATGATGGCGAAGGAGCTTGCCGCGGGTAGGCCGGCCGCGAACGTCATGCACTGGGTACGCGCCCGGGATTCCGAACGGGCGGCGGTCCGCGCCGGAAGCACGGGACGGAACGAGCCGTGTCCGTGCGGCAGCGGCAGGAAATTCAAGCGGTGTTGCGGGGCCGCGCGACAGGGTGCGGGCGGGACGGGACACTGATCGTTTTGGCTTGACTTTTGTCCTGTGCGGTGCGATCATCCGTACCCGTTTCACCGAAGCTGGTACGGCTTTTTTTATGTTTCTCCGGAGAGCGACAATGTGTGGAATCGTGGGGTTCTGGAACCGGCAGGAGGATACCGGCGGGCTCGGGCGGACCATTTTGAAGATGCTGGGCGCCCTGGATTGCCGGGGGCCGGATTCGGCTGGCGTGGCGCTTTACGGCGACGGAGAAGACGGGCGCATGGTCCTGCGCGTGAGTCTGGGAGAATATGCGGATTACGAAGCAACGGCGCGGCGGGTCGTTTCGCGGGCGGAAGCGTTGGGCACAGTGGCCGGGTGGGAACGCACGGAAGAGTACCTGCGGCTGGTCATCGCTTATGGTGGCGATGCGGGCAAACTGGAACACGCGATCGAAGCCGCGGGCGAGGGTGTGGAGGTGGTGAGTATGGGAAGCCGGCTGGAAATCGTAAAGCAGGTGGGGTCGCCCCGCAACCTGGACAGGAGCTACCTGATTTCCGGATTCGAAGGGACGCACGGCATCGGCCACACCCGTCTGTCCACGGAGTCGCGGATCGACCTGAGCCATTCCCAGCCGTTCTGGGCCCACGGTCATCCGGACCTGGCCATCGTTCACAACGGGCACATCACGAACTATCACAAGCTGCGGCGCATTTACGTGCAGGAAGGCGCCCGGTTCTATACGGAGAACGACTCCGAAATCATCGGGATGTATCTCCGCCGGCAGCTTGCGGACGGAAGGGACCTTGAGGCGGCAATGGCCGCTTCTCTGACGGACCTGGACGGCTCGTTCAGCTATCTGGTCGCCACGCCCGACGCCGTGGGTTTCGTCCGGGATCCGTATTCCTTCAAGCCGCTGCTCTTTGCGGAAACGCACGATTTCGCCGCGGTGGCCACCGAAGAGATCGCGTTCCGGTCCGCTTTCGATGGAGATTACGACGTGGTTGAAGCCCGCGCGAGGGACATGCGGCTATGGCACAACTGACGTGCAACGGAAAGTCAACGCGTGAGATCAACCGGGAGATCAGGGCGTTCGTCGCCGCCGGAGAACGTGAGGTTCGCGTCCTGGACCCGGGCGCGCGCCACAATCTCGGGGTGGCGCTTCTGGATCCCGTACACCTCACTCTGGAAGGCAGCGCGGGATACTATTGCGCCGGGATGATAGACGGGGCGACCGTCGAGGTAAAGGGCAGCGCGGGCTGGGGTCTGGCAGAGTCGATGATGAGCGGGAAGGTCGTTGTCCACGGTAACGCGGGCAACGGCACGGCGGCGTCCATTCGCGGGGGCGTCGTGGTTGTGCGGGGGCACGCTTCCGCGCGGCTGGGCGTGGCGATGAAGGGCGGGTTGATCGTCGTGGGCGGGGACTGCGGGTATATGGCCGGGTTCATGGGACAGATGGGCCGCATAATCGTCTGCGGCGATACCGGCGAAGCCTTTGCCGATTCGATGTACGAGACCGAATGTTTCGTGGGTGGGGAGATCGCGGAACTCGGCAACGATGCCGTGGTTGAGACGCCGGGCGAGAACGAGTTCGCTTTTTTAAGGAACGCAATTCAGGAACATCTGGGCAAACATCGGGACGTAAAGTCATTCAAAAAGGTCGTGGCCGGACGCAAGCTCTGGAATTTCGACAAGGACGAACGCGCGGTATGGCGGGAGGCGTTGTAATGCGCGGGCACACGGTCTACCTTTCCTCCAGACTGATCCGGTCCCACCGCGCCTTGATTTCAACCCGACAGGGCAGTTATGGACGAAGAATATAACGGGCGTCATCGTCCGCCGCAGGCCAGCGGCACGTTTACGCCCGCCGTCATCGAAGACATCCAGGTCAAGGCGGAGCTGGGGCGGTACCGGATACGCGGGTTCGGCACGCTGCGCGAGCGGCGGTGGCCGACGTTCGACGACCTGACCTTCATCCCCTGTACGCTCACACGCATTCCGCTGGAAGGATACAGGGAGCGTTGCTCGGCGGAAACGGTTCTGGGCGATCGCTTTGCCGAAAAGCCCATCGTGCTGGATACGCCGGTCATGATCACCGGCATGAGTTGGGGCGCGCTGTCGTACAACGCCAAGGTGGCGCTCGCCCGGGGCGCCAATATGGTGGGCTCCTCCAATACCACAGGCGACGGTGGGATGTTGAAGGCCGAGCGGGAAGAAAGCAAGGTGTTGGTTTACGAGGTCCTGCCTTCGCGGTACGGTATCAACGTGCATGACCTCCGGGTTGCCGACGGGATCGAACTCACCATCGGACAGGGGGCGAAGCCGGGCACGGGGGGACTGTTGCTGGGCGCCAAGGTGCTGGGCGACGTGGCATCGCAGCGGGACCTGCCCATCGGCGTGGACCAGCGAAGTCCGGCGCGGCACCCGGATTTCCTGGGTCCGGACGACATGATCATCAAAATCGAGGAGTTGCGCGAGGCCACGGACTGGCAGGTCCCCATCTTCGTGAAGATGGGCGCCACCCGCGTGTTCGACGACGTACGCCTGGCGGCAAAGGCGGGCGCCGACGTGGTTGTGGTCGACGGCATGGAAGGCGGTACCGGGGCGTCCGCGGAAATCTGCCAGGAACATACGGGCATTCCCACGCTCGCGGCTGTGGGAGAAGCGAGGGCGGCGCTCGAGGACATCGGCATGTACGGAAAGGTGCAGCTGATCATCGCGGGCGGGATCCGGAATGGCGTCGACGCCGCCAAGGCCATGGCGCTTGGCGCCGATGCCGTGTACATCGGCACGGCGGCGCTGATGGCATTGAACTGCAACCGGCCCCTTTTCGTGGACGACTATAAGGCGCTCGGCGCGGAGCCTTATCATTGCCATCACTGCCACACCGGTCGCTGTCCGGTGGGTATTACCACGCAAGACCCCGAGCTGATGTCCCGCCTCGACGTTGACGAAGCGGCTGAGCGGGTGGCCAACCTGCTCCAGGCCATGACGTCCGAAATCCAGATCCTTGCGCGCGCATGCGGCAAGGCGGACGTGCACGATCTGGAGCCGGAAGACATGCGCGCGCTGACATCCGAGGCGTCCATGATCTGCAATCTGCCGCTGGTTGGGACGAATCGCGTCGTGGGTGGCGGGCCCGGCTGGCGCTAGCCATGTCTCGCGGCGCAAATTGGGATTTTCAGGGACTGTCAGGTGTCGTTCAAGCTGATTCGACAGGCGCTCAATGGTAACGGGCTGTTGCCCAGGATGTGGCGGTCCCATACTGTCAGGGACCGTTACGACGTGGTGATCGTGGGCGGAGGCGCGCATGGTCTGGCCTGCGCCTACTATCTGGCTGCAGAACACGGCATTTCGGATGTCGCCATTATCGAAAGAGGGTATATCGGTTCCGGCGGAAGCGGCCGGAATACCGCCATCATCCGCAGCAACTATCTGACGCCGGAAGGGGTACGCTTCTACGACGAAAGCGTTCGGCTGTACGAGCAGATGGCGACAGAACTGGATTTCAACGTCATGTTCAGCCAGCGCGGCCACCTCACGCTGGCGCATACCGACGGCGCCGTGCGCACCATGCGAAGGCGGGCGGAGGTGAACAAGCTGCAGGGTGTGGTGTCGGAACTGATATGGCCCGACGAAATCGAGAGGCTCTGCCCGGGCATCGACGTCAGCGACCATCCCCGCTACCCGATTCTGGCCGCGCTCTACCATCCCCCGGGAGGCATCGTCCGTCACGACGCCGTCGTCTGGGGCTATGCCCACCAGGCAGACCGCCGGGGCGTGCACATTCATCAACAGACAGCGGTGACCGGGATCGACGTGCGCGGTGAGAGCGTCGTGGGGGTGGAGACAACCGGAGGTTACATCCGGACCGGCACCGTGTTGAACGCGACGGCGGGGTGGGGGTCGACCATCGCCGATATGGCGGGCGTACGCCTGCCCCTGACCACCTTTCCACTGCAGGCCTGCGTTACCGAACCGCTGAAGCCGTTTCTCGACGTCGTCATCGTGTCGGGCAGCCTTCACGTGTACGTGAGCCAGTCGGACCGCGGCGAACTCGTGATGGGTGCAAGCGTGGACCCCTATACGTCCTATTCGATGGATTCTTCACTTGCGTTCATGGAAAGCATCGCCGGACACATGCTCGAGTTGTTTCCGTTCCTGAGCAAGGTGCGCGTCCTGCGTCAGTGGGCGGGGCTCTGCGATATGACTCCGGACTACAGTCCCATCATGGGCTTTACACCCGTGCGGGGCTTTCTTGTGGACGTGGGTTGGGGCACGTACGGCTTCAAGGCGTCCCCGATCTGCGGGCGGACCATGGCGGAACTGATCGCCGGCGACCGCACGCCGGACCTGATTCACCCGTTCCGGCTGTCCCGGTTTGAGGAATTCGACCTGGTTGGCGAAAAGGGCGCGGCGTCGGTGGGCCACTGACCGCCGGGTCACCGGAACGGCACGCTGGCGCGGAACTCGAATCCGAGTTTTTTATGTTGATCCTATCCTGCCCGAATTGCGGCGAACGAAACGTAAGCGAGTTCCGCTTCGGGGGTGAATACAATCCCCGGCCGGCGGACCCCGATGCGTGCGACGACGCGGAGTTGGCCGCATATCTCTATCTGTGCGACAACAGACTCGGTGTGGAGACGGCGTGGTGGTATCACCAGGCGGGGTGCGGCCTCTGGTTCCTGGCCCAGCGGCATACGAAGACGCAGGAGGTCCTGAAGACGTACGCGTGGCAGGCGGACGCGGTCGGGGAGAGCCGGGATGACGACTGAATCGATCCAGCGGGCGGTTTCGGGTACGGATTCGGAAAGGCTGCCGCCGCAATCCGGCGAAGTCATCGATCGCGACGCCAGGGTTGCGTTTACCTTCGATGGACGGGATTATTCGGGATACGAGGGCGATACGATTGCATCGGCCCTGGCCGCCTCAGGGGTACAGGTGTTCAGCCGGTCGTTCAAGTATCACCGTCCCAGAGGTCTGCTGTGCTGCGCGGGTCAATGTCCGAACTGTCTGGTCCAGATCGGCGACGAGCCGAACGTCCGCGCCTGTACGCGTCGCGTGGAGGCCGGCATGGCTGTACGGTCGCAGAACGCGCAGCCGTCGCTGGACCGCGACTTTCTTTCGCTTACCCAACTGGCCGCGCCGTTGATGCCGGTGGGTTTCTATTATAAGACCTTCATCCGGCCCACCGCGCTCTGGCCGTCCTACGAACACGTACTCCGCCGTGCGGCGGGCCTGGGGAAAGTGGACCTCGCGTCGCGGCCCGGCGTATACGACAAACAGTATCTGCATGCCGACGTGGCGGTGGTCGGCGGCGGACCGTCCGGTATCGGCGCGGCCGTTGCGGCGGCGGAACAGGGCGCGAGCGTCGCGCTTTTCGAAGTCGAGCCGTCACTGGGCGGGCGCCTGCGCTTCTCGCGGAACGGGTCCGGACGGCTGGAAGCGTTGCTGGCGTCGGTGGCGAACCGGCCGGACGTCGAGGTCTACACGGATACGGCCGTCCTGGGCTGGTACCAGGATAACTGGCTGGCGGCGGTGACAGGTTCGCGACTGTTCAAAATTCGCGCAAAATCCGTGGTTTTCGCAACCGGGGCCATTGAGGTCCCGCTGCTGATCGATAATAACGACCTGCCCGGGGTGATGCTGGGCAGCGCCTCCCGCCGTCTCGTCCATCTCTACGGTGTGAAGCCGGGCGCAAAGGCGCTGGTGGTAACGGCGAACGACGATGGATGGGACGTGGCCGCGGAACTGGCCGAGGCGGACATCGAAATCGCCGCGGTTGTTGACGAGCGGCACTCGAGCTCGAGCGAGACCGCCGGCGAGTTGATTTCCCGTGGCGTGCCTGCGTTTTTCCGGCATACGATTCTGGAAGCCGCCGGATCGAAACGCGTTCAGGCCGCCATGGTCGCCCGGATCGATCCGTTGGGAGAGGCGGATCGGTCCGCGGCGCGAAGACTCGAGTGCGACCTGATTGTCGTCAGCGTGGGATGGACGCCGGACCTGGCATTGTACCACATGGCAGGCGGCGAATCGGTCTACGACGCGCAACGGTCGGAACCGCGTGCGACAAATGCGCCGGACGGCATCTTCGTGGCTGGCCGCGCCGCGGGGGCCAACACGGCCGCATGCGCCCTAGACGAGGGGCGGATCGCCGGACGAAGCGCCGCGTCCTCATCGGGCTTCGGGGACGGACCCGACGCGTCAGAATTGTCCGAACTTCTGGACAGGAAGGCCGCCGAGCCGGTGCGTACGTCGTCCCGTACCATGGTGCCTGGACGGAAAAAGAGGTTTCTGTGCTACTGCGAAGACGTCACCGACGTGGATCTGCAGACCGCAATCGTCGAGGGGTACGACAGTATCGAACTGCTGAAGCGGTACAGCACGATTTCCATGGGTCCATGCCAGGGCAGGATGTGCTCCATGAATACGGTGCATCTCTGCGCCCGCGCGAACGGAAAGCAGGTCCAGGAAACGGGCAGGACAACGTCACGCCCACCGGTGGAGCCGGTAACGCTGGGCGCATTGGCAGGTCAGAACATGGAGCCCGTGCAGGTGAGTCCCGCGCATCAGTGGCACCTGGAACGGGGCGCCAGGATGATGGTGGCGGGGCTCTGGATGCGACCCGAGGACTACGGCGACCCCGTCGCTGAAGTGAAGGCCGTACGTGAACGGGTGGGGCTGATGGACGTCAGCACGCTGGGCAAGATCCAGCTGACCGGCCCGGGTGTGCCGGTATTGCTCGAACGGCTGTACGTCAACCAGTGGCGGAAGCTGGGGGTCGGCCGCGTACGGTACGGCGTGATGTGCAACGACGAAGGGGTCGTGATGGACGACGGGGTGTGCGCCCGTGTTCAGGAGAACGAGTGGTATATGAGTACCACGTCCACCGGCGCGACGGCGGTGTTCGAATGGATTCAATGGTGGGTTCAGTCGGGCTGGGGCGACGGCGTGCACGTTGTCAACCTCACCGATTCCTACGCGGCGTTCAACCTGGCGGGACCCAGGTCGAGAGACGTGCTGCGGAAGCTCACGGACCGCGACCTGAGCAACGGAAAGTTTCCCTACATGCGGGTGCGGTCAACCCGCGTCGACGGGGTGCTGTGCCGCGTCCTCCGGATCGGGTTTACGGGCGAACTTTCCTACGAGGTCCACTGCCCGGCGTCATTCGGTTTGCACGTGTGGCGGGCGCTGATGGCGGCCGGTGAGGAATTCGGCATCGGACCGTTCGGGGTCGAGGCGCAGCGTGTGCTCCGGCTGGAGAAGGCGCATATCATCGTCGGCCAGGACACCGACGCGCTGACCGACCCCTTTTCCGCGAACATGGAATGGGCTGTAAAAATGAACAAACGGGATTTTCTGGGCAAGCCCATGCTGACCCGGATCTCGGAACGGGGGACCCGTCAGCGGCTCGTGGGATTCAAAATGGCGCGGCCGGGCATCGTACCCGACGAGGGTCTGCAGGCGGTGCATCCGGACGGGAACGGAAAGCAGGAGATCATTGGCTGGTTGACGTCCTCCCGCTTCAGTCCGTCGCTCGGGGAGACCATCGGGCTCTGCTGGCTGCCCGCGCGCGTGGCGGCGGAAGCGGGAACGCGGTTCCAGATTCGCCGGGACGGCGAACTCGAAGACGCCTACGTTCACCACGGGCCGTTCTACGACCCCTCCGGAGAAAGGCTGCAGATGTGAGCGTGCGAGCGGCGCCGGTGAAACTGTCGCCACTACACGAAACGGCGCGGGACCTCGGAGCGCAATTCGCGGAAACTTCCGGATGGCGGATTCCGGAGGCGTATTCCGCGCCGGATGCGGAGATGGCTTCCGCGAAGCGGGGCGTGGCGCTGGCCGACGAAACGGCGAACGGAAAGCTTCAGGTCGAAGGCCGGGACGCGGAAACCGTCTGGGCGTCAACGGACGTGGCAATCGGCGCCGGGGCTGCGGACGAATCCGAATGGGTTTACCGGCTTCGCGGCGACTGTTTCTTTGTGAGTACGTCTCCGGGCAGGGACATCGCCGCCCGCAGGACGCTGATCGACCGCGCGTCGGACGGCTTCGTCACGGTGACGAATCTGACCCACGCGTGGTCCGAAATCCGCGTTCTGGGGCCCCACGCGCCCACGCTGATGAGCAGGGTGTGCGGGCTGGACTTTACCGCCGCCGGATTTCCGGAAGGCGCCGCGAAGCAGACCAGCGTCGCCAGGACGACGCAACTGGTCATTCGTCGGGATGCCGCTGAATTGCCGGCCTTTTCGGTCCTCGGGGCGCGTTCCCTGGCTGCATATTTGTGGGATATCCTTATGGAAGCCGGGGCCGATCTGCAGATTGCGCCGATTGGCACGGGCGCCGTCCGGGCCCTTGAGTCACGGTAGGCAAACTCATTTGTGGAGAGGAAGGTTCGTCTATGTCGAATCAGGCCACATCGGATCTGGAAGCCTACGTACAGGCCGACGGTCGGGGCGAGCAGGTGCGCCAGGTGCGCGAGAAGATCGACGCGCTTGGCATTACCTATATCTACTACCAGTTTATTTCGGTGACGGGCCGGGTGGTGGGCAAGGGCATCCCGGCGGACCACTGGGAGCGGACCGCAAAGCGCGGGTTCCAGCTTGTGTACGGGGCGACGGCGAATCTGTTCATGGACCGGTACGACAACTACATCGGTTACGGCCCCGAGGCGTCGGAGCTTGTGGGAATTCCCGATCCGGAGACCTTCGTGCAATTGCCGTGGGACAAACGGCTGGCGAGGGTCTTCTGTACGCTCTTCCGCAACCGGGACGAGCTGGAGAATCCCGGCGGGGTCCTCACGGCGGACTGCAGGGGCAATCTCAGGCGCATCCACGCGCAGTTCATGGAGGACCACGACGGAATGCACATGCGCCACGGCGCCGAACCGGAGATGATGTGGCTGCAGAAGGGCCCCGACGGCAAGCCCGCGGACGGTTTCAGCAAACCCTACTGCTACCACATCGATCAGTTCGAGTCCCTGCGGCCGGTCGTCATGAAGGTGATCGAATACGGTCGGGCGATGGGCCTGGACATGATCCAGGGTGACCACGAGGACGCGCCGGGTCAGCTGGAGTTGAACTTTACGTTTGACGACGCGCTCGCCACCTGCGACCGGCTCACCACGTACCGGCAGATATGCGCCCAGGTCGCAAGGGAGCACGATCTGATCGCGTGTTTCATGTGCAAGCCCTTCATGGGCGTCTCGGCATCGGGTTGTCACCACAATCTATCGCTCTGGCGCGGGGGAGAGGACGTGCTGAAGCCGCTGGGGAACGAATCGCTGCCCGGCATGGAGGGCGTCTTCATGCACCGGGAAGGCGGCGAGAATCTGTTCGAGCCCCTTCCGGGCAGACGGGAGCCCGCACCGACGGGTCTGCAGTGCATCGGCGGCGTGATCGAACACCTCCAGGCGCTGACCGCCATCGGATGTTCCACGGTGAACTCCTATCGGCGCTTGTGGGAAACGGGATTCTGGGCGCCCGTCTATTCCGACTGGGGATATCAGAACCGGACCTGCGGGCTCCGGGTCTCCGGCCCGGGGCGGTTCGAATACCGGGCGGTCGACGCGATGGTGAACCCGTATCTGATGGCAGGCGCGTTACTGAAGGCATTTGACGACGGCATTCGCCGCGACCTGGACCCCGGAGAGCCCGAACACCGCAACATTTACGAGGCGATCGAAGAGGGTAAAGAGGTCACCAAGCTGCCCACAACGCTCGGCGATGCGCTGGACAGGCTGGAGCAGGACGAGGTGATCCGTTCGTCGCTTCCGGGCGAGATGTACGACGTCTACATGCATTATAAGCGGGACGAGTGGGAACGGTTTCTGGCAACGGTAACCGACTGGGACCTGGAGACCTACTGGGACTGTCTGCCGTAGTTGTGGCGGAAGCGAGGTGAATATGTGCGGTATCGCCGGGATTATCCACCGGAACAGGACCGGTCAGATCGGGAACGAAATGACCATGATGCTTCAGGCGATGAGGCACAGGGGTCCGGACTCCACGGGCTTTGCGCTGTACGGAGAGCCGTCGGCCGGGATTCTGGCAATGCGGTTCAAGGTGGCGGAGAAGGAGGACCTGGAGTCCGGCTTCGAGATCAGAGATCAGATCGTGCAGCGCAAGGCGGAGGTGGATGAGCGCATCGGATCGCTCGGCGGCGAAGTGCTCGCCTCGGAGCAGCCAACGGAGTACGCGTTCCTCTATCGCGTGAGATACGAGGGAGACCTGCGCCGGTTCGCGGATTTCATCGAAGACGCGGAGGGCGTCGAAATCCTGTCCATAGGCAGCGCGCTGGAACTCGTCAAAGACCTCGGGGACGCCAACGAGGTGAGCGAGCAGTACGGCATGGGTTCTTTTCTGGGCACGCACGCCATCGGACACGTCCGCATGGCCACCGAGTCCGACGTGGACATTCGTTCCGCGCACCCTTACTGGGCGTATCCGTTCGGGGATATCTCCGTCGTCCACAACGGGCAGCTGACCAATTACTGGTCGATGCGCCGCGATCTGGAGCGCCGCGGGCATCGATTCGTGTCGGACTGCGATTCGGAGCTGATCGCCGTCTATATTGCCGACAGCCTGGATCGCTCGATTTCGCTCGAGGAAGCAATGGTGAGATCCGTACGGGAGCTGGACGGCGTTTTCACGTATCTGGTGGCGACAACGGACAGCCTGGGTATGGCCAAGGACACCATGGCGGCCAAGCCTATGGTACTCTACGAAGGAGAAGAGGAGACCCTTCTCGCCTCCGAGGAAGTGGCGATCCGGACGGTACTGCCCCAGGAAATCGAGACCGTGGACCCCTACGCGGGAGAAGTGAGGGTATGGCAAAATTAGACGCGGACCGCGAGAAGACGCACCGTTCCTACGCGATGGGGCTGCACGACGAGCCGCTTGCAAATCGAACGAACCGGGTTTTCTTTCGTGCTGAAGAGGGTACGGAGCTTGTGTACCCGGGGTCGCTGAAGGTGGACTTCGACATGCGAGCGGAATTCGACGCGGCGCCCCTGTCGATCCGGGAAGTGAACCGGAAGATCAGGCAACTGATGGAAGCGGGTTACGGCCACGTCGTGGTGCGCAACCCGAACGCCAAGCACTCACTCGGTTCCGGGATATTGAATCGGCTGAAACTGGATTTCGAAGGGTCTCTGGGGTATTTCGCCGTGGGTCTCATCGACGGGCCGAACGTGAGGATCAGGGGGCGCGTGGGCTGGTCGTGCGCGGAGAACATGATGGCGGGCGCCGTGGTTGTGGAGAAGAACGCGGGGTCGTCGTTCGGCGCCGCGCTTCGGGGCGGCGACCTGGTCTGCAAGGGCGACGTCGGGGGACGGACCGGCATCAACATGAAGGGCGGAACCATACTGGTGGCCGGGCGAACCGGCATGCTCTCCGGATTCATGATGCAGCGCGGGCGGATGATCGTCCTGGGAGACGCCGACGAGAATCTCGGCGATTCGATGTACGACGGCACGATCTACGTCGGCGGGCGTATAAAGTCGCTGGGCGTGGACGCCGTTCGCGCGGAATTGACGGATCTCGAGGTCGCCTGGCTGAGTCGCAAGCTGGAATTGTATGGTCTCGAGGCCCCGGACGGCACGGGAAACCTGAAGAAGGTCGTCGCGGGCAGGCAGCTCTGGAATTACGACAACCTGGAACCGGCCGAGAAGAAGATGGTGCTTTAGGGATCGGTACTTTCAAACCGAAACCAAACATGGATGGACAGGATAGGCAGGATAAAACCCCGAATTCAGAACGATTGTCCTCAGAAAAGCTTAAGAATCGCCAGTCTGTGACGCCAAATCACCTCTGTTCTTCTCTATAAATCGAAGGCAATGCCGACGAAATAGTACGAATCAAGGCAAATCCTGGTGATGGAAGGGAACGTCGTCGGCCCTTCGTCCGGATTGAAGACGTCCGGAACCCTGTTCCAAATCTTTGGGGGCGAGTACATGGGCGACGTATTATCCGTGGGTATGGTGGGCGCAGGCGGTATCGCGCATTCTCATATGCGTGCGATCGCCGAGGTTGAAAACATAAGAACGGCGGCGGTGATGGATATTCACGCCGAACCCGCCGAGGCTGCGGCCGAGGAATACGGCGCCAGGGCGTACACCAGCCTGGAGGCGATGCTGGACGATCCTGATGTTGAAGCCGTCCACGTATGCACGCCGCACAACCTTCACGGCGCACAGGTGGTGGCCTCAGCCGAAGCCGGGAAACACGTCCTGGTGGAAAAGCCCATGGCGCTGACGCTCGACGAGTGCGACCGGATGATCGCGGCGTGCGAGAGCGCGAATCGCGTACTGATGGTCGGGCAGGTCATGCGCTATTACCCGGTCAGCCGAAGAGTGAAACAGCTCATCGCCGATGGCGTGATCGGCCAGGTGGGTCACCTGCTCAGACGGCGGCTGGGGAACTTCAATCCCGCGCCCGCGCCGGGACAGGATACCCACTGGTACCTGGACCTGGCGACCGGCGGCATCTGCGTGCTGTACTGTTTCGGACCGCACGAGTACGATATCCTGCACTGGTATATGGACTCGCCCGTTGTCAGGGTCTTCGCGCAGGGAACGGAGAGTACGGAACGCTACCGGGGGCAGAAGGACTCCTACACGGCCGTTATGAACCACGCCAACGGCGCGGTCAGCGTGCTGTCACAGTCCGTCGTCTGCCACTCCGGGTCGCATGACCAATACATCATGGGCAGCCTGGGATCGATGTCGTTCACCCATGGTCGGCTGTTGCTCAACGGCAAGGAGGTGGACGTCGGCGAACCGGGTAACGGGATGCAGAATCAAATTCGCGAGTTCGCCGACTGCTGCCTGGAGGGAAAGACACCCGATGCCAGTGGCCGGTCCGTGCGGCACACGATGGCTGTTATCGAAGCTGCAAAGAAGAGCGCCGAGCGGAACGAGTCCGTGTCCGTCTCGGAATTTGATTGAGACACGTCTCCTCGACCGATCCTGTCTGGTATGGACTTGAACACAGAGGTCCTGGACGCGGATGTCGCGTTCATTCCCCGGAAGCTGAAAACGCCGCTCCACCTGAGTTCCGGGCTGATTTCGGAGCTCACCGAAGCCCGTGCGGCAGTCACGGTCCGCGTGGCGGGGCGCGAAGCCCAGGGCAGGGGTTCGATCTATCTCAGCGACGTCTGGGCCTGGCCGGATGCTTCGCTGACGCATGAGTTTCGTGATAATGCCCTGCGCGGTTTCTGTGAGGACATCGCGCGCGAACTGTACGCGCACTGCGGCGGCGCGCCCGCGCACCCGCTCGCACTGGGCCTGCGGCTGCACGAGTCGGTCGCCGGCGGGACGTCGCCTCCGGTCCTTGCGCGGGCGATGTGTGGCAGTCCGTTCGACGCCGCGATCCACGACGCGGTGGGCATCGCGACCGGACGCTCCGCATTCCGCTTCTACGCCTGGACCGCGCCGTTTCCCGACGCGGACGTTCTCTTTCCGGGCGGCGGCGCGAGCGCGGCGATTCAGCGTCTGTTTCATGCCCCCCGGACCCGCCTGCGCGCCTGGTGGGTCGTGGGAAGCGCCGACGACCTGGGTGCGGATCTCGCTCGTGTCATACAGGCACACGGGTATCGCGGCTTCAAGCTGAAGATTCTGGGGAAGGACAACGCCGCCGACGCTGCCAGGACCGTCGAGGTGTACCGCGCCCTCCGCGGGCACGGCGTCGACGACCCGGCGTTGACGGCGGACAGCAATGAAGCCAATCCGGATGCGGCAAGCGTACTGGACTATCTGGAGCGGCTCAGGGCCGAGGACAGCGAGGCTTTTCGGGCGCTGAGGTACCTGGAACAGCCCACGGGCCGGGATATTCTGGTGCATCCACAGGACTGGCGGGCGGTCACCAGGCTCAAGCCGGTGTTTCTGGACGAGGGCCTCACCAGCCTTGAGTTGCTGCCCGAAGCGAAGCGCCAGGGTTGGAGCGGCCTGGCCCTGAAGACCTGCAAGGGTCACAGCTTCGCACTGCTGGCAGCCGCGTGGGCGCGTGAGAACGGGATGCGACTCGCGCTACAGGATCTGACCAATCCCGGGTTCGCGGCAATCCACGCCGCGCTGTTCGCGGCGCACGTGCCTATGGTCAACGGCGTGGAAATCAACTCTCCTCAATATACGCCGGATGCCAACGCCGATTGGCTGCCGCGCCTGGCGGGAATTTTCGAGCCCGTGGACGGGCTGCATCGGATAGACAGCCCCGACGCCGTAGGGTTGGGGTCCACGCTTTAACCTTGATTCTTCATTTTTCCGGGACGTTAATTCGAATATATGATTATAAATAAAGGCGATTAGACGGCTGATTACCAGGATACACCAGGTCACTGGACGTGAACAAAAAAATGTCCTTCCTTACGACCATTTTGGCCCATTACGTAGAGTTTCGTCGCGGTGCTGCGTTGTTGATTCTCTCGAATTGAGGTTAACTGTCTGGGGAAGCTTCGAGTTCGCCCGTCTGGCGGGCAAAGGTGCTCCCGGGAGGAATGACGATGGATACCGAAAGTCTGGATTACCGACTCACCAGCGAGGAGAAGTCGAAGTTTGAGCGCGACGGGTTCCTGATGATCGAAGATGCGATTCCGCCCGAGCGGGTCTCCGCGTTGAACCGCGTGGTCGACAGGGTTTACGAGAACTATCTTGCCGATAACGGTCTGGGGCCTGGCGAACGCATGAACCTGACGGACTTCGTGGGGCTCGACGATGAGTTTCTTGCCCTGCTGGACTGGCCGGTCACGTTCACCAGGGTATGGGGCATTCTCGGGTGGAATATCCAGCTTTATCACTCCCATCTGATCGTCACCCCGCCGGATTCGCCGGAGAAACGCGCATATCGCGGACGTTTGGGCCTGCACCAGGACAGCGGGCGGTTGAATATCGAACTGGACGCCACGCCCCGGCCGCGGGTCTCCCTCAAGGTCGCCTATTTTTTGACCGATACGTCGCAGCCGGACCGCGGGAATTTTCACATCGTTCCCGGAAGCCACCTTCAAAACCGGCTGGATTTTCCGGACGACGGCGCGTCCGACCCACCCGAGATGACGCCCGTTCTGGCTTCGGCGGGCTCGGCGGTGTTCTTCGATCGGCGGCTCTGGCACGCGGCCGGGATAAACCATTCGGACGTGACGCGAAAAGTGCTGTTCTACGGGTACAGTTACCGCTGGCTCAGGCCCAGAGACAATATGACCGTAGCCCATTGCATGGAGCGATGTGATCCGGTTCAGCGGCAGTTGCTCGGTGAAAGCACCGGAGGGATGGGATATACGTCGCCCACCGACGCGGACGTGCCGCTCAAGGGCTGGATCCGGGAACACGTTGGCGAGGAGGCCGTCGCGCCGTAGCGTTTAGTCGCCTGAAACCGTCGTCCGGGCGCATCCGTGGAGAAAGGGCCCCGCCCGAAGCGAGCTTCCGCGTGGGGTTCGCAATCCGAGGCTAAGGAGATCGAATATGGCCGGGGAACTCGCGATTCTTGGTGGCGAAAAGGCAATTACGGCCGATCGCGGGGAGCAGTGGCGTCGACCCGTGGAAGCGGAAAAGGCCGCGGTCTGCGCCCTGATCGACGAGGGCTATCTCTCCGGATCGGGATCGGGGGTTCCGAAGGAATTTGAGGAACGGTTCGCGGAGTACGTGGGCTGCAAATACGTCCTCACGACCAGCCACGGGCATACGGCGCTCGCCAGTGGATTCTTCGCGGCCGGTCTGGGCGCGGGCGATGAATTCATCACCCCTTCGGTGGGTTATATAGGCAGCTACGCGGGCGCGCTGCATATGGGCGCCACACCTGTGTTCTGCGAGATCGATCCGGAGACGCTGTTGATGGACCCGGACGACGCGGCGCTGCGGATCACGGCCAGGACCCGCGTGCTCTCGCCGATCCACTCCTGCGGCCGGGTGTGCGATATGGACCGGCTGCTGGCCCTGGCTGACGCCCATGGACTGGTGGTGGTGGAAGACGCGGCTCACGCGCACGGCAGCGAGTGGGACGGCGTGAAAATCGGCAACCTGGGGCATATCGCGTGCTTTAGTATGCAGGGCTCCACGCCCGGGGGCAAGCCGGTGGCGGGCGGCGAGGCGGGCATCGTGGCGACGAACGACCGCGAGTTGTACGAGCGCGCGTTGATCTACTGCCACCTGCACCGGCCGGGCGCGGTGCAGGAGCTCACGAACCCGGTCTACCGCGAGCTGGAACCGCAGCTTCTCGGATGGAAATGGCGGCCGCATCCGCTGGCCATGGCTATCGGCCTTATCTCGCTTGAACACCTTCCCGAACGGATGGACCGGTTTGAAGCCAACCGGGAGGCCCTGTTCCGAAAGATCGAGGGACTGCCGGGAATCCGGCCGGTCTCCAACTACAGGAAAGCCAGGGGTGTGGAGCTTTACGGCGGGATCAAGTTCATCTACGAACCGGAAGCGCTGGGCGGGTTGCCCGCGGCCCGGTTCGTGGCGTCCATGCGTGCCGAAGGCGCGCCCCTGAACGGCCCGGGCGTGGGCCACATGGAACATCTTCGGTCCATTTATACCAAAGACCTTCCCGGACTCTGGGGAGCGGGTCACGACGGGCCGGCGAATGTGCCTCTGCCCCGCTATCGCGAGGGAGATTTCCCGGTTTCGGAAGCGATCCGGGGGCGGGTGCTGTCCTATCCCGGGCATATCCAGGCCGCGGACGGGTTCATCGATCAGTTCGCGGCGGCGTTCCGGAAGGTCGTGCTTCAACATCAGCAGCTTTTGTAGCAGTCCGTTGGAAACGTCGCTCTGCAGGCGAGCCGGCCGGAGCACGGATGGGGTTCTTCAACGGGCTTTCAGGGGGATTGGGTTGGCTGAACCCGTGGTGTTTCAATCGCCGCTGGAGGTGCGGCTGGCGTGCCGCCGGAATGCGCTGAAGACCGTGGCGTCGCGCGCGCTTTCGGGCTACCTGTGCGTGAATGTGGTCATGATGGATGAGGCGTATGCCGCGGAATTCGAGGAGTTCTGCAGGTCGAACCCGAAGCCGTGCCCGCTGCTGGCCGTAATGCCGGCAGGCCGCACGGATTGTCCGGAATTTGCGCGTTCGCTCGACATTCGCACCGACCTGGGTTCGTACGACGTCATCCGGGACGGCGTGGTGGTCGAGCAGCGGCGGGACGTGGCATCCCTTTTCTCTGATGGCATGGTCACGTTTCTGATCGGTTCCAGCGTGTCTTTCGACGGGCTGCTGGTTGAAAAGGGATACCAACCCGCATTCGGACCGTGCATTCAACTGACCGGCCTGGACTGCGAACCGGAGGGAAGATTCAGGAGCAAAATGGCGGTGACGATGCGGAGCTTTCGGCCGGACCGATGCGACGCCGTATGGGAATACACAAGCCACTTCCCGGCGTGTCATGGGGCGCCTCTTGGCAGGAATAACGGCCGGGAATTGGGCATTCCGGACCTCGACGCGACGATTTCAGGCAATCCGATAGAGGTCCCAGACGGCACCGACCGCCTCTACTGGGCCTGCGGTGTGACGCCCAGCCTGGCGGCACAGCAGGCCCGGCTGCCATTCGCCCTTTCCTACACGCCAGGCCACGCGCTGATTACGGATATTCCGACTGAGAGTCTGTATGAAGCTTGAAGCAAAGCTGTCAGCGATCAGCCGTCAGCTCTCAGCCAAACCGGGTCTACGATACGGCTTGGCGATATCGGTTCGCTACGGCCGCGGTCGCGGAGACCTCTCCCCCCGGCCCCCTCTCCCAAAGGAAAGGGGGAGGAGAGCAAAGGATCGCCTCGCCGAAAAATTCACCAATCACCGTTCCCCCTTCCTTCAGGTAGGGGGTTAGGGGGTAGGTCCGGCCCCGTACCGCCCGGAATTGGGCCCGTAGGTTTTAAATATCCCGGAGGACGCGGCGTGAGCAAGTCCGACTGGCTGGACGCGGCAACGGCAACCTGGCCGGAGTGCAGGGAATTCCTGGCAGACTCGCCGGTTGCGATCCTGCCGCTGGGCGCAACCGAACAGCACGGCCCGCATCTGCCTCAGAACACGGATACGGTAATCGCCGAGGCGCTGGCTACCGGGGTCGCGAGACAGAGTTCCGGCCTCCTTCTGCCTTCGGTCCAGGTGGGGTACTCCTGGAGCTGGCGCGACTATCCGGGCACGCTCACGTTCTCGTTCGACACATTTCGTGAGGTCGTGAAGGACCTGGCGCGCAGCGTGTACCGGGGAGGCTGCCGCGCGCTGATGACGCTTTCGGGACACGGCGCGAACCCGGGCCCGCTGAAGATGACCGCCAGGGAACTCGTCGACGAGCTGAACCTGAGGGTATTGAATGTCTTCTATCCTGGCCTGGATGAAGTGATGGCCGATGCGGAGTCGCCGCAATGGGCGCCGATGAACTTTCACGCGGAGGAATTCGAAACTTCATTGATGCTCTACCTGAAGCCCGACCAGGTCAGGATGGACAGGGCCGTACGGGAGTACCCGCCGCGGTCTGCCGATTACGAGATGTCCACGCTGCCCCTTGGCAGCCTGTCCCGATCGGGGGTGTTCGGCGATGCCACGGTCGCTTCCGCCGAAAAGGGCGAGCGCTGGTTTCACGCGTGCGTGGCGCGCATGGCGCGGGTGTGGACGGAATTCCTGTCCGTGCCGGATGACGGGTAAGAAGTTGTCTTAAAATTCCTGGTGAGTCCCGAGCGCGCGCGAAAATGTGTCGGTCAAGGCGGGCAAAGCCGCCCATATTTGGGTATACGGGTGGTTTTGACCAACGCAGACCGACGCTTTTGCAGCCGCGTGAAGACCGCCGGGGGTTTTAAGACAGCTTCTAAGGGGGCGGGATGGGAACGGTGATGACGGTTCGGGGCGTGATCGACGGCGAAGACCTGGGCGTTGTGGATTACCACGAGCACCTCTACTTCGACGCCCCTGACTGGCTGCTGAGAGAAGACCGGGATTTCCGGCTGCACAGCGTGGAGCGGTCCGCCGAGGAGCTTCGATCCTGGGCGTGCGCGGGCGGCAGGACCCTGATCGAGATGTCGGCGATCGACTTCGGCCGGAATATCCGGCAGGTGGTCAGGATAGCTGATCTGGTACCTGACGTGCACGTGGTTGTCATCACGGGATACAACAAGCCCTATTTCTGTGACCGCGCGATCCTGAATCAGGATGAAGACGCAATGGTCCGTAACTGTATCCGGGATATCGAGACAGGCATCGACGGCACCGGCGTGAAGGCCGGCATCGTCAAGGGAGGCAGCGGATACAATACGTTTCAGGAGGCCGACAGGAAGCTCATGCGCATCGCAGCGAAGGTGCACGTGGAAACGGGCGTGCCCGTGATCACCCACACGGAAGCCGGTACGATGGGCTACGACCAGGTTTCGCTTCTTGACGCGCAGGGCGTGCCGCCGGGCCGGGTATGTCTGAGCCACATGGACCGGAATCCGGATTTCTGGGAGCACAGGCGAATTGCTGAAACCGGCGCCTATCTGGGTTACGACTGCCCGGGCAAAGTGAAGTACGGACCGGACGAAATGCGCATTGACGTGCTGAAGCGGATGATCGACGCGGGACTGGGCGACCGCATTCTGCTGGGCAACGATCTGGGACGGCCGAGCTACTGGCGAAGCTACGGTGGCGGTCCCGGCCTGGACTTCGTGCTGACCCGGTTCGTACCCCGGCTTCGGGAAGAGGGCGTATCCGACGCCGCGATCCAGGACCTGCTGGAGAACAACCCGCGGCGTTTTCTGGCCGGGGAATGACCCCACCATTTGCGATCGGTCCGGGCTATGCCGCTGGTAATCGGAATTGACCTGGGGACGTCCAGCACGAAGACGATTGCACTGGATGAAAACGGCGACGTATTAGCAACTGCCAGTGCGAGTTACGAAATGCTGACGCCGCACCCGGGATGGGTGGAGCAGGACGAGGGCGACTGGTGGACGGCGATCTGCAAGACAACCCGGGCGGTTGCGGCCGAACTGTGGGCGCAGGGACGGTCCGTGGATGAAATCCGGGGTGTCTCGCTGTCCGGACATATGAACGGGGCCGTTTTCGTGGACGGCGCCGGCAACCCGTTACGGGCGCCCATTCTCTGGCTCGACCGTCGTTCGCAGGCCGAATGCGACTCGGCGAACGCGCACGCGGCCGAATTGCTGCGGACCCGGGCCATGCACGTGATGAATCCCATCAACACGCTGGCCAAGGTGTTGTGGGTCCGCGCTCACGAGGGTGAAGTTTACGAAAATGCGCGGTATGTGCTGATCCCGAAGGACTGGGTGCGATTCCGGATGACGGGTACGTTCGGTACTGACGTATCGGACGCATCGGTATCCGCGGCCGCGGATGTCCGGGCGAGGGAATGGAGCGGTGAGATACTTGACGCGCTGGAGGTGCGCCGCGATCTTTTTCCCGATATCTCGGAGTCTCCCGAGGTAATCGGAACGCTGACAAGCCGGGCTTCCGCGGAGATGGGACTGGCAGCGAACACGCCCGTCTGCGCCGGCGGCGGCGATGTTTCCTGTCTCGCGGTGGGTAGCGGGGTTATCGCGCCCGGCGTCGTAAACGTGGGCATCGGAACGGCGGGGCACGCGCTCGCGTTCGCGGAGAGATTGGATCCCGCGGCTTACAACAGACTCTGGCCGATGTGTCATTCGGTACCGGGCGCTTTCTTCTGGCTGGGTTGCTCGTACACCTGCGGCGCGAGCCTGGCATGGTTGGGCGGGCAGTTGGGCGAAGACGTCACGTCCCTGACGCGCGAGGCGGAGGATGCGCCCCCGGGCAGCGAGGGACTCTTCTTTCTGCCCTGGCTGGAGGGGGCCGCAACGCCGCACCCCGACGCGCGCGCCCGGGGCGGCTGGATCGGGCTGACGCTGCGCCATACGAAAGCGCACCTGGTGCGCTCGCTGATGGAGGGCGTGGCGTTCGACCTGAGACGCTCTCTGGAGTGTTTCGAGGACATCGGGCTGCCAATCGAGGACCTGCGAATAGGTGAGGGCGGCGCGAGATCCGCGCTCTGGCGTCAGATCCAGGTCGACGTGTTCGGACGAGACGCACGGATCCTGGAAGTGCAGGATGCATCGGCGCTGGGCGCGGCCCTGATCGCCGGCGTTGGCGTGGGTGTATTTCCCGATTTCGAAACAGCCTGCGAACGCTCGGTGGGCCTGGGCGAAGGCGTCCGGCGCAATGACGAGCGAGCGACCGATTACGAGAAGCAGTTTCGGCGTTACTGCGGCCTGTATCCGAGCCTGAAGGGTTGGTTTAACGAGAACACGACAACGGCGCCATAGTCCGCTATTAACCTTGATTCGTAAGTCTTCGGGGACGTTAATTCGAATATGTGCTTGTAAATAAAGGCGATTAGACTGCTGATTACCAGGATACACCAGGTCACTGGACGTGAAGGGAATAAACGTCCTTCTTTATGTCGATAGCGCCCCGTTTCGGAGGGTTTTATCGCGTCGCCGCGTTGCTGTTTTTTTCGGATCGAGGTTAATACCGGGATGCGGACACACGAAAACCCGGTTTTCATACTTGCAGCTTCGATGAGGAGCTCACGCAATGGATAAGGCTTTTGAGCGACCCTACAGACCCTTGAACGTCGACGATTCGTGGATCGAGTCCTTTCCGCTGAACGCCATGGCCCGACAACTCATGGACGAAGATGCATTTGCCGAATCGGGCCGGAACGCGCTGACGCTGGTTCGCGGGGATGAGATGACCGTGGTCCTTACCGTAATAAGAGCGGGGACGGCTTTGCACGAACACCGTGCCCCGGGCCCGGCGACCGTGATTCCCCTGAGCGGGAACATCCGGATGTTGGGCGGTGATGAGAAAATTCCTTTGGAACCCGGATCGGCGGTTTCGTTCACGGCAGACGTTCTCCACGCGGTCGAGGCCGTCGAAGACAGCGCATTTCTCATCGTGATCGGCGGCCGATAGGCTACGCGGGCCGCAATTTAAGGGAGATTTCCTGATATGGAAACGCTGAGCGAAGCGCAAGTCGACTCTTTCCGTGAAAACGGATACATACGCCTCGAAGGCATGTTCTCTCCAGGGGAAGTCCGGGAGATGGGCGACGAGTTGGACTACGTCATGGAGGAGTTCGCAAACTGGGACTCGGCGTGGAAGGGGCCCTGGCGGAAGGAGTATATGGACGAGGAGGAGGACGCGGCCGCCACGCTGGTGGCCATCCATGAATTGCAGCACTATTCCGCGGCTTGGTCCCGCGCCATTACGAAGCGGGAATTGGGCGCCTCGGTAGGCGATCTCCTGGGAACGGATGCTGTTGAATTGCACCACGTTACACTGCACGCGAAGCCGCCGGACAAGGGGGCGCCGTTTCCCATGCACCAGGACCTGCCATTCTTTCCGCACGAAGACGGAAGGTACGCGGATTGCCTGGTGCACCTGGACGATGCCGACGAAACCAGCGGATGCATCAAGTTCCTCAGGGGATCGCACCGGCTCGGAAAGTTGGAGCATATCACGGGCGCCGGTACCGCGCCCCACCTGCCCACGGACCGGTACCGGCTTCAGGATGCCGTCTCGGTTCCGGCCAGGGCCGGCGACGTGGTCCTGTTCTACCTCTGGACCATCCACGGGTCGGCCGTGAATCACAGCGGAAACTGGCGTCGCCTCGTGCGGCTCGGGTTCAGGGATCCCCGCAACCGGCAGGAAGGCGGCCAGGGCATGGGCCGGCCCGGATTTATGGTGAAGGGCGTCCGGCCCAGGTTGGAAGGCGTGGACGTGGACGTCTACGGCAACTGGGCGCAGAATTGATCGTCAACTCCGTGTCAAACGAGTTGGGCCGTATATGAATGAACCTGCGGTGCTGCTTGAATGTAACCGTACCGATCAGGACGGCGTCTCGTACGCTTTTTCCGGATGCGTCGATCAAGTTGTCGCCCAACGTCCGACGGCAGTGTACGCGGCGCTGAAGGAGGTGGACCGTGCCGTGTCCCGCGGCCTGCACGCCGCAGGATACATCGCGTACGAAGCGGCCGCCGGACTTGATCCCGCGCAGAAGACCCGCCCGCCGGGTGCAATGCCCCTGGTCTGGTTCGGTCTGTTTGAAAGGCGGATTCCGGCGAAGGAGGCCGGTTCCCGGCCGGGTCGCGCATATTCGGTTTCGGGATGGCGTCCTTCCATCAGTAAAGCGGAGTACGAGGACGTGGTGGGCAGGATCCGCGGCTATATTGCGGCGGGCGATACGTATCAGGTCAATTTCACCTATCGGATGCGGGCGGATTTCGAAGGAGACGCCACCGCCTTCTATTCAGACCTGTGCCGCTCGCAGCGGACCGCATATTCGGCCTACGTGGATTCCGGACGTTTTCAGGTTCTTTCGGCGTCCCCCGAGCTGTTTTTCCGTTTGAAGTCGGGCGAATTGACCGCTCGACCGATGAAGGGAACGAGGCGTCGCGGCCGATGCCCGGAGGAGGACCGGTCCATGTTCGACGACTTGAGGACGTCGCCTAAAGACCGGGCGGAGAACGTGATGATCGTGGATATGCTTCGCAACGATCTGGGACGGGTGTCGATAACCGGCAGCGTAGAAGCCCCAACGCTCTGGGAGGTGGAACGATATGAGACGGTGCTGCAGATGACGTCCACCGTACGTTCCCGTCTCCGAAACGGAGTCGGAGTTTCAGACATACTCAGATCGGCTTTTCCATGCGGTTCAGTTACCGGTGCGCCAAAGGTGCGGACCATGGAGATCATCTCGGAGCTTGAGGATTTCCCGCGCGGCGTCTATACGGGCAGTATCGGATACGTATCTCCCGGACCCGAGGCCCAGTTCAATGTCGCCATCCGTACGGTAACGGTCGACCGGGAGAAAGCGCTCGCGGAGTTTGGCGTGGGCAGCGGCGTGACGTACGATTCCAGTGCAGGAAACGAGTACGAGGAATGCCGGACCAAGGCACGCATGTTGATCGATGCGGGGATGGATTGGCCGGGCTCAGGTAACGGACGGGTTGTACATGATCAACCTGTCCGGGGAGTGCAGGCGTCCGGATAGGTTTGGCGTGAAAACCCGACCTCTGTCGCACCGGAAACGACACACGATTCCCCTTTTGTAACAAAGCGGCCGCCCGTTATGCACGCACACAGGTTCTCCATCGCGGAGGCGCTCCGCTTCGGCTGGCGGACAACGACCGGAAATGCGGCCTTCTTTGCTGGACTGGGCATTCTGTTGCTGGCTATACTCCTGGTTCTGGGCGCCGTCGCCGAGTTGGTGGAGACTTATTCTGAGGTTTGGGGGCTTTTGGTCGCCCTCGTGTCGCTGATCGTGGGGATCGTGCTGGAAGTAGGGATCATCGTCATTTCGCTGCGGTACTGCGACGGCAGCCGGGGAACGACCGCCGACCTGTTCATCCACTACCCGCTGGGTCCCCAGTATTTCATTTCAAGGACCATCTACTCCTTTCTCGTATTGGTCGGACTGGTTATCCTGATCGTGCCAGGCGTGATTCTCGCCCTGGTGTTTCAGTTTTGCGGTTACCATATTGTGGACGAGGGCGTGGGCGTCGTGGAATCGTTCCGGCGCAGTGCGGAGACAACGAAAGGCGCCAGATGGCGTCTCTTCATATTTTTCATGCTGTTGCTGCTGATCAATGTCGCCGGTTTCCTTTGTCTGGTGGTTGGGTTGTTGCTTACCGTACCTGCGACACTCCTGGCGTACACGTATGCGTTCAGGCAACTGCAGGCGCGGGAAAGCGGCGCGTAATTCGAAGCGGGAGGTGCCATGTATCGCATCGGCGACCTGGAACTGAGGCGTGTTGAGAAACTGTTCAGAGACGGAGGTCTCTTTCGGTACGGACGGACAGGAGAGTGCGAGCGGTTCGAGGCCGGTTGGGCGAAGCATCTGGGCGTCAAGTACGCACGGATGACAACCAGCGGGACGTCGGCGTTGTATTGCGCCCTGGTGGGATTGAAGGTGGGTCCCGGCGACGAAGTCATCGTCCCCGCCTGTACCTATATGGCCACCGCGCTGGCGGTTCTGTCGGCAGGCGCGATTCCCGTCGTGGCCGACGTGGACGAGTCGATCACGCTCTCCGCGGAAGACGTGGAACGCAGGCTGTCGCCCCATACAAAGGCGATCATTCCCGTGCATATGTGGGGTCTGCCGTGCAACATGAAGGCGCTGATGCGCGTTGCGCGCAGGCACAAACTGCTCGTACTCGAGGACGCCTGCCAGGCGGTGGGCGGCGCGTACGAGGGAAGGATGCTGGGTTCGATCGGACACGCGGGCGCCTTCAGTTTCAACTTTTACAAGAATATCTCAAGCGGCGAGGGAGGGGCGTTCGTCACCAATAACAAGGCGGTTTTCGGACGCGCCTCCGTGGCATCGGATTGCTGCTCGTTCTACTGGAATCCGGAGCAGAAAAAGGAGGACGAGCAGTTCGCGGGACATAATTTCCGGGCCCCGGAAGTTTCGGGCGCCATTCTGAACGTCCAGCTGCGGCGACTCGACGGGATGCTGGAGAAGATGGGCGCCCACAAACGGCAGTTGCTGGAGGCCGGCAGGGATGCGGGCCTGACCTCAATTGTCAACAACAGCCTGGCGTACGAGTGCGCCAGCAACCTGGGCTTCATCTTTCCGAACGAGGAATCGGCGAGGACTTTCGCGGACGGTCTGAGCGGGAACGGCGCGCGCGGATTCCTGCCCATCGATACGGGGCGGCACGTCTATACCCGGTGGGATCCGATTATGAGAAAACAGGGGGCACACCACCCCGATATGAATCCCTACAACTTCCCGTCGAACCGGAAGCTGAACGTGAAGTACACCATGGATATGTGCAGCGATTCTCTGGATATCATGAGCCGGGCCGTGTTGATCCCGATGCATCCGGACAATACGCAGGCCCGCGTTCGAAAGATGGCGGATGCGATCAGGAAAGCGGCCAATAAAAAGCAGTGAAAACAGCTGTCAGCTCTCAGCGTTCAGCTTGAACCGGTTTGCGATATGGCGTGTCGATATCAATTGCGGCGTGAGCGTCACGATGTGGACAACCAACAGGGTTGCACCTGCAAATGCAACGACGGCGCGACTTAGGATGAGGCGAGGAGGGGAATCATGAAGGCGGCGTGGGACTGGCATCTGCCGGTGGAGACGGAAACGCAGCAGCGGGAGATCGTGGAGTTCGCGAGCGATCTGGGCTTCGACACCCTGATCGTGCGGGACCCCACCGAGGCGATGGCGCGGCGGGGCGCGGCGTTGGGCGTCAGGATCGTCGCGATTGTGTACGCACGGCCTTCGGACGCCTTCGCCGCGGCGCATCCTGATTGTCTGCAGCGGCTGCTTCCCGCGGAGGACGAGATTGCCCGCGCCGGGTTCGAGGGTACACCCGCAAATTTCCAGCTGCTGTCGCACCGGTGGTTTTCCATCGTGCAGGACGGCGCCACGCTGTGCTTCGAGCACGAGGCTTCGAGGTCGTTCCTGAAGGATCGGGTGAGCCGGGCGCTGGAAATCGCGGACGGTGTCTCGTTCGACGGTTTTGGCTTCAGGAACCACTATGGGTGTTTCTGCGATCGATGCGCGGCCTTACGGAAGTCGATGGCCGCCGCGCAGCCGGAGGCGCACGAACCCGAACTGCTCGCCCGGATGTCGGAGTCGAGCCTGGTCACGTTATCCGACGCCCTGTACGAACACGCGAAGGCGATCAAACCGGATGCGGTTGTCACCAACCACGTCTGGCCGCCGTTCTATCCCGACGAGTACTATGGAAACAGGCTGCGGCTGGATTTCTGTACGCAGACGATTTCCTGGTTCTATCCCCCTCACTGGAGCCTGGAGCGCGTTGAATTCGAGACCGCTGAGATGAAGCGGCTCGAGGACCCGAAGCGGAACACGTTCGTGCCGTTTATCGGGCTCTATTCAGATCCGTATCTGGTGCGTACTCCCGACCGGGTGCGGGCGGAGTTCGAAATCGCGGGCAGATACGTCAAAGACCACGTCGTCCTGTGCAGCCTGGAAACGCCGCATCAATACCCCGAAATCGCGGACGTCGTTAAAAACGCGCTCAGAACCTGAATACGGTCGGCAGGCACGTCCGGATGCGGGAACCTTGCGGAATCCCCGCATTCTCGTGAACCGGCGGCAATCTGGCGCCGCGCCCGATCCTGCTTGTATACCCCTCCGGCTACTCCAGCTGAATCTTCGGCAGATAGGTTTTCTGAAACGTACGTTTCCACCAGTCGCCCGTCCGGCGTTTTTCGTCCGGAGTCGTTAAGCGATAGTCGTACAGTTGCGCCCGCAGGTACCGCGGGGGGCTGCCGGGAAAGGGGTTCCGCGCAAGCAGGCCGGTAACCGGCGGCGATCCTTCGAGGAGCCGTCGACAGAGGTCGGTGAACCATGGACTCTGCCGTGGGTGACGGAGCGCGGCGAACCACATCTGCCAGTCCAGGCGAGGCTGGTGCGGCGCCACAACCGGGGGCCGTCTTTCCGGTGCGCCCGGCTTGTAGCGAAATTCGTACGGCAGCCAGTTTTTGCCGTCCCTGCTGCCTTCGAGGACGATTTCCGGCCGCCGCGTGGTCATCACCTGGAAGAGCCCGTAGGTGTTCACGATATTGTAAGGGGCCACGGCCCGATTGAGGGCAACCACGGGATGGGGCCACGGCACCGTCAGGCGCAGGCTGAAGCTGCAGAGATACACGAGACTCAGGATCACGACGACAGCGGCAAGGGGCGCGGCCGCCAGCCTTTGCAGGGCGGGTGAATATCCACTCTCGCGACCGGAAGACGGAACTCTGAGCCGTTTCGGCCACGACGCGTCGTCGATCAGCCACAGGCAGAGCGCCGCCGCAAGCAGATTGAAAAACGTATAGTTGCCGGTAAGCGCGATACCGAATTGCAGGCCTACGAGCAGCGCGCAGGCCGCAAGCCGGACGCGGCGGGGTCCGAAGATGAAGAAGGGCGCCGCCAGTTCGATGGCGAACATGATGACCACGGAGACGACGTGGATGCTTTCCGGCAGATGATGGACGTACCAGGCCAGCGGATTGGGAAGAGGTTGCGTCTGGTAGTGGTAGGTAAGCGCGCTCAGGTCCCGCCAGGTCGCGTCTCCGCTGGTGAGCTTGACCACGCCGGAGGCGAACATGAAGCGGAACAGCAGCCAGCGAAAGAGCCAGGCGACGAGCCGTGAGGGCGCAAATGCGCAGCCCGCGGCAGGAAGCTTCCAGGGTGCGAGAAACACCGCCAACAGACCGGCTTCGAGGAGCAGGACGTCCCATTGGAACGACAGAAAGGGGCCGCCGGTCGTCACAATGGAGAGATAACCGATCCACAGGAGCAGGAAAAACAGGCCGCAAGCCGGAAAAATTACGGCGACACCGGCGAGCAGCGTTCCGGCCCCGCAGAGGACGTGGATGAACGTGCCGCTCTGATTGAACCAGAACAGGGTGGGGAACCGGAGTGGGTGGTCGTTTTCCGCGGCCAGTCGAACGGATTCCTCGATCGGCAGGATGCCCTGTGCGCCGATGAGGCCGTGCGCCTGCACCCAGAACGACAGGAAAGCGATCAGGTAAATCAAGGCCAGGGCGCGCAGGAACAGGTCGGCGGAAGTCCGGTACGCGGGCCGGCGGAGGTCCTGTCCCCAAAGCCATCGGCAAACCGTCGACACCGTGTTCCGGTTACGGGCGACCAACCGGTAACCGGCTTCAGCTGCTCCGGCAAACCAGGGCAGCCGGCGGTAGGCCCACCACAGCAGCCTTCCAGTCGGCCCGGTGAACGCGAGTACACACAACGCCGCCCTGGCGCCGCTGTAGACGTCGCCGTCCGGGCCGATCCACTGGACGGCGTTTTCAAATTGCTCCGGGGATATCTGCGGAAACCGGTGGCCGACCTCCTGCGACGGCGCGAACTCGACCCGATCGCCGGTGGCGGCGCGAATTCGGTCCACCCAACGCGTGCAGAAGGCGCAGTTGCCGTCGTAGACAAGCATCGGATTACCGGACGAAACTTGCGATGAGTCCGAGGAAACCGCCGAAGACGCCGCCCCAGACCACGAGCCAGCCGAGGTGTTCGCGGATCATCTCCTGTACGATCTGTTTGACCATCTGAGGCGTGAGTTCCTCCAGCCGGCGCGTGACAATGGTCTCCGCTCTGGCCACCAGGGCCTCCCCCGCGTGAGCGCCTTGCAGGCCGGCTGCCATGGCGTCGCTGAAGGAACGCGAGAGCAGCATGTCGCGGAGTTCCTCCTTCATCTTGGCCTTGAAGGGGTCGCGCAGCGGTTCGAGCGCTCTTTCGCCGCCCACGATTCCGAGCATGCCGCCAAATGGCGAGGCGAGTACGACGTCGACGAAACCGGCGTAGATGCGGTCGTAGTCAACGGCGGAGATTACGGGTTCGGGGTCGAGGGGTTTGTCCGGGGCGTCCGCGGACAGGAATTCCTCCACCTTCTCCGGCGTGAAGAACTGCTCCATGATGAGTTTTCGAATGCCGGACTTGAACTCTTCGAAACGCGCGGGGACCACCCCGGATCCGTACAGGCCGGGCACTTTTTCGAATAGCATGTGTACCGCCAGCCAGTTCGTGAAAGCGCCCGACGTGGCGAAGAGTCCGACGGTCAGGATCTGGTCCCGATATACCGGGCTGACCGCGCCCGTACCCACGACCGCGAGCGATATGAGATTTGTCAGAAGGCTTTTATTCATAGAGTCAGCCTTACATGGATAAACAGGACAGCCGAAATGCCGGGCACCCACAAGGGGCGCCCCTACAATTTCATTCGTTCATCCGATCTGGTTGAAAATCGTATACCCCGTACCGTGTAGGGGCGCCCCTTGTGGGTGCCCGGGTTTCTTGGGCCGTAAACGTCGTTCCTGCATCAATCTAGAGGTCAATCCCTCCCCGTAAACACATCCATGTACTGCACGGTGGTTTTCTCCCACGAATACTCGGCCCGCACAAACGCCTGAACGCGCATCCTTTCCCGTTCCTTGTCTTCATCGGAAAGGTCGAGGTACTTATGGATCCGTTCGACAAAGGCGGGATAGTCGCCGGGCGGGACGCGGAAGCCGCCGTCGCGCAGGCTCTCGCCAAGGGCATCCACGTCGAAATAGGCCACCGGCAGGCCGGCGTACAGACACTCGAGCGGGGCGATGCCGAATCCTTCCGCGTCGTGGCGAAGGTGGATGTTGGGCATCAGGAAGAGTTGCGCCTCCCGGCGAAGCATGGCCAGCGTGGGATCGTCCAGCCGGCCGAGCAGAAAGACACGGTCTTCCAGGTTCAGAAATTTGACGGCCGCCCGGATACCGTCCTGTGCAGGTCCGCTGCCGCTGATGAGCAGACGAATGTCATCTCTCATCAACGGTACCCCGTTCTCGATGAACTCGGCGACGCCCTTGCGCCGGACCTGCCGCCCGTAGTTGAGGAGGACGGGGTATTCGCGGAGGTCGAGGCCGTGCGCCCGCTCGAAGCGGTCCCTCAGGTGTCGATGCTCGTCGTTGGCCGGGATCACCGCGTGGATCCCCTGGTAGATGACGCGCGTTTTTTCCGCCGGTAAACCGTTGCGGACGGCGAGCGCCGCCGTGGCGCGGCTGACCATAACGGTCCGGTCGCACGCGCGGGCGCCGGCCCGCATCAGGCGGCTGAAGAATGCGCGCCGGAACGTCAGCTCGGCGCCGTGGATAGTGACGGCAAATCGGGCCGGCGTGAAGGGGCGCAGAAACGGGGCCAGGGCGGCCGTAACGCCGTCCATGAAGAACACCGCATCGGGACGGTGACGGAGAACGTAATAGACGGCGGCGCAGAAGGCGTAGGGCATGAACCAGGCCAGGTGAAAGAGCGGCTCCTTGCCCAGCGCGACGAGCGTCACGGGACAGTATTGGCAAAGCCGGGTATAGAGTTCTTTCGCGTAGGTCTGAATGCCGCCGACCGAGGGTGGATAACGCCGGGCAATAAAGAGGATTCGCGGGTTGGAGTTCATACGTGGTCCAGGATCGACAGCGCGCGGCCGGAGGAAACACCCTTCAGGGATTCACAATAACTGCCGTATTATATGTGCCTTATGCGGCTTCCTGCAAGGGATTTCGAAGGAGGCGCGGCCGCCCTGCCTGCCGGTATCCAGGCGCGCCGAGACCGTCGGCCGACGCTTGAATTCGAGGCAATTGAGGCCCTGCCGGCATGGTCTGCACCGGTTGGGGATTTTTGTGTCTTGACGCGCACGTCGCTGGAATTATCTTTTGATCCCATGCGACATCGAAGACGCTGAGTCCACCCTTCGATATTTCGACACCCTTCGACAAGCTCAGGGACCGAGCTCAATGTAAGCAGGCTTGCTTCGACAAGCCACTTCGACAAGCTCAGTGCGGGCAGCACAAGCAGGGCAAGTCCTCTGGATGACGGTCTCCGTCCCCGTTTTTTTGGTGGTCGCCGTGAGAAGCTGTTTTAAAATTCCCAGCGGTCTTCGCGCGGCTGCAAAAGCGCCGGTCGGCGTTGGGCAAATCCACCCAAGAGTGGCGAGGGGCGCGCAGCCACGATACATTGGATATGGGC
>JAPPJY010000071.1 GCA_028874335.1 Gemmatimonadota bacterium | reverse complement strand
AACCAAAAGTCGCCGCTGGGCGCGGGGCCTGCCAAATGCATGGCGCGAATACCCTCAAGGGACTCACCTGACACTCTGGCCTGCAAAACCCGGAGCAAAACGTAGTGGGGTGCTGGACGGAACAGCGCGCCCTGCTCCGGGAGTGCTCTGGATTGGCACCGCGTCTGTAAATTGTGCTGTTACCAGGGTTCGAGCGACTGTCAGCCAAATGCGGTGCCTGTAGAGGATACCCGTTGAGAATCACAGATATCTCCACCGCAATGTGGGCAACCACAAGGGTTGCCCCCCTATAAACCAAGCGTCAGAAGATCTTGCCGATTTCGTCCCGGTCGAATTCGGGAAGGTCGAAGGCCGTACCGTTAACGTGGAGCTTGAGCCCGGATTCGGGTGGTTCCGCGCGGGCGACGATCTCGCAGGGGATGCCTGCGGTCCGGATGGCGTCGCGGACCCGTCCGGCGTCTTCCGGCGCCACGCCGATCAACAGGGCGCCGGAGGAGATGACGCCTAGCGGATCGAGCTGGAAAGCATCGCAGAGGAGACGCGTTTCTTCCGAGGCAAAAAGAGCTTCCGCTTCCACGGTGAGTCCACAGCCGGATGCGGCGGCCAGTTCCCGGAGCGCGGTGGCAACGCCGCCTTCCGTGGGGTCGTGCATCGCGTGCACGGTCGCGGTTTCGCAGGCGATGCGCGCCTCCTCGAGAATACTGATCCCCGGAGTATGCAGGTATTCGCGCGCTGTTTTCAGGAGGGCGGCATCGAACCCCCGGTCGCGCAGTTCGTTTTCCTTCTCTCTGGCAAGAATGGCCGTGGCCTCGATCCCCAGCCCCCTGGTCAGCAGAATACGGTCGCCCGCTTGCAGTCCGCTGGATCGGACGAGGCGCTCCCGGGATACTTCGCCCAGCATCTGACCGACGACGATCGGACGGTCCAGACCCGCGGTGATTTCGGTGTGGCCGCCGCAGAGAGAGACGCCGATTTTACCCGCGGCGCGCCGGAGCGAGTCGAAGATGGTCCGGACCAGCGTTTCGCTCGTCCGGCCTTCCGGCAGGAGGAGGGTGGCCAGGAACCAGCGGGGAACGGCACCCATCGTGGCGATGTCGTTGGCGTTGACGTGGACCGCGTAGTGGCCGATTTCGTCCGTGGCGAAGGTAATGGGGTCGGTCTTCACCACCAGGCAGGTCCCGCCAAAGTCGATAACGGCGGCGTCCTCGCCCACCTGCGGCCCTACAAGGATGCGCTCGTCTTTAGCGGAACATTCGCGCAGCAGACCCGAAAGCATGTCCAGCGGGAGTTTACCGGGAGGCAGGAAGGCGCACATATCCGTGAGTTTAACCTTGATTCGTAATTATTCGGGGACGTTGACCTTGATTCGTAAGTCTTCGTGGACGTTAATTCGAATATGTGATTGTAAATAAAGGCGATTAAAAGGCGGATTACCAGGATACACCAGGTCACTGGACGTGAAGGGAAAAACGTCCTTCTATTCGTCAATAACGCCCCGTTACGGAGGGTTTTATTGCGCCGCCGCGTTGCTGTTTTTTTCGGATTGAGGTTAATTCGAATAAGTGCGGGTTGATAAAGGCGATTAGGTCACCTGACGTGAACTGAAAGAACGTCCTTCCGGACGACCTTTACGCCCCGTTTCAGGTGTTCTCGTCGCGTCTCCGCGTTGCTGTTTTTTCGAATTGGGGTTAATGGGATGACAGGAAACAGGGTCGCTCGATACTTCGGAAATTACGATAGGCCAATTACCCGGGGATGTCAACCATTTTGGGCGTTCATGTGGCGATTCTCTGCCGGTCGGATCTCAGACGCGTGGATCGGCTGATTCTTCACCGTGTGCAGGTTAACCTTGATTCCTAAGTCTTCGGGGACGTTAATTCGAATATGTGCTTGTAAATAAAGGCGATTAGACGGCGGATTTCCAGGATACACCAGGTCACTGGACGTGAACGGAAAAAACGTCCTTCCATACGTTGATAACTCCCCGTTTCGGAGGGTTTTATCGCGTCGCCGCGTTGCTGTTTTTTTCCTATTGAGGTTAACAGTTGGAGCGACCCGCAGCGGAATCAGGTTTTGAAACAGGATCGGAGTTCCGTCGTTCGGGGATCGTCGCAGAGGGGTATCGAGAGGATACTTCGCAACTGCTCCAGGCGCGCTTCCGGGTTCCGCCACCTGTCCAGCAGCGGATGACGGGGATCCGGCATGGCGTCGAGGAGCGACTGCGCGGCCAGGAGGTGAAAAACGAAATGGTGCCCGTCCAGCAGTGCCGCGATCTCCGCCGGTGGCTCTGCCCGGTATTCCGTTGCAAGCGCGGCATAACGCGCGGCCAGTGCAGGCGTCAGCACGCTGACAGTCCCGCCGTCCGGCCGTCCGGCGCCGTGGGAGGTCGTATACTGTGTGAGCCGGCGTTCGGGCCAGTCCCAGCCGATCCTGGAAAACTCGATGAAACGGAGCGACTGTGTGTCCGGGTCGACGATGACGTTGCGGGCGTTGTAGTCGGTTGGACCGGGCAGCGGCGCCGCCTGTTCGAGAAATTGGAGAAGCTCGAGAAACGCGTCTGAGGTTGCAGTGATACGCTTTCGACTCGCGGATCGAGATAGCCGGCAGGCGAGGCTCGGCAGGGCACCGACGAGACTGCGGGTTGTCCGCCGCCACGTCCGGCGAAGGTCCGTCGGATAGCAGCCCGGGAATGTCCGCGGTGCGAATTCGTCACTCTCTGCGCGAAAGACGGACTGAATTCTGGAAAAACCTTCGACGACGAGGCGCCCGTAAGCTCCCGCCGCGCCCTCCTGGCAGACGTCGTCGAGCGTGTGATCGCCGCACCACTCGAAAAAGACCAGGTCGTGTTCGGTGTCCGCGGCATAGAGCTTCGGGACCGGCGTCTTGGACAGTCGCTCGTGTACGAACTGTTCAACGGCCAGCAGGTCGTGGGGTTCGCCGCGTGCCAGGGGAGCGAAAACGTGCTGCTTGGCAATGACGAATGAACCGTCGCCGAGGACGACTTTCCAGACGTTCGGGTGACCGGGGATCGTCCGGATATTTACAACCGTGGATCCGCCGCGAACGGCGGTGGGTGCGATTCGCCTGATGGCCTCGATCGTCGGTTCTGAGGAAGGCGCGCGCATGGATCGTGGACGTAGCACTACTTCTCATGCATCTGCCGCTTTCGCAGCGTGAGGAATTCCGGGGCCTCGCGAATGCAGGAAACCAGGACGCCGAGGGAGCGCCTGAATGCGTTGAATCCGGTCCGGCGGATCTCGGCGGCGGCCTCTCCCACGGTGTCGTAGCCGTCGTCCGTGGAGCCGAGACGCTCCCAGTTCCTGAAGAGACGGCCCCAGTCGCTTTCCAGAACATCCCGCATTCGTTTTCGGGCCAGAAACGGATACCAGAAGGTGTCGTGGTAGAGGACGCTGGCCAGGTAGGACCACGGCGCAAGGAAAGTCTTGAGCGACCACTCGACAGGCTTCTTGAGCGGTCCCCAATAGATCTTGTGCTGCATTCGGGATGCGAACGTCATTTTGCGGAAGGGACCCGCGAATTGCCAGTTTTCTTCGGCCGCGGAGGTATCACCCAAAATCCGAATCTCGCGCGGGTCGCCGCAACCCAGGCCCCGGTCGTGGGCGAGCCGGATGTATTTGATGGATAGCGGATCCATCCCCATCATCCTGGCCGCTACCGCATCGATGGCAACCTGGTCCGCGCTCGCAAGGATGACGTTCTTGGTATAGGGTATCATGCATCGGGGTCCGGGGCCGTCTCCGGCGAACGTGCCGTCCATTACCGCGAATATGCCGGGGTGGATTTCCTTCTGGATCATCAGGAGGTCCACGAGGGTCTCGTGAATAACCGGATGGGTCCAGTGGCGCCGTTCGTTGAGGAGGCCGCCGAAGGCATTTTTCATGGCGCCGGTTGTGGTGGTAAATACGTGGGTCTTCACGGTGGGCAGGTGCACGATGTTTTCGCCGATCAGGCGCCGGGGAATGTGGAAGCCATCGGGGTAGACCTGATTCAGGCACAGGAACCCGTCCGCCAGATCGCCCACGGCATCCCGAATGTGGATCCATTCCTCGCCTTCATACAGGTGGATATTCCTCAGGCCGTGGGCGTTGACGACCTGGACCTGCTTGTTTTCCCGTTCGCCCAGCCGGGCATCGATGACCACCGTCCGGTTGTGGCAGGCGTGGATCAGGTCTTTGCGATATCCGTCCCTTGCCATGGCGCGGATTACGCCTTCGAGCTGCCACGGGGTCGTGGAACTGCCGGGGTAGAAAAAATGCCAGGAAATATTGACTTTCAGGGCGGTGTCGAGCTTCCTGTCCAGGACGTCCTGGTACCCCGCCAGGTTCAGCAGCCTGTGGTAGTCTTTCAGGACCGTTTCAGGTCTGGTCTTAAGTACGGCGACCCGGCTCTGCATAACAGACGCTCTCGAGCGGTGGCGAACGTGGGAACAGGGTGGTAGCGGTAAAAGGGGTCCGGGTTACTTGAAGTAGAGCAGGGCAAAAACGGCAAGAAACCAGAGGCCGCCGTTGATCAGCAGCGATGGATCGCCCAGAATGGTTGAGGATGGATTGCCGCCCTGGTTCCTGGCATAGACCAGATAGAGGTAGCGCAGAAGTCCGTAGATCACGAAAGGTATGGTGAGATTGAGATGCGGCGTCCCGAGTTTCAGTGCGACGTCGGGCGACATGGTGTAGAGCGCGTAGGAAACGAGGGCCCCGGCGGTGACGACGGCGATCATCTGATCCAGAAAGCGCGGCGTGTATTCATCCAGAATGCGGCGATGTCCTCCCGCGCCGGATTCCAGGAGGATCAGTTCCTGCCGTCGTTTGACAAAACCCATGAACAGCGCCAGCAACACCGTGCACAGGATGAGCCACGAGGATATCTCCACGTTGATGACCAGTGCGCCCGCGATGGCCCGCAACAGGTATCCGGTGGCGATGATCATCACGTCCAGAATGACGACGTGTTTCAAATAGAGCGAATAGGCGACGTTCATCAGCCCGTAGGCCAACAGAACCCATCCAAATGAGGTACTCAGCAGAAAAGCCGGCGGAAGCGCCGAGAGGGCGATAACGATGGCGGCTGCGGACGCCGCGCCAGGGCTGAACAGCCCCGATGCAATGGGCCGGTTGCGCTTCTCGGGGTGACGCCGATCGGATTCGACGTCTCGAATGTCATTCAGAAGGTAGACCGCGCTCGACATGAGGCAGAAGAGAACGAACGCGCCGCCGCTGCGCAACAGATAGCGCCCGTCGAGCAGGTGTTCTGAAAAGACGAGCGGGGCGAGTACGAACACGCTCTTTATCCACTGGTTCGGCCGAAGGGATCGAATGAGAGGAAGCATAGAAAAGACGAGAGTACGAAAAGACGAGAATACGAGAATACGAAAAGACGAGAATACGAGAGTACGAAAAGACGAGAATACGAGAATACGAAAGACGAAACCACGAAAAGACGAAAGACGAAAGGCGAAAAACGAAACTACGAATAAACGAAACTACGAAAAGGCGAGACTACGAAAAGACGAGACTACGAATAGACGAGACTACGAATAGACGAGACTACGAGACTACGAAAGGCGAGACTACGAGACTACGAAAAGACGAGACTACGAAAAGACGAGACTACGAAAAGACGAGA